>JABDBB010000108.1 GCA_013288845.1 Chlamydiota bacterium | reverse complement strand
ACAAGAGCTATAATCATGAGTGCAAGAGAGTGATAGAATTGATATTTTATACCGATTTCAAACACATCAAGAGCATGACGACTTAATTTATCTTTAAGAAAGTGAGCTCCGAAAGCTCCTAAAAGAACAGCGATGAGAGAAAAAATCCCTGCCGTTGCCAACATCCATTTTTGCAGTGAAATTACTGAGGGATTTTCAAACATATACTTACTCTCCGTTAATTTGTAGCATCATATTCATTCTATATTTCGTTGTCAAAAAATCCCCTTAATAAGATTTTTGATAATCAAAGGATCAGCCAAAGTAGAAACATCTCCTAAATCCTCATATTTTTTTGAGGCAATTTTCTTAAGAAGCCTTCTCATTATTTTTCCTGAACGGGTTTTGGGAAGGGCCGAGGTAAATTGTATTGTTTGAGGGACTGCTATCGCACCTATTATTTTTCTCACTTCAGTAAATAATTCATTCCGGAGGGTTTCATCCGGAATACAATCTCTAATAGGCGTTACAAAGGCGTATAAAGCTTCTCCCTTTATCGAATCGTCTACGGAAACCACTGCAGCTTCGGCAACAGACGGATGATTCACCAACGCGCTCTCTATCTCTGCAGTACCTAAACGATGTCCGGCAATGTTCACGACGTCATCCACTCTGCCTGAAAGCCAATAATCTCCGTCAGAATCGATAAAAGCACCGTCGCCTGTAAAATATAATCCGGGAAATTGTGTAAAATAGGTCTCGATAAATTTGTCCCGGTCATTCCATATCGTACGCATCATACCCGGCCAAGGTCTTTTCATGCATAAATTTCCGCTTTCATTCGGAGCACATTCAGATCCGTCATCACGAAGTATAATCGGTTCAACTCCAAAAAACGGTCGGGAGGCGCTTCCCGGTTTAAGAGTATGACATCCCGGAAAGGGGGCGATCATAATGCCCCCTGTTTCTGTTTGCCACCATGTGTCGATTACACGGCAATGATTGTTCCCTATGAATTGATAATACCACATCCAGGCATTCGGATTAATAGGTTCTCCTACCGATCCTAAAATTCGCAAAGAAGATAAATCGTAAGATTGCGGCCAAGATTCCCCTTCGCGCATAAGAGAGCGTATAAGTGTAGGAGCTGTGTAGAATACTGTAATTTTATTTTCTTTGATAATTTTCCAGCATCGTCCCGGATCGGGAAAATCCGGTAAACCGTCATATATGTAGGTTGTGCATCCGTTAGCGAGAGGTCCGTACACTACGTAGCTATGTCCGGTAATCCATCCCGGATCGGCAGTACACCAATATCTGTCATCTTCGCGGATATCAAAGATATATTTATGAGAGAGAGAAGCATGAAGAAGATATCCTGCCTGACTATGCACGACCCCTTTCGGTTTTCCGGTTGATCCGGATGTATAAAGAATAAAAAGAGGATCTTCTGCCTGCAAAGGTTCGGGAGAACAATCAGGTGACATTTTTGCAATTTCTTCATGATAAAATCTGTCTCTGTGAGGATTCATCTCACAAAGATCCGGATCTTTTTTCACAACGAGAACATGTTCTACAGAAGGGCATTCCTGAAGAGCTATGTCCGTTTCTTTTTTGAGAAAAATTTTCTTTTTCCCTCTTACAGTAACATCCGAGGTAATCACAATTTTACATTGGCAGTGATTGATTCTGTATGCCAGTGCTTCGGCGCTGAATCCGCCGAATACAACGGAGTGTATGGCACCGATACGGGATGAGGCAAGCATTGCACAGACCGCTTCTATGCATACAGGAAGATAAATGCAAATGCGATCTCCTTTATTTATTCCATAAGATTTGAATAAATTGCTTAGACGACATACTTCTTCATGTAATTCTTTAAAAGTGTAACTTTTTACCTCTTTTTCATTTTGACCCTGAAAAATAATTGCAGGCTTATTTTCTTTTCCGTTTACAAGATGACGATCTAAGCAATTGAACGATACATTTAGGATTCCGTCTTCAAACCAAGTATGTTGGAATATTCCTAATTCACTATTTGGGCTATATTTTAAGGCTTTTTTAGGAAATTTAAACCAACTCAATTCCGCAGCAGATTCTATCCAAAATTTTTCCGGTTCACGAAGAGAACGTTCATACATGTCTGTATATTTGCTCTCTACATTTATGTGAGATTGCATCGATTTTTCTTTTTCGGGAGGAAAAATGAGTTTTTCGGATTGAATATTTTTATTAGAATTCTCTATGATTCGAGCCGGCATTATTCCCTCGTGTATTAAGTGTGCAGGAGCCGGGATGCTCCGATGCTTATCTGTGTAAGGTGAATAATGATATATACCAAAAAAGAATATTTTTTTACTTTTTTTTAAGAGAGATAATTTTTCCCTTGTCAATTAGGCGATTACATATTATACATTCTAAAAAAATACCGGGTCGAGCTTAAAGACAACTTATACTATAGGATACCTTCTATGACACATGAATGCCCTGAATGTGGTTCGGACGCATATAAAAGAAATGGTTACACACGCCACGGAAAGCAAAATCATCGTT
>JABDBB010000107.1 GCA_013288845.1 Chlamydiota bacterium | reverse complement strand
TTGTCCGGGATGCGGAGGCTGTCAAAGAGAGAATCGGATATATGAGTCAAAAATTCGGTTTGTACGGCGATTTAACCGTGGGGGAGAATATCTCTTTTTACGCTGATATTTATGGCATAAAAGGCAGTGAAAAAAAAGAGAAAATTGATAAGTTATTGATTTTTAGTGACTTATATAAATTCAGAGATCGACGGGCCGATATGCTGTCGGGAGGGATGAAACAAAAATTAGCCCTTTCCTGTGCTTTGGTTCACACACCGAAAATTCTTTTTTTAGATGAACCGACAAACGGTGTCGATCCCGTATCGAGAAGAGAGTTTTGGCATATTCTTTATGAGTTGCACGGAAAAGGGACCACAATTGTACTCTCCACTGCCTATATGGATGAGGCGGAGAGATGCGGCACCCTTGCTTTTCTTTATAAGGGAAAAATTATGATTCAGGGATCTCCCGATCAGGTGAAGAATCACCTTAAAGGAACTATTCTGGAGGTCCGGTGCAATTCTCCCAGAAAAGTGACTCTTTTGCTGAGGGATACTTTGGGTTCCGATTGTGTCAAACTATTTGGAAATCGCATTCATATTTATCTCTATGCCGATGATGTAAAGCAATCGTTTGATGTAGTGACAAAACTGCTGGATGAGTCGGGAATTGTCGATTATCAAATTAAAGAGACCGAACCGACCCTTGAGGATGTCTTTATGTCGCTGATGAGAGAACACGGAGAGGATACCGATGACCGATACTGAATTCGATCCTTCCCGTTATGCTGTTGAGGTGGAGGGATTAGAGAAAAAATTCGGAGATTTTATCGCTGTTGACAAAATCACTTTCAAAGTAGAAAAAGGAAAAATTTACGGATTTCTTGGTCCGAACGGAGCGGGAAAATCTACGACGATCAGAATGCTTTGCGGTCTTCTCTCTCCCACAGCCGGAACAGGACAGGTGGCAGGATATAACATCAACGGTGAATCCGAGCAGATCAAAGAGCACATCGGATATATGAGTCAGAAATTTTCTCTCTATGAGGATTTGACGGTAGAAGAGAATATCGATTTTTATTCCGGAATTTACCGCGTGCCGAAAGAGTTGAAAAGTGAAAGGAAAGAATGGGTCATTAAGATGTCCGGTTTGACAAATCGACGCAACGCTTTGACCGGATCGTTATCCGGCGGATGGAAACAGCGCCTTGCGTTGGGGTGTGCTATTCTTCATAAACCCCCGCTTCTTTTTCTTGACGAGCCCACATCGGGGGTGGATCCGATCAACAGAAGACGTTTTTGGAATCTGATTTATGACCTTGCGGATGAGGGAA
Organism: Chlamydiota bacterium; assembly: GCA_013288845.1. Lineage (GTDB taxonomy): Bacteria > Chlamydiota > Chlamydiia > Chlamydiales > Criblamydiaceae > JABDBB01. The sequence goes on along the minus strand of JABDBB010000107.1, from coordinate 1,355 downwards.
TCACGATTTTTGTGACGACCCACTATATGGATGAAGCCGAGTATGTGGACAATATAGCCTTTATTTTTCGGGGAAAACTCGTCGCTTCCGGTCCGCCGGAAGAGATGAAAAGAGTCCATATGAAAGATTCTGTTTTAGAACTTTACTGTAAGCATCCGCAGGGAGCTCTTGTGGCAGTAAGAAGTTTACCGTCAGTAAAAGAGGTGGCTCTTTTCGGAAGGGGACTTCATATCGTCACGAAAGATCCGGAGGTCACGAAGCAAAAAATTTTTACCATCCTGAATAACGAGCATTTCGGTTTGGAATCTCTCGAAATCATTCCGCCTACCATGGAAGATGTGTTTGTTTCGCTAATGGAATCTGAAGGAGAGTCTAATCGAAACCGGAGAGTATTCTTATGAAATGGTATCGATTAATGGCCATTGCCCGGAAAGAAACTATCCATATCGTCAGAGATTGGCGCAGTCTCTTTTTGACTTTAGCGACGCCTCTGTTTTTACTTTTACTTTTTGCGTACGCCCTCACCTTAGATGTGGATAATGTGCCGATGATCCTTTGGGATCAAAGCAACACTCCTGAAAGTCGTGAATTCATCTCCCGTTTCACCGGATCGCGCTATTTTTCTATTGTCGAGCGGGTCGATAATTATCGCGATATCGATTTTGCTTTGGATAAGGGCAATGCCTCTGTCGCACTTGTCATTCCCCGGAATTTTGCACGGAAAATTCTTTTAGAAGAGGGGGGGAAAGTGCAGTTGATTATAGACGGAAGCGATGCCAATACCGCTACCGTTTCTATCGGATATGCCGAAACGGTCACTGCGGCGTATTCCAAAAAACTCCGATTGGAATCTATTCATAAAAAAGGAGTCTATATCCCTCCCGATCCGATCGATCTGCGCGAAAGAATTTGGTATAATCCCGATATTGAATCGCGAAACAACATCATACCCGGTTTGATCGGAGTCATCATGATGGTCATCACCTCTCTCATGACCTCTTTGACTATTGCACGGGAGTGGGAAAAAGGATCTATGGAACAGCTGATTTCGACCCCTATAAAAGTTCCCGAGCTCCTTTTTGGAAAGATGTTACCCTATTTTGCTATCGGAATGGTCGATGTATTGTTGATTTACCTTCTTGGAGAATTTCTTTTTAAAGTTCCGTTTAGAGGGAATCTCTTTTTGTTTTTCGGCATGGCGACAATTTTTCTTATCGGTGCTCTATCCCTTGGAATTTTGATCAGCATCATCGCCAAAACCCAGCTTCTGGCAAGTCAGCTTGCCATGGTGTTGACCTTTCTCCCCTCATTTCTCCTCTCCGGATTCATCAGCGCAATTTATAATATGCCCCATC
>JABDBB010000106.1 GCA_013288845.1 Chlamydiota bacterium | reverse complement strand
AACAATTTAAAAGACGGTGATTTTTATGGTCTTATTAAAACCGTAAATTTTTTTATTAGTCATGTAAAAGTACTTGAATTCAATGTTTTTTGTGAAACTATAAAACCGCTTATGGAAAAAATAACAAATTTGATGATACAACAAGATTATTTTGATGCGATGTTTATCTTAGTGCAAAAAATAATCGCCGGCATTGGAAATCTTGATGAGGAGGAATTAAAGTTAAGACCGGAAGATTTTTTGAAAGCGGTGAGAGTGAAACAGGATAGTTTCAATAAGGAATTGCGAATAAATGAAAAAATTCTAACGGTTATTTTTTGTTTAATTGATAATATGGAATCAGTAAAGTCTAAGGATCCCGAATCTCAATGGATTGCATTAGATACATCATATATCTGTTTAAAGAGCCTTTTAGAAAGTGAACTCCCAAAGATTTACAGAGAGAAATTTACAGAAACGTTTCAAAATTATCTATTGACACCTTTGAAATTTAATGACCCGGGAATGTTTGCCGTGCATGTTCAAATGTGTCACCGGATCCTGACACGCTTCCGAAAATATATCGATAGTTATGAACTTCTTTACTTGCAGCTTTTTGTCTATGTGTGGCTTCTCTCTGACTTGACCTCTTTTGAGAACATTAACGATTTTAACCGATATTATGGAGATGCTGTAGAATATATATTAAAACATTTAGAGCAGTCACAAAGTTATGAAAGTTTTGCTAAAAGTGTGGATGTATTGTTTTCTCAGGAATCGTTAAAATATTTAACATCGGAGACAAAAAAAACACTTTTTAGTCTGCTTATGAAGTCTCTGAAAAGAAATCCTTATGAAAAACAAAAAAAATCGTCGATTCCCGGAGTGATAAAAAATATTCTACCTAATTTCGGTACGAATGAGTTGTATCAATATGAGGCTAAGACCGGTATTGAAGATAAGCTTTCTCTTCTTACTATGAAATTTGTTGGTATATCGTCTCAGTGGTTTGAAGTGTGCAGTGAATTTATTGATTATTTGATAGAACTGCATGAGGAATCAAAACTTTCTAAAACCTCACCTAAATCCCTATTTGGGTGTACTCTTATCGGTTTTGCAGTTTATGTATTAAACCAATTAAAAAGGCCCGGAGAGTCTTCAGCAGTTGATTATATTAAAAAGTTGGAAATAAAATTAGCTCCATATTCTCAAATGGTTGATTATCAATTACATATACATTAACTTAAAAGATTGATGATGTGTTTAAACATATGTACCGGCATAAAAAACTTTATAAATAATGCTGATACACGTGTTTAACCATGTTTTTTTTAGCTTAACGCGTATGTGACAAGTCACACGTACTCCAAACGCTGCGCGAATTCATTTATTTTTTACTTACCGGTATTGTACGCATCTCCGGATGTCGTTAAATGCATCCGATCTGTAAAATGAATTGTTCTATGCTTCAGAAAATCAAATGCTTATGTTTTGCATTTTTTTTATCGTACTATCCGGTTTTTTTTTATAATTATTTAGTTTAATATCCTTTGAAATCTTTGTTTTTAAATCGTTTAGGAAAAAATGAGTGTACAGGTTTCATATAAGAGATTCTCAATCCAAACTCCGATAAATACATACGAGGGCACGGGCATACCGGACAAATTGCCGGAATACCTCACTTCTCCCGTTAAAGAAAATCCTCCGAATATAGTTTTTTCTGATCTCCCTCACGATAAAATTGCTTCATATTTATTGGGGATAGGGATAATCACAGAAGATTATGAGATCACGGATAAATATAGAAACATCGGACTCCCTCCGCTTCAGCAGGAGGAGATCGAGCGTTATAAAAATATTCTCTCATCTAAATACTCTTTTATTCTATGTAACGGAGAAATATTGGAGACCTCTATCTATGAAGTATCCTTTGAAACGGATAGTTGGATTCCCCGAGATAACAAAATATCAAATAAAAAGCTTGTGGGGGGAGCGGTCATGTATATTTTGGGAAGCTCTTATTGGATAAGAGTATTCACCAATTTAGGAGCTTCCGATATTGACCGGTATATTCCTCCGAAAATGAAAGAGGAGTTTGATCGAAAACCTTATGATGTCGACACCCGCACTTATTCAAAGGTTTTACAGAATTGTCATATTAAAAATATCAAAATAGGTTTAATAAATAATTTAGCGAAAAAAGCTTTTGAAACGTTAGGAATAGACTATAGAATAGGCTATTCCTTGATTGAAAATACTTTAGCAGAAAGTAGTCCGGGCTTCAGGGATTCCTGTCCCTATTTAATCGCATGTTTGGGAAATGTAGATCATTTTGTTTCGGGCGGAGAAAAGGGTAGGGATATTCTTTTTTCCCGCAACGGAGTATTTCTTCCTTTAGTTCATTTTTCTAAAACTCCCGATGAGACAATTCCTAAAGGTTCAAAAAAATATGAAGGATCCGGTCTGCAATCCGGCATTTCTATGTTAACCAAAACCGTCCTCATTCCTAATCCTGAAGAAATCAATCATTTCGGGTGGTTCAGGATGATTTCTCTTTTATGTAGTGAATATACCTTCCCTCAATCCGGCGTCGAAGATGTACTCAAAACAAAGTGTATGAAATATGTGGCACAAAAATTTTCTGATTCAAGTAATTCAGCAGCATTATGATCTAATCTATAGGTCTCTATTTTCTGAATGGCCTCTTCAAAATTAAAAGGGATAAGAATCGTATACAATTGCCCTTCAAGAATTCTAATCTGTAAACCTGGCCCACCGTTATATTTTCTGAATGTAACCTCTAACGGAGCATTT
>JABDBB010000105.1 GCA_013288845.1 Chlamydiota bacterium | reverse complement strand
TTCTATGTCTTCTCTGACAATATCTCGGAATACGTTATGTTCCGTTTTTGATAATCCCGGAAGAGTCTATGAAAAGAAGGCGAAATAATATGAATTATGGGACAATCGCAGGAGTTTTTTTGGTTATATCAGTTTTTAGTTGGGGTTTTAATGAAACCCTATTTAGACAACTGAACTACTTTAACATCGTTTATCAAAAACAAACAAAACTAAGGATTTTATGGGTTATATTCCACACTTTATTAAGCTTAACAGGTATGTTCTATTTATTATACTTGTTACTTTTCCGTTAACCGGTCACCAACTGCATAAAGCGCTGTAATCCGATGGAGAAGTCTGTTTGTCCTAATTCAACCTCAATCAAATAGAGTTGCTGAGGATCGGAAAATGCTTTTGTTAATGCCTCATCCAATTCCTGTTCGGTTGTTATTTTATATCCGACACCGCCTTTAAAAACTTTCGTTAAAGCTGTATAGTCCCAATTCCCGACGTCATTATACGTTCCGTCAAGGATGGGTCTTTCTGTTCCGTAGCCATGATTATTCAAAAGGATGAGGATCGGCGAGATTCCATAACGTATTGCAGTAGATAATTCCGTACATGTGATTTGAAACGCTCCGTCACCGACGATGCATACTACCCTTTGAGCCGGCTTTGCAAGTTGAACGGCAATAGCGGCTGGGATGCTGAATCCTATGGAAGCATAATAGGGGCAGGCAATAAAACAATTTTTATCCAAAACAAAATTCGAGGCACCGAATAAACTGTCGCCGATATCGGTCACCACAATATTTCCCGGCTGAAGATGACTTTCTATACAGGTAAAAGTTCGAGGTGAGGTGATTTTTTTCTCCCTTTCAGGGAGAAAAGAGACTTTTTCCCGGACGAATTTTGCCGGATTACGGAAAGGGGCATCGCAAGGAATGTGTTGTAAGCCGGCGATGAATTCCTCAAAACAATAATTATGGTGAGATTTTTTATCGATACTGATCTCGGCTTTTGAGGCTATTATCTGATGAGTTTGGTCGATTTTTGCTGTAAAAATCCCCGTTTCAATATCACTTAAAATGACTCCTAAAATAAAAATACAGTCAGTATCCTTCAGATAATCAAGAAGATGTGCGGAACTGAGTTCTCCGTTATAGACTCCGAGAAATAGCGGATGGTGCTCACTAACGGTTGTCTTTCCCAGCAAAGAGGAGACAATGGGAATATGAAACTTTTCAGCAAAGGCAAGTACTGAATCGCTTAGATGAAATCGGCTGATTTCATGTCCGATCCAAATCACCGGTTGTCGGCTTGCATGTAGAATCTTTTGTATCTCTTTTTCAAAAAGATGACTTTTTCCCATGTGTATATTGTGAAAAATTGCGGGGTGATTTGCAATCGGAGCCTCGATCATATCCCGTGGAAGTTCTATATAGACCGGTTTTTTCATCTCCAAACAAAGGTCTATAATTCGATCGATCTCTTCCGCGGCAGTTTCCGGATCGTCAAGAATTGTCTGTCCGATTGTGATGTTTTTAAAAATTTCTAATTGGGTTGTGTCGCGCTCTCCTGTAACCGAGGTATTGATCAGGTGGTGTAATCGGCGGGAGCGTCGGAATTCGGAGTCGCTTGCCGCTCCTGAAATCACGATAGTCGGCACACTTTCGACGTAGGCTTGTGCGGTAGAGTTGACGATGCTGATTCCCACTCCATATGTAATGCAGGCAACTCCGAGACCTTGCATGCGAGCATACGCGTCTGCCATGTGTCCCGCTGTATTTTCTCTTGTTGTTCCGATGAATTCTATATGGGGATGTTCTTCAATCAATTTATTGAATTTGAGGATGTAGTCGCCGGGAATTCCGAATATATGGCGGACACCTTTTTCATGGAGTTTATCGAGTAGATAATTCCCTATAGAGGAAGGGGTAACCGGTGGTTTTTTTGAAAATTTTTCATTTTGTTCGGTCTGCATAGGTACACTCTTTTATGAAAGGGATTGAATCGGTTAAGACTTTATATAACACATTTCGAATTTTTCGATCGGAGATATTTTTTAAAGAGCGGGGTGAATCCTTCCGGTTTCAGCACTATTTTATATCTTTCTACAGTTAAGAGAACTTGTTCATTATGGAGAAGAGCGTCGATGATCACATCGCGTGTTTCTTCGGGAAAGAGGAGTCTTTGTTTTCCTTCCAATTTATAAGCGGTGGCGGTGGGGAAATTTCCTTCGATTTCGATTTTTACCGGGACAGATTTATCCGGATTTTCAGTAGAGATTCCTAAAGAGGAGACATTGAGGTACATTCGAAGATGGTCTTTAGATTTAATCAGTTCGATTTTGGGTCCCGATATAAGTTCAGGATCCTGATATTTTAGGCGAACAAAGTCATACTCGGGGGAGCGCGTAGCAATTTCGTCATGTTGCCAAGGGGATATCCGTTGGGTGCATGAGGAAAATAAAAGTAGGAAAAGGGTTTTATACGCCCTTTTCCATAATTTGTTTGCGAGCCACACTTTTTATTTTTTAGCCATTATGACAATGACTGTGGTTACAAGAGGAGTTTTGTATTGCAATAGCAATTATTGCTGCTAGGGCAATAGCTCCTAAAGCGACACACGGTGCAATACAAGGGGCACGGCGACATTCTTCGTAACCGCATCCTCCACAGCTGTCATAACAATTGTTTGCATGTACGTTACCTGACATCATCATTGCTGATAATGCGAGTGCGGCACACATTTTTCTAAGCATTTTCATAAGAGTGCTCCTTAATCAAAAGGCATTAATACTGTTAATTTTGTGTTAAAGCATATATTACAAAGAATTT
>JABDBB010000104.1 GCA_013288845.1 Chlamydiota bacterium | reverse complement strand
GGACAGACCCTCAACAAATTCTTTTTTCTCGTCTTCAGATAAATTTTGAAGTATTGTGAAGACATCAGCTTCGCCATCGTCATCATCTTGTTCGGATTTAGCCGTCATCAGACGCTCAACCGGTTTAGTATACACTAAAGTTTCTGCAAGTTTCTCGGTTAAAAGATTTTGCAATGTATTGACATGTTTAAGAAGCAGTTCTCGATTTTCCCCACCTACTTTTTGCGGAAAATCAAAGATTTTCGTGAGTGCAATCGGTTTGGATAAGCTTTCGCTCGTCTCCGCAAGCTCGCTCCTTACAAAAGGGTCCGGTTCGGATAGGGAAAGTTCTTTTATAGTCTTTTGATATTGCGTAAGAGAATCGGAAAATCCGGGAGGAGAACTTCCCGATATAAATTCTAACACAAGAGGTCGGATCCGGTTATTCTCCTCTTCCAATGTCTTTTTTCCGGCCGGAGTAAGATTCTCATAATTTTTTCCCTCAGAATCCTTCTTCATAAGAGGTCGTAAAGTATCTGCCAACCTGAAAGATAATCCTTCTGTTTGATTTTTTAAATCTTCTGTTATTTTTGTAATATTCGTTTTTAGTTGCGTATATTCTTCGATAATTTTTTCCGATCCGGAAATATATTGTTGCGGTTGATATATGGCAGAAAAGTCAATTTCTTTAAGTTGTATATATAAAGAGCGTACGATCTGAAAAATTTTAGAATCGTATTTTCCCTCTATCATTTTTATACCCATATTTTCTTCCGTAAACCACTTAGGATCAGATACATCAGGATTCACCTCTTTCAGGAAATCGGTCACCGTGGTTTTGAGATCGAATTGAATTTTTGAAAGATGCGCTTTAAGATTTAAATCAAGCTTCATATCGGTAGAGCGGTTGATGAGGTAGGTGAGAACATGGCCGTATGTAATTTCCTCAACGCCTATTTTTGCCGTTATTTTATTTTTCAATGATTCGGGGATATGCAGAATCAGTTTATGATCATCCCCCAATTGTCTTGCACGGTATAGGGATTGCACTAAATCCTGCGGAGATGCCGTGGGACTGACAAACATATGAACATCTCCTTTCCGGATCTGCAAATCCACTCCCCTTACGTCACTTGGGGCATACAGACAGATTGTATCGGCAGGAAGAGGTGTTCCTTTAAACGGAACGGCTTTCGAAGCCTTTGCTCCATAAAAATAAGGAATTCTCTTAATAGGATGCATAAACAGATAATTGCGAATTTTTCCTTTCGAATTTTTTCGCAATTCTTCCACCCAAGAAAGGGTATTCATCCCTTCACTTGAAGCGCCGTTGCTGTTGATAAACGCTGTGGTATTTGAATCTGCCAACAGCTCACTGACAGCTTTACCGGCACGGCTATCTTTATAGATTTTGGCAGGAGTATCCAATCCTAAATCAAGATTTTTACACATCCGTAAAAATGTTTCCGCTTCTACATCTCTTGTTCCTGATCCCCTTTTATTCAATTGAACCTCATCGGAAATATAGGGCAAAGGATACGGATCTAAAGTTCCTGTGACTCCTCCGGACGGTTTTCTATGGAATATCTCCTGAACATTCGTGTTGACCTGTTCGGAATATTGTTTGATGTATCCGCCGTCAAACACGATGTCATCCAAAATATTCCAACGATGGGTAAAAGCCTGAGGGAGGCGAATAAAGTCGTAGATTGTGAACGTTTTTCGATCTAATCCGTTTTTAACATGATATTCTGAATAATCCCGGTTAAGCATCTTATAACTTTCGTATGATTTCTCCTTGAAACTTTGAATGGACCTGTCCAGGAAGTCTTTCGACAGGTTATTAGTTCCTTGAGAAGGAAGAATTTCCAGATAGCCCATATATTGCGCAAAGATCAGTTCGAATTCATTTCCGTAACGCATTCCTTTAGTTTCATTTTTCGTGATTTTCGGAACGAGTATATGTCCTTCATGATTGGAAAATCCGAAATCATTCCCCGGTGTTAAAGAGAGAAAGTTCGGAAATGTAAGGCTCAGAAGTTGTTTTGCTGAAGAGATGTAGGTAATGGCAGAAGAGGCATTCTCAATAGACAAGCCTTCGGGAAGTGTAGCCCGATCACCTGTGAGATATTCGCTCCATTCCTGCAAATCTATTCCCGATAGTCCGGCACTTTCCTTACCTAATAAATCAAGGAAGTTTTTTTCTGAGAGAAGCTTTATTGCAATATCTTTAATGAGGGGTTTGATATCTTCTTTATTCATTCCGGCATAGCTGTTTTCTAATAAATCTCTCTTCAAAGAATACAAGGAGGAGTCTTCTTCGGAGTTCATCACAACTTCTAAAATTGTCCGGGATAATTCACGCACCGCTTTATTCGGTTCCGATTTTTTTCCGATAGCGATACTCACTTCATGACTGATATGGTGAGTATCATCGGCTTCATCTCCGAAAAATATTCCGGGTAGATTGATTTCCGTTCCTGCTCCCCTTAAAAGACGATCCAAAGTTTTATAATAATGGAGTCTCATTTCCAAAAAGAACAGTTTCGATTTATCGGCATCTTTAAGATTTTCATGCATTTTTAGGCGATCTTCTTCCAATAAGATACAAGTATCATGAAGAGTCGCTAATTCTTCGACAGTGGTGATGACATATCCTTTGTCCTTATAGATTTGCAAAAGTTGTTTTATTTTTTCAGAAAGGATATTGAGCGGAATATCCCGGGTTAAAGGGAGAGAAAATTCCAGTCCGGCCTGATCAAAAAGTAAGCGGGTACTTTTATCGATATCTTTTCTATTAGATTTTATAAGTTTCTCCGGAACGGTGATGACGACTGATTT
>JABDBB010000103.1 GCA_013288845.1 Chlamydiota bacterium | reverse complement strand
CCAAGGAACTGGAACTTCCGGAGACTCTTTTTATTCGAGATATAGAAAACAGAGTATTCCAAGGAATTGTGCTGCAGTGTCTTGCAAAAATTAAAGGAATTACTTTAGTGGAAGGCAATTTTATAGACACAATTTTTAATCGGGGATCCCCTGAAGGAATTAAAGGAATCCAGGCGGAGCAGGACGGGAAAAATCAGACTGTTTCGATAAAAATTGAGGTCAACATTTGTTACGGAAAGCCTATTCCTGAAAAAGCAGAGGAGATCCAAAGTAAAGTAGCAGAGGAGATCACTAAGTTGACAGGATTGCATGTGGCGTGTGTGCATGTTGTATTTAAAAACGTGGTGAGCCAAGAGCAAACCGAGAAATTTTCTGCGGCGTTAGAAAAGGCATCTAAGACACCTATCCTTCAGGAGTCGGCGATAGAAGAAGAATATTCAGAAGAGTTTTAGTTTCGTTTATGCAAATTTTTTATCGTATCATCAATTTTATTGTGGCCATTCAATTTATTCTTTTAGGGTTGATTTGCCTTATTCTCCCTCGTAACGGCGATGTAAGGGACACGACTATAGAGATTTTGCATGACAGTCCGCTTTTTATGACAATATTGGGCGGCGGATTGTTGGTGATCGGACTCGTGATGCTGACATTTATTATGCTTTACGGAAAAAAGCGGACCTATCAGGTGCGTAAGGGACGTTGTTCTATTACGGTGGATGAGAAGGTATTCAACGGATATGTGAAGGAGTATTTGGACAAACTTTTTCCGGTCGGTGCTGCGTCGCATTATCTCATTCAAAGAAAAAAAAGTCTTATGTTGTATTTGGACATTCCTTATATACCTCGTCCTGAGCAGGAGTCAATTACCGATAAAATTTTTGATGAGATCGCGTTGATTTTATCGGAAAAAATCGGATTCGGCGACGAGTTGGATCTTACGATCAGCTTTCATCCCCCTTCGATAGAAGAATTATCGTAACATACTCTGTATCAATGAGTTAAAAAACCCGCATAGATGATGGAATTTTTTGGATCCATCGTAATGAGTTGCCCTTCGTTAAGGATATTTAACGCATTGGCAGCGTTGATGACACAGGATTTATTGAAAGCTCGTGCAGAATCCATGACAAAAGCCTCCGACTCCACATCGTCTACATGATTTTGCAGAATGATCGCCGCGCATTCTTTTATCATAGGCAAAAAAGTTTCGTTACATTTTGCGAGGACAATAATTTTTCCGGTTACATCCTGCGGAGATTTCCCTTCAAGACTATGGATCAGAGAGATTGTCCCGTGAATCCGCGTTCCGTACCCCCCTTTTCCCCTGACCAGTACATCGCCGATACTTTCGACGATCATCATATTGGTGCTGCCTGAAACTCCGAAAGGAGATCCTGCCGTCACGATCACAATATCCCCTTGTTTGACATATTGCAGTTCGAGTGCATAAGAGCTGATTTTTGCGAATGCTTCAATGATGGAAGAGCATTCATTTTCGAGAATCGGGATGACACCCCAATTGAGTCCCATTTGGTGATAGGTTTTTTTATTCGGTGTCATGGCTAGGATAGGGATTTGCGGACGCAATCGTCCCAATAATCGAGCTGTTGATCCTTTGGAGGTGAAAGCAAAAATTGCTTTGGCGTTTGCCGTATAAGCGGTTTTTACCGTTGCCAAGGTAACGGAAGAAGGGACATCATTGTAGGCTAAGGGGGCATGGAAATTGAAAAAATTGCGATAATCGAAATCCAATTCAGCCTCTTCCACGATATTTTTCATCATTTTGACTGTATCGATAGGATATTTGCCGATGGCGGTCTCTCCCGAAAGCATGACGACCGAGGTGCTATCGTAAATGGCGTTGGCTACATCGGACGCTTCGGCTCTGGTCGGACGCGGATTATAAATCATGGACTCCAGCATTTGCGTTGCGGTCACGGCAGGTTTACCGGCCAGGTAGCACTTCCGGATCATCATTTTTTGTAGTTTAGGAACTTGAGTTAAAGGCAATTCGACACCCAAGTCTCCCCTTGCGATCATGATTCCGTCGGCCACCTGAATGATGCTGTCAAAATTTTCGACCCCTTCATGATTTTCGATTTTTGCGATGACCAATATATCGGGTTTGTTGAGTTCGGAAAGGAGCTCTTTGATAGCGAGAACATCGTCGGCTGTCCGGACGAAAGAGGCGGCGATATATTCCAGATCATGTTTACAGGCGAAAGCAAAATCGGCTATATCTTTGTCTGTCATGGAAGGGAGTTCTAATTTTGCGTAGGGAAAATTGACACCTTTACCTGTTTTTATTTCCCCTTCATTTTCTATCAGGACGACAATCCCCTTATCTGTCCGTTCAATTACTTGGGAAGAGATATATCCGTCATCGAAAAGAATTTTGGAATCGATTGACACTTTATCCAAAACTGATCCCGGTCGAATAGTGACCTTTTCATTATCGCCTTCGATTTCCTCGCTTGTTAAGAGCCAGGTTTGTCCGGCTTTCAGGAGGACAGTTCCCCCTTTGATGACTCCCAATCGGACTTCCGGCCCTTTTGTATCCAGCATAATCGGAAGAGGAACATCGGCATCTTGTCGTGCTTGTTTTAAAATTTCGATGGTTGCCTGATGCTGTTCGTAGGTGCCGTGGCTAAAGTTTAGTCGTGCGACATTCATTCCTGCGTCGATCAGTTCACGAATTTTGGGGTAGGTATTTACCGCAGGTCCGATGGTACAGATAATTTTTGTTCTAATATACATACCGTTGTTCCTTTAGAGATTTTCCGTTTAGCGGGGCCGGGAGGTCTATTTTTCCCTATATTTTCAGAGTAACAAAAGAGGAGATTATTATCTAAATATGATAGGACATTGAAAAAGATATCGATCCGGTTTA
>JABDBB010000102.1 GCA_013288845.1 Chlamydiota bacterium | reverse complement strand
TTTATGAGTTCCCGACTGTTTTGCAAGGCATCATCAAGCCAATTTTTGTGCACATGTAAAAACGGCTTAGGTAATTTTTGGGGGAAAAACCAATCTATTTCCCGAGTTTCCTCACTTAAAGTTCGGGAGCCGGATTGTATCTTACATTCGAATAAATATGTGTACCGAGCCAGTTTATTGAGAGGGTGATATTCACCGATTTTTCTTACGATTTCAACATCATAACCTGTCTCTTCTTTGAGCTCCCGTATGACGGCAATTTCCGGGGTTTCCGATTCTTCTTTTCCTCCTCCGGGAAATACCCAAATCGGGATGTCACAGCGCTTTGTAATCAGAATTTTTTTTTTGTCTTCAGAAAAAACAATACCGATAACACTACTTTTCATGGCGATCTCATAAAGGGATATTTGAGTTTGTGATAAACTCAAATTATTTTGCTCTCTTTATATTTTTGCGGCAATCGGAATCGGAGAAAGATCCGTATTTCCATACATGCCGTCAAAAGTAATTGTAAGAGAAAGTACCATGATCACAACAAGAGAATAGACAAACATTTTTCTTGCCCAAACAGCATCATTTTTGATCATGAATCCGTTTAAACAAAGAAGAAGCCAGGTGAATCCCATGAGAACAGTAACCCCAAAATACGCTTTCCCCGTATATCCCATAACGGTCAGCAGCAATGCGGTGACTGTAAAAGCTACAATATATAAAGCCATATGAATTTTGGTGATATACATCCCTTTTGTTATCGGCAACACAGGGATGGAGGCTGCTTTGTAATCTTCAATGCGATAGGTAGCAATGGCAAAGAAATGCGGCATTTGCCAAAGAACAAGAACCATAAACAGGATAAAAGCTCCGGCATCAAATGTATTGCTTACAGCGCAATATCCGACTACAGGAGGGACTCCGCCGGCAATACTGCCTATGATTGTTCCGTAAAATGATCGATATTTCCAAAAAGCATATAAGACGAGATAAACAAAAAATCCGAAAAAGGCGACAAAAGCCGTAAGTAGATTGGTGTATACCAATAGAATAGAAATTCCGACGACTCCTAAAAAAGAGGCGAATACAAGTGCTCCGATAGAGGAAACAGTGCCGTTTGCCAAAGGACGATTTTTTGTTCTTTCCATTTTAGCATCCATGGCCCTGTCGATATAGTTATTAAAGACTCCGGCCGAAGCAATCACAAAAGACAAGCCGAGCATCGTGAGGGAAAATAAAACGTAATCAAAAGAATTCGAAGAGGCCAATGCAAATCCTGCTGCAGTTGTAATAACATTTCCCATGATAATTCCCGGTTTTGTCAGCATGTAGTATGTTTTCATCATAGCATCAATATCCTGTTGAGGTGTGTGTATTGTGTGACGGATTGTCTTGCATATCGCTCATGTCGGCCATTGTTCTATAGTTAAGATTGTACATAATCCAAAGAGAACCGATGACCAAAATTAAAATAACGGAAAGCATAAAAGAGAACACGATAAAATTCCAATAGGGCTTGGATTCATTTCCGAGATGTAGAAAAAATACCAATTGAATGACTACCTGAACGATACATAGAGCTGCTAATACATAGTCGATGATGTGATTGGAAAAAACATGTTCCACAACGAAAAAATAGGCGATAAGTGTCAGAATGATTGACAGAGCGAATCCTATGAGATAAGAACGCAACGTTCCGTGCATCTCTTGGTAGACATGAGGAAGATTATTCATTTGACCCCCATCAAATAGACTATAGTGAATATAAGAACCCAAACAACATCTAAAAAGTGCCAAAAAAGGCTTAAACAGGTCAATCTTCTTAAGGTCGACAAGGTCAATCCGCGAAAAATAATGTGCCCTATCATGACAGTCATCCAAACCAATCCGGAGGTGATGTGTAATCCGTGTGAACCTACCAGAGTAAAAAAGGAAGACAAAAAGGCGCTTCTTTGCCAGCTTGATCCTTCGTGAACTAAATGAGTAAACTCTTTTAATTCCAAAGTTAAAAATGAGATGCCTAAAAGAAAAGTGATCCCGAAAAGCAGGAGTGTTTTATTCTTTTGGCCTGCATATGCTGCCTGTAAGGCAAGTCCGCAGGTAAAGCTGCTGGTGAGAAGAATCAGTGTTTCTGCCAAAGCAAACGGCGGACTAAACAGATCTTTTGCTGAAGGGCCTCCGTATGTATTGTTGTGTAACACTGCATAAGCTGCAAATAACGTGGCAAAAAGGATGCAGTCGGTCATGAGATAAACCCAAAAACCGAAGATTGTTTTATCAGACCTGTCGTCGTGGTGATCGTCCGATGTATGTAAGGCGGTGTTTGTCGTCATATCTGTATCATCCTCCGGGCATTTTCTTTTTCTATCCTTGCTACTTCGGCAGCCGGAACGTAATAATCGATATTGTCATCTGAAAGACGTATAATGAGCAATATAATCATTCCTGCAAATCCAAGTAACGCAAGCCACCATATAAACCATATAATACCGAATCCAAAAAGAAAACTGAATCCGCCGATATACATTCCCATCGGAGTATCTTTGGGCATATGAATGTCTGCATATACAGGAGTTTTCTCTTCGTAAGGATGTTCTTTATTTTGTTTCATTTCCCAAAATGCATCTATTCCGTGTACTTCGGGGATTACAGCATAATTATAAAACGGAGGAGGAGAGGCGATGGACCACTCAAGAGTTCTTCCGTTCCACGGATCTCCGTTTACCTTATTTTTAAGCCGTTGTGAAACTCCGACAATGACTTGTGCTACCTGTAACAATCCTCCGACAATCACAAAAGCCACACCGACGGCTGCCATAATAAACAAGGGTTGCCAACCTGTCGAACTGTCGTAATGATCCAATCGACGGGTGCCCCCCATGAATCCGATAATGTACAATGGCATGAAAGCAAGGAAAAATCCTATTATCCAACACCAAAAGGCATATGTTCC
>JABDBB010000101.1 GCA_013288845.1 Chlamydiota bacterium | reverse complement strand
GCAGCCACCACTGTATTCTGGAAAATCGGCGACATAGTAGCCAAAATCAATATCATCGATACACCCGGACACGTAGACTTTACCATTGAAGTGGAGCGCTCTTTAAGGGTTTTAGACGGATCCGTCGCTGTATTCTGTTCGGTATCAGGGGTAGAACCTCAATCCGAAACAGTATGGCGCCAGGCAGATAAGTACGGAGTTCCAAGGATCGCATTTGTAAACAAAATGGATCGTATGGGAGCTGACTTTTTTGACGCCGTCAAAACAATGCGTGAAAAACTTCATGCAAACGCCATCCCTGTTCATTGTCCGATCGGTGCAGAAGCGGATTTCCGCGGAATGGTCGATCTCGTTACAATGCGCGCTTATATCTTCGATGACGAATCTCTCGGAGCAAAATGGGAAGAAACCGATATTCCTGCAGATCTCGTGGAAAAATGCAAAGAAATGCGCAGCGAGCTTTTAGATGAATTGGCGACAATCGATGAAAGCAACGATGATTTCATGACGAAAGTATTGGAAGATCCCGATTCTTTGACCAAAGCAGAGATCGATGCGGTCATTCGTAAAGGGGTTTGCGAGAATAAATTCAATCCGGTTCTATGCGGTTCTGCCTTTAAAAATAAAGGGGTACAACAGCTTCTGGATGCGATTGTCAACTGGATGCCTTCCCCTGCCGATCGTCGTGCTGTTAAAGCTACCAGAGTGGATTCCGAAGAAGAAATTCTGATAAAACCCGAAGATAACGGTCCGTTTGCCGCTTTGGCGTTCAAAGTAATGACCGATCCGTATGTCGGACGTCTTACCTTTATTAGAATATACTCGGGAACACTTGAAAAAGGTGCTTCACTGCAGAATACGACTAAAGATAAAAAAGAACGTATTTCACGTCTTATTGAAATGCATGCCAACAACCGAAATGAAAAAGATGCTTTTTTTGCAGGTGATATTGCTGCCTGTATCGGACTGAAATTCACGACAACGGGAGATACTCTTTGTTCTTTGGACAATGATATCGTTCTGGAAAGAATGATATTCCCCGAGCCGGTAATTAAAATGGCTATCGAACCGAAATCCAAGCCGGATCGTGAAAAGCTTTCCATGGCTCTGGCAGCTTTGTCAGAGGAAGATCCGACTTTCCGCGTAACGACTGACGAAGAGACAGGTCAGACAATTATCGCCGGGATGGGAGAGCTTCATTTGGATGTTCTTCACGATAGAATGAAGCGTGAATTTCATGTGGAAGCAAACGTAGGTAAACCTCAGGTTGCTTACAAAGAAACGATCAGTATTCCTGCTACAACCCAAACAAAGTTCGTCAAACAATCGGGCGGACGCGGTCAATACGCGCACGTTGAATTGGAAATTGAACCGAACGAAAAAGGTAAGGGTAACGAAATCATCAATAAAATTGTTGGAGGGGTTATTCCGAAAGAATATATTCCTGCAGTAATTAAAGGGGTGGAAGAGGGGCTCAATACAGGGGTTCTCGGCGGTTATAATCTTGTGGATGTGAAAGTATTTATCGTATTCGGTTCCTATCATGATGTGGACTCAAACGAGATGGCTTTTAAAATCTGCGGATCTATGGCTGTAAAGGAAGCGGCAAGGAAAGCTAAACCTATTATCCTTGAACCTATCATGAAAGTGGATGTGATTACACCTGAAGTGGCAATGGGAGACATCATCGGCGACCTTAACAGACGCCGCGGTCAGATTGTCGGTCAGGAAAATGTGCGCGGTGCATCCGTGATACATTCACATGTCCCTCTCAGTGAAATGTTCGGTTATTCCACTACTGTACGCTCCCTGTCTTCAGGAAGAGCTACCTTTACTATGGAATTTGCTCATTATGAGCCTTTACCGGCAGTACTCCAAAAACAACATTTAGAAAAATAGCAGGAATTATGGCAAAACAAAATCCTAAATCACCCGGAAAACAAGCGGGTGGTGCAACAAAGCAAAAAATTCGCATTCGTCTTAAAGCGTATGACCAAAGATTGCTCAACCGTTCGGTTGAAGATATCGTCGAAACGGTTAAGCGTACGGGTGCAGCAATTGCAGGTCCGATTCCTCTTCCGACCCGCATTGAAAAAATTCACCGTTTTAAGTTCTCCTCATGTGAATAAAAAAGCGCGTGATCAGTGGGAAATCAGAACGCATAAACGTTTGATTGATATTATCAATCCGACAAGAAATACTACCGAAGCATTGCGCGGTATTTCTCTTCCTGTCGGCGTGGATATCAAAATCAAAACATAAGAATTTTTTCGGAAGCATCCCGCTTAGGCGGGAGCTTCCGGAAGTAATCTGACCTTAGATAAGGTTAGATGAAAGGGCTTTTTTTCGACTGATTAATTATCGCAATTTCTTATATGATAGCTCAATAAAATTTAAAACAATCAGATCCGAATCTTAATAGAGTATGGGATTATAACAAGGTTATTATTATGTACGTAATAGTTAAAATTGCCGGAAAGCAATATAAAGTTGTTCAAGGCGATATCATAGATGTAGATCTTTTAGGTCTTGAGCTAGGTGCTTTTGTGGCATTTAGTGAGGTTCTTTTCTGTTTTAACGGAAATGATCACCTCATCGGAATTCCCGGTGTAGCCGGAATGACCGTTGAAGCAAAAGTTGTCGGAAGTTCTTCAGGTCCGAAAATTGAAAGCGCGAAGTGTAAACCGAGAAAGCGTCAAAACAGAAGATTCGGTCACAGACAGCACTATTCCCGTATAGAAATTACTAATATCGCAGTAGCAGCGTAAAGGTAGGATAGCATGGCACATAAGAAAGGGCAGGGATCTACTCGTAACGGACGCGATTCTCATTCAAAGCGCTTGGGTGTTAAAGTCGGCTCAGGTGAAATCGTTAAAGCAGGAAGTATCCTTATTCGCCAACGCGGAACCAGATGGCATCCCGGCAAAAACGTAGGTCGCGGAAATGACGATACTCTTTATGCATTGAATG
>JABDBB010000100.1:533-3000 GCA_013288845.1 Chlamydiota bacterium | reverse complement strand
GGTGTTCCAGATATGGAAGATGATATTCCTCTAACGTTTTCCGTAAAATTTTAGAAATTGCCGGATAATGCACATGACTTACATGCGGGAAAAGATGATGTTCAATCTGAAAATTCAATCCTCCGATCAAACCTGTCAGAAATGTGTTGTCAACGGCAAAATTGGATGTTGTCAATATCTCATGCTCCGCCCAAACTTTCGGAACATTTCCCTCCGGATCCGCTATAAAATATTTAACCCCTTCCACAATATGTGCCAATTGAAACACAATTGCAATGGTGATCCCTGCAAAAATATGCATCGAAGCATATCCAAGCAAAACGGTCCACCAAGGAACTTGTAAAAAATAGAGGGGGAGAAATAAAAATACCGTCAGATTCAGGATTTTTAATCCTAAAAACATGGTAAGATCAAACGCCGGAATTTTTTGCTTTACGGCCTCACGGAAAAACCACACGTAATCGGAATAAAAAACCCAGTTGAAGCTGATGAGGCTATAGAGAAACGGGGCATAAATATGCTGGTATTTATGAAAGGGATATATTTTATCCGTAGGATTCAATCGCAATATGATGGCTTTGTCAATGTCCTCATCATGTCCCGGTATATTAGTATACACATGATGGTTGCGATTGTGCGATATTTTCCAGATAAACGAAGCGGTACCGTTGAAATCAAACCAATACCCGATGATCGCATTGACGGTTTTATTCGAGGAAAAGGATCCGTGTAACGCATCATGAACTAAATTGAATCCGATCAACCCTTTTGTAACCCCCAGCATTCCGAACAGTGCGATCAATCCCCATAATCCGAAAGTGTCAGACATAATAGAAGCATATAAAACACAGTACAGCACGCCAAGAAAAAGTCCTTTGAGATAAAGAGAAGCATTTCCGTAAGGAGAGAGGTTATTTTTTTTTGAAATACTCTTCTACACGCTGTTTTACAACGGGATAAAAATCACTCCCGGTCGGCTTATGAAATTTAACGAACGGTGTTTTTTCCTCTTTCGAAATTCCCATTTACCGGATCCTTTTAAAAAATTTTCTTTATAATTTATTTTTCATTATGATCGCGCAAAAAAATATATTCAACAGATAAATCACTTCCGAGGATGGCATGCATCGAAAGAGGCCTGCACCTGCGCCTTACTTATATGTAAATATCTGTCGGTACTGCTGATGTTTGCGTGACCCATCATATCCTGAATGACTCTGAGATTGGCCCCGTTATCAAGAAGATGCGTAGCAAAAGAATGTCTTAAAGTATGCGGAGAGATATTTTTTGTGATTTTTGCTTTTTTTGCATAAAATTTGATCATTTTCCATACAAATATTCGATGAATAGGCCTTCCTTTTTGCGTCAAAAAAAGAAATGTATTCAAATCACTTTCATGCTCACATCTATAGTACAATAAATACTTATCCACAGCCGCTACAGCTTTTCTCCCGACAGGAACAATACGCTCTTTACGTCCTTTACCAAAAACTCTCACAAAATCTTCATCTAAATCATAGAGTTTTAAATTGCATAACTCGGAAACGCGGAGTCCGCTGCTGTAGATTACCTCCAAAATTGCCAAATCTCTGGCGCCGACATGGGTATCCGGATTGGGCTGTCTAAAGAGAAGCTCCACCTCCCTATAACTCAACACGGACGGGATAAGCTGCCATAATTTGGGGGTATCGACATACAAAGATACATTCTTTTGGACAACTCCCTCTCTTTTTAAAAAGCGGAAAAATACTTTGATCGCTATAAGAGCTCGGGAAACAGAAGAGGTCGCATAATTGCGCTCTTTTAAAAGAGCCAAATACTCCACAATCCGGTCAGGTGTAACCAGATTGATTTCCGAAGCCGATTGATCTCCTAAAAAATGAACAAATCCTTTAAGATCTCTTTGATATGCTTCAATTGTATTAGGAGAAAGTCCTTTTTCGGACGCTATGTACAGACAGAAATCCCGGATTAAATTTTTCATGGAATTGTGCACCTCTTCATTAACGTGATTTATTCAAATTCTACATAAATCTTAATAAATTACTCATATTTTTCCTGTACAATAAGATTTTATTAAAAAATATCGACAAGGTTTAATTTTGATTTACAATCAGGCTATATATCGCACTTTAACATCCACTAAAACGCCGGAATTTATTGATATAGTCAACGCTGCAGATAAACAGATCGCAGCTATTCAAGGTAAAGGCATTGTCGGTTTTCTAAAAAAAATCCTGAATATTCTCCCCCCTTTTCACAATATTCAACATAAAAAAATTGATACTGTATACAAAAAACTTTTTCTTTGGCATGGAAACAGCAAGAGACCGAGGTTCAAAACTTGACGAGACCGATAAAAATACCGTTTCAACAATCCTAAAAAAGATCGATAAATTTGCAACCCGGACAAATTCTTTACTTTTGCAAAGCTACAATATCGCATGCGTCTCTACCGTTTTAGGTG
>JABDBB010000100.1:0-523 GCA_013288845.1 Chlamydiota bacterium | reverse complement strand
ACTTCTTAAAGAAAATACAACGACTTTTACCATAGAAAAACTGAACAATTTGTTCGTTGAAGATGTAAAACATTTTATTTCGGAACCTTATATCGCCTACATCGAAAAACACGGGCTCAAATCCGATGAATATTTTGACTATTTAAAAAATCTCTCTAAAGAAAATCGAAAAAAACATTTAGATACAGTAAGACCTTTAGATGTGGGAGTTTCAACCGAAGACCTGGAAAACATTATTATCCCGGATCTGAAAGAAAAAGAGAGGGACCAAATAGCAAGATTAGTTGAGGAAAGAAAGAAAATTCCCGAAAATGAAGAACTGTGGACAAAAGCTGTCGAGGATCACAAGAAGGAATATAATCGGATCAATACCCTCCTACAAAATAAAAAGACCCGATCGGAAGAAATTTGGAACGATCTACAAAAAAATTACAAAAAATATCTGTTTCTTCTGGATGATAAACAAATCCAAGCAGATTTCATTCGCTGGGTCATTCGCGATGAACTGCCGCTCAAAATATTT
>JABDBB010000099.1 GCA_013288845.1 Chlamydiota bacterium | reverse complement strand
TTTTGGGCTTTTATTGCGCAAATGATCCGGTCTATAAGATCGGGAAAAGGGATTTTCTCGCGTCCTTTTAGGGAGCATTCCCAGATGATGAGTACATTCAGACCGGAGTTCAGCAGCTTTTTTATGTTGTCCCGGTCTCTTGCAGCATTGCCCTCTATTTTTTTTTGCCAAAATTCCTTATTGGCTTCCGGTAATTTTCCTGCGGGACACGAATGGAGATGCCAGAAGCATCCGTTGATGAAGAGAACTGTTTTATATTTCGGAAAGACCAGATCAGGTTTTCCGGGCATATCTTTTACGTGCAAACGATATCGTAACCCTTTCTTAAACAATGCTTTACGAATCTTGATTTCAGGAGAGGTGTCTTTTCCCTTTACGCGCGACATGTTATTGCTGCGTTGTTCTTTAGTGTGTCTGTCAGCCATTTTATAAAGAGGTAAGATTTTCAACGATTTTTTCGGCCACAATTTGCACCGCATTGACGGCCACACTGTTGCCCAGTTGTTTAAGAGCTTGTAATTCGGAGACCGGAAAAGAAAATTGTTCGGGGAATCCCAGCATTTTTTTTGCTTCCGGAGTACCCAGTCGCCGCTCTTTGCCATCCACTAAATAGCAATCCCAGTTCCTTCTGTCGTGTAAACCTGAGCCTCTTCCACCGACCCGGATGGTATAGCCGATTTTTTTGGGGCAATCCCCTTGAAAAACGTCTGACATTGTCAATTGGAGAGGGATTGGTTCCGGGAAATCAAATTGGATTTTCTCTTTTATATCGGAGCGGAATCCGATCATGAATACGCGCGGTCGGTATGTAGGAAGACCATAGTCGGAAGCTTTGATGACTTTGTAATAAAACGAATAGCCCAGAGCATCTTCGAGAATTTTTTTGATTACAGAAAAAGTTTCTCCGTTATCATGAGCCAGTAGATGCCTTACATTTTCCAGGAAAAACGCTTTCGGTTGTTTTTTCTCTAAAATTTCGGCAATTTCAAAAAAAAGAGTTCCTCTCGCTTCATCGAATCCTTTTTTTTGTCCTGCCTGGCTAAAAGGTTGGCAAGGAAATCCTGCACAGAGCAGATCGATATTTTCGGGGATGAGGTCTTTATTTTCCGGAAGGGTGATGTCCCCTTTAAACATTTGTGTAGAAAAAAGTTCGGGAGTCAGTGAAGAAAAATTGTGCTCATAAGTTTTTCTGGCGTGGGTGTCCCATTCGGAAGCAAATACACATTTACCGCCGAGGTGGTGGAGTGCCAGGTGAAAGCCTCCTATTCCTGCAAATAGATCGATAAAGGTAAATTTAGGTTTATTTACAAGAACTTCCATATATGCCTTATGAGATAGCGAATCGTTTGGAATCCATTCTATTTGATCCTGATTTGCCCTGCAAAGAATTTCCCGATTTTTTGACCGGTTACTTACTCAACTATTTACGAGAGCGCAACCTTTGTAATTATCGAGAAGAAGATATCTTTTGATAAGATCGAAAAAATCTTTCATCTCCAACTTTCTTGTGATCCCTACACCCGGGTCAACACATTGAAAGGTTGTCCCCTCTTTTCTTACATAAAAAATATGATGAAAATCGCCGGTGATTTCCGGGAAGAATAGGCAAAACTTCTTCGATGAAGGGAATTCGGAACAGAATTTTTTGATTTTTTTTTCTCCGACTTCTACAGAATCTTCTTTAATAAGAACTGTTTTCTTTTCATCATAATTTATTAAAAATGGTTGAATTTTAGCATAATCAGCACTTTGCTTAGGAATTTTTGCATGAATTTTAGAGCAGATTTGATGCATAGCCTGTTCGAATGCAATTTCTTCCAATATTTCAGGATCTTGAAACATTGCTTGTCTTTCTTCCGAAGTTTTATTCGGATATTTGAGCATGGTTTTTGCGACTCCCCGACAAGCGTTATCGTCCATAGATTCAAGTAAATTTTTCAAGGAAGTTTTTGTTTTTTCTTCATATAATTCTACGAGAGAATACTTGCCTGACAGAGATTTGCAAAAGGCGAGAATTTTTTGTTTTGCTTTGTTTTGTATTTCCGGGGAGAAGACAATTATTTCCGGTTGAAGAAGTGTATATTTAGATTGAATTTTGTCAAATTTTTGTTTTTTAATGATTTCTTTCATTTCTGATCTTTGCAGTTCCGTCGGTTCCGGAACACCCGATTTTTTTGCGCTGGCAATCCGTCTCTCTACAGCTTGTTCTATTGTTCTGTAGGGAGGGGAAATTTCTACTTCTTTTTCCGTTTTATTTACTCCCAACACTATAAATTGCATTTTTTCGCGGTATTGAATTTTTTTATAGTGAAAATACAAAGCCGGCAGAACGGTGATGTAGCAAATAATTTTTAGGAGGGTAAATAAAAAACCCGGTTTATGGGGATATCGGTCAGTTTCTTGGAGATTCTTTTGATTGACGATCATGTATTTAGGTTTAGCACCGCAAAAAAATTTTTCATAAAAGTTCATCTTGCCCGAGCTATCGCAAATCGCCCCTTTAGAATCTGAATTAAATTTACAATTTAAAGGCATTTAGTCCTTAGTTAATATATTAATTAGACAATTAATTATACTACTAATTACATAAAAATGATAGATATTATTTTAAAACAAATTCTTAACAAACCCTTAACAAATGCAAAATACCTGTTTCAAAAAAAAATTTGTTTTTCTATTGTTCGATTAACCCGAGCTTGAGATTTTTTCCCGGGAAACCGAAAATCCTAACTAGTGTGTAGATATGGACTATCAATTTATGTGGGCCGGAATATTCACGATCATCATGTTTGTTTATCTCGTTTATTCCCTGCTATATCCGGAAAAATTTTAAAGAGTCAATTTTATGACCTATTTTGACCTCGTTGAGCTGCTCCTGTTTATTGGTTTGCTTTGCTTTGCAGTTCCGTTGCTTGGAAGTTATATAGCGCAGGTCTTTTCAGAAAAAGTATCCCCTTTCGGCAATTATTTTTCTCGAATTGAAATGTTTTTTTATCGGGCTACCGGCATCGAT
>JABDBB010000098.1:3011-3103 GCA_013288845.1 Chlamydiota bacterium | reverse complement strand
CCCCTCGTCCGTTCCATTATGAAACTCGAAAAAATTGACAGTGAGTTAGCGACTGAATTTGCAAATCAAATTTACGACCTTTCACTTCTCTC
>JABDBB010000098.1:2397-3001 GCA_013288845.1 Chlamydiota bacterium | reverse complement strand
ATACACGTGTATTGGAAAAGCTTTCTGAAAAAGCTATAGGGCAGTAAAATTACAGAACTCGCGAAGCACGATAACACTTCGCGAGTCGCCAAACAAAAAGGTATCCCATGCAAACTACACATTTCCGATTTTCCTTTTTTCTCCCTTTTCTCCTCCTATCTTTTTTTGGAATTTCGGGATATTCCGATGAAGGGCCTGTCGGTCTTTACCTCACTTTAGACAGCGACCCCCTCACCTCTGTTACCGTCCGCTGGATCACTCCGCTAAACACCAATCATAAAATGCTAAGCTATCATAAAAAAGGGGACGATCGGCTGGTCATTCCCGAAGTACACGTTAGCCATATGCCCGATTCACAGCCATATCATATTCGAAGGGCTGAATTGACCGACCTTTCCCCCGGGACCGAATATTTCTTCCGACTTGGCAATGATGAAACGGTCTATAAATTTTGCACATTACCTTCCGACAACAGTCGACCTGTCTCTTTTGTGGCAGGGGGAGATATGTTGCATAACGGAGAAAAATACATTAAACAAACGAATCTTCTCGCTGCAAATTTTTCTCCCGATTTCGCTGTTCTGGGCGGAGACATTGCCTACGC
>JABDBB010000098.1:0-2387 GCA_013288845.1 Chlamydiota bacterium | reverse complement strand
ACGCAGCCCCGCGCTTCGGACTTTTTTCGGAACATTTTGATCATTGGTTGACTTGGTTAAAAACCTGGAAAGAAACCATGGTGACTCCGGAAGGGCGACTTATTCCCATGATTATCGCAATAGGAAACCATGAAGTCGTCGGCAGATACGGTCAAACTCCGGAACAGGCTAAATTTTTTTATGCACTATTTAGGAAGGAAAATCAATCGGGATACTACCGGCTGGATTTCGGCAACTATTTGAGTTTTTTTGTTCTTGATTCAGGACATACTAATCCTGTAGACGGAGAGCAGGAAAAATGGCTTGCCAAAGGATTGGAAGAAAGAAAAAATACAGATCATAAATTTGCAGTATATCACGTGCCGGCTTATCCCTCCGTAAGAAATCCGCAACAAAAATATTGTGTTGCCGTACGCAAACATTGGGTACCTCTTTTTGAAAAATTCAATCTTAGAACTGCTTTTGAACATCATGATCATGCCTATAAAAGAACCTATCCCTTGAAAAATCAGAAAATAAATATGCAGGAAGGTGTTTTATACATGGGTGACGGAGCTTGGGGAATAAAATCACCGCGAACACCGGCCACCCCTTCAGAGTTATGGTATCTTGCTAAAAGTGCCTCAAGGCGCCATTTTATTTCGGTAACGCTTCAAGAGAACGAAAGAATATACGAGGCGGTTGATTCAAGCGGCAATATATTTGATGCCACAACCAATTAATACATACAATTAAACCTTCGCTTACACTCCCTTATTTACGTCGCTCATAAAAAAATTCAATATTTATATTTACAAAAAAATGCTCTTATACGATCTTCTGATGTATGGTTAAATTTTTAATTACGTATTCTTAATTTACAAAACATAAGAGATTGTATGGAACTTTTGGATGTAATCGATTCAGCACAAAAAATACTTGATCCGCTAGTACAACTTATCGAATTTGCGGTTAGAAATGACCCCAAAAATCGTGGTCAATGGGTTAAAGACGTAACAAAACTTGTTTTTGAAAAATTTAAGGGTGAACATGCTGTTTTTATGATGCGGGAAAACCAATTCGAACACAGATGGTGGGAATATTGCAACGTTGTGGCAACACAGCATATTGAATATAAAGGAAGCGGTTTTGGAAATGATTGGGGATCTATAGGATTTCGAGTTGTGGTATTAAGACCGGGAAAACCGGGACATGAGGTCGGATACATAAATAATTGTAAAGCAGACACCGGTAGATATAGTAAAGAGGGTGGAGACGGGGACTATATAAATTGGTGTTTTATCGGCGGTTGGAGAAAGGACGATCAACCAAAGACAGTTTTCTTTTCTTAGTATTTTATATTAAGAAATTTTCTTCTAATCTCTTACCCTCTGTTACTTATGCATTTTTCCGGTAAAAAATGAACCGGTATATTAAACTGTTTTTTTTCTCTTTCTTTTACCTAAAGAGGTTATTTATGGGTTTCATAAACTCAGATCATACCGAAAACTTATATAAATGGGATTTTCAAGAGCGAAATATAATTGGGAATTTAGCTTGTAATATTAATGATTCATAGCCGGTTACGGAATACTTTCGGAACGGACATTGCAGATTTTTAATAATTCATTCGCACTAAATCATAACTTTAAGTTAACATGCCTTTATTCATATTTTTGGCCCTACATTAATATTTAAAGAGGTTTTTTATGCTTTCACCGGTTTCAAATTCTAATGTTAATTCAGGTCATCCAACCCTTAACATCGATCATATAGTCCCGGTTTTAGTATACTCTATATCTACAGATATTTTGCGGAAATTTGAGGAGCCATATCGGCTACCTTTTACACTCAAAAATAAAATGATTGTAAAAATTCCCTTCTGTATCACTACAGCTGCTGATATTAAAATACTCATGAAATTTGCACCGCATTCTTTTAAAAATATTTCGAACTTTTTTGATCAAAATAAGGATATGTCTTTTCTGCCGGAATGGAATGAGTCCTTGGAAAAGATTGGAAAAGAGGTGACAAAAAAAATTAATGAAAAATTTAAAAACGAAGAACTCTTTTCTGAAAAAGCATCCTATAGCATAGAATTTGTGCAAATTTCATTAAGAATATCACTATATTTTCATGAAAAATTCGAAAATTATACAATAATAAAAAACGAAGATACAATAACTAATTGGTCCTCTGTTTTTTATTGTTATTGCGAAGATTTTGCTGAAATTTTAATTAAACCGATTAAAGAAAAATTTCTTAAAGAATTTGAGGATGAACTTAAAACATCCTATCAAGAAAAAATTTCCTTTGATATCACGTGTCAGGAAGTGGCTAAAAGAATTTTAAAATTAGAAAGCTACAGTCAATTACCTCCTTTTATAAATTGGGCGAGAAGATTTTCT
>JABDBB010000097.1 GCA_013288845.1 Chlamydiota bacterium | reverse complement strand
TTATGGCCGTCTTAGTGAAGTAATAAAGCTAAGTGCATTTACTGTAGACGAAACAGAGAAATTCCTTTTATCACAGAATATAAAATTGTCACGTAAACAAATTATTGAGCTATACATGACAATGGGAGGAATAGCAAAGTATTTGACATATGTGCGACCCGGAGATTCGGTTGCTCAAACTATAAATCAATTATGTTTCATGCCACAAGGTCAGCTTGTAGGAGAATTCAATAATCTCTATCAATCTCTTTTTGATAACTCTCAAAAACATGTCCAAATTGTTAGAGGATTGGCGGAAAAAAAGAGCGGTGTTTTTCAAAAAGACCTTCTGGAAAGCCTGAATATTCCTTCGGGCGGTCAATCTTCTTCCATTTTAGAAGAATTAGAGGAATCCGGTTTTATTGCTGCATGTCCCGAATTCTTGAAAAAATCTAAAGATAAAAAACTTTGGCTGGTTGACGAATATTCATATTTCTACATTTCTTGGATGGAACCCATAAAAAGTAGTATTGTCCTAGGCAATGATAAAGATTATTGGTTAAAAATGAATAGCGATCCCCGTTGGAAAACTTGGTCCGGTTATGCTTTTGAGAGTGTTTGCTTTAAGCATGTTTCGCAAATAAAAAAAAAATTAGGCATAGCTGCCGTTTTGACCCAAGAATCCCAGTGGTCATACAGACCGAAAGATAAATCTGAAAAGGGCGCTCAAATCGATCTTATTATTGATCGAAAGGATGATTGTATCAATTTATGTGAAATAAAATTTTACCACACTGAATTTACAATAGATCAAAGCTATGCTAAAGAATTACAGCGCAAGATTGATGTATTTCGAGAACAAACTAAAACAACTAAAACGATATTTTTAACATTTATCACACCTTATGGACTGCGAAAAAATGAATATTCTACAGAGCTTGTTAATCGAGAGATAACTTTAGAGGATTTTTTTGATTAATTAAATCATAAAAAAACCGAAGATTTCGTTAGAAATCTTCGGTTTACATTGCCGATGACCGGACTCGAACCAGCACCTAGTTGCCTAGAGTAGATTTTGAGTCTACCGCGTCTATCATTTCGCCACATCGGCATAAAGAGAATCCATATTCTATCCGGGAAGAGATTTTATGAAAAGAAAAAAACAAAAATTTTATCGTAAGAGATATTCTCTGTTGGCTTTTTGCCATGAGTAAGAAACTTTTTCGCCTGTTTCCCGATCATACCGGACTTGAATGGAAATGTAAGGATAAGGATGTCTATTGTCAAAATTCCTACCTTCATTTTTTTTCGAACACTTTTATAAAAATTTCTTTATTATAGAGAGGTGCCATAGAAATGTTTGAAGAATTTTCATACACTCTAAATCCGGTGAATTCAGGATCATATTTATTCTCATCTTCAGTCAGATAATAATCACGGAGAATGTCGGTGATTTTCTCCGGTTCATTTTCAAATCCGGCAACATAAAAAGAAACTTCTGCCCCCAGCTGATGTTTTGAATACTTATTTTCGTTTGAAGGATCTACATAATCATTATGGATAGGACAACGATGCCCTCCGGTGATGATGACACGTCGGTTTGTTTGTTTTTGGACATGATTCAACAGAGAGATCAATATGGGATAGACAAACTCTTTCCCCTCTCGGAGCGGTAAGCCATGTATATTTTTTCCTTCGCAATCCCGATAGTTTTTTATTGCATCATTTTCAAAAAGTTTCTTTTCCGGATTATTTCCGGTTCCTTTGCATCGGAAATATTCTTTCGTGATTTGCGGAACCGCATAAGAGTGATGCAATTCCCAAGGATATTTTGTTCGCGACTTGCATTCAGCCGGAGGAATGACAATGAAATGTTCTTCATCTTTTCGATAGATGTATTCGCCTGTCAGGTTGTCATTTTTCACAAAAAATGATTTTTTCTCACCCGATTCGGAACATCCTGCAAGGATAATACACACAGCAGAAAGTCTGATAATCTCAAAAAAGTAATCGAATTTTCTTTTCATTTATTCCACTTCATTGTTTTCCTATACAAAAAATAACCCGGATTGATATTATATGAAAAGTTTTCCTACCAATTTGGTAAAATAATCATCATCAGGAGGCAATCTCATGGAATGGATCGAAGACTATGACCTCTTTCTTTTCGACTTTGACGGCTTATTAGTCAATACGGAGATGTTGCATTTTGCAGCATATAAACAAATGTGTCTGAACAGAGGGTTTCATTTAGATTGGAATTTTTCCAAATATATTGAAACAGCTCATTACAGTTCGGAAGGACTTGAGAATAGAATTTATAATGAATTCCCCGACCTCAAACAAATTGAAGGCAACTGGAAAGTTCTCTATAAAGAGAAAAAAGCCGCCCTTATAGATATGTATCGGAACGGTCCCATTTCTCTGATGCCCGGAGCGGAAGAGCTTCTTCGTAATATATTGGAGCATTCTAAAAAAATAGCTGTAGTCACAAATTCGGACAGTGAGCTGGTTAAAATCATTCGGGAAAGAAATCCCCTTCTTGATGCAATCCCCAATTGGATTACAAGAGAGCTTTATACCGAAGCGAAACCCCATCCTGAATGTTATGTAAAAGCTATTGAATCGCTTGCCGAGGTGAATGATGTCATCATCGGATTCGAAGACACCCCTCGAGGATTGAGAGCACTGCTCGGTTCAAGAGCCAGAGCTGTTATCATTACAGATATGGATTATCCGGAAATTCCTGATTTTATAACAGCGGGAGTCGCACACTACAAATCTTTTGAGGATATCCCCGCCGCCGGCCCCAAACCCGGTTAATGCATAAATAAGGTAACACACACAGACCGGCTGTGCGTGTTACGCTCTTCTATACTCTATGAATGTTGATTTTCTTTAGCGACGATATCTAGCGCTTCCTCGTAGGTTTCTTTGTGTAATGTTATCGTTTCTGCTTCAAGAGTTGTAAATACCATATAGCAAATAACTCCTTTTCCTAATCGAACGTAAGAAATTTTATTATCTTTTGTAGGACCGTTTGGAAATTCTGCAATCCCTGAAACATCGATCTCGTAGTTAAGTCTTTTAGGCGAAAAAGGGACTTCAATTAAATATGGATGGATAGATTCATCTCGGTCAATAAGATCTAAAAAATCCTTAATGGATAAAAGAAGCAACCTTCTCGCCTCATCTATATTTAAA
>JABDBB010000096.1 GCA_013288845.1 Chlamydiota bacterium | reverse complement strand
AAACGCACACGATAAATGATCTGAATCAAATCACCTACGACGGAATCAATTCCTACCAATATGATCTCAACGGGAATCTTACAAAAATCTCAGGTATAAAAAATTTAACACTTCTATATGACGCATTTGATCGTCTTATAGAAGTCATCAATGAAACCGCTCACTATCGGTATACTTATGATGCCAATAACAGACGGATTTCTAAATCGGAAGAATCCTCCGAAAATTCTATCGATTCTATAGAAAAATATCTTTACCAAGGTCCTAGAGAAATCGGAGCAATCAATCAAAACGGAGAAATACGGGAACTTCGTATCTTAGGGAAAGGGCGGGGAGCCGAAATCGGCGCTGCCGTCGCACTGGAAATACGAAACAAAATTTACATCCCTATTCATGATCAGGCAGGAAACGTCGTCACCATCACCTCCGGAAAAGCCGGCGATCCTACAGAAATTTATCGCTATACTTCTTTCGGTGAAGAAACCATCTACAATAATTCCGGTAGCGAAACCAAACGTCCGATTAATCCATGGAGATTTTCAAGTAAACGTCATGATCCGGAAACAGGATTCCTCTACTTCGGATCCAGATACTATGCGCCGGATCTCGGAAAATGGACCTCTGCCGATCCTCTTGGAGAGCGGGACGGCCCCAATGTTTATGCATATGTCAAAAATAATCCCCTCACTTTTTTTGACGCCTACGGATTGTTCAGTGAAGGGGCAGTTTCTGCTCGGACAAGACAAAGTATATGGTCGATACTTGTCGGACCTGTAGCTTCACGCTTTATAACCTCGGACATGGGAGGTGCGGGCATCGAAGCTGTTGCAACACACGTATTACCACCATCTATCGGAAGATATGCTGTGGAAGGTGTAGGCCTTCTACTGCAGGGTAAAGATTTTACACATAATCAGACAACATGGGATACATCTACTCATAAAATATATGTGGGGGAAGGATATCTCGGTTCCGGTATCAGATCAATAACTGTAACCGGAATAATGTGCTCTATTAAAGAAGCTGAGTATATGGCATATTCTGTTTCTAAACATTCCCGTAATACAAAGGTAACAGGCGTTTGCCACGCGTCAGGAGGATTTGTTACGGATGGTGCAGTAACGATACCTTCAAAATGGGGTATGGTAACCCAAGCCGTTCACAATTTGGCAAATATAATTAATGAGGAATATAACAGTGCAAGATTAGAATCAAAAAATCCTAAAATTTTTCTTCATGCACACAGCAGAGGAGCTATTGAAACAGACACTGCAGTCAATTTACTTCCTGCGAACATCAGAAAATCCCTTTATATAAATACCTATGGGGGAGGGACTATAATAGAAGAAAAAGGGTTTGGATCGCTCGCAAATTATATGAATAAAGGAGATCCGATTATTTTAGTTAATCCTTCGATATGGTTTAATTTAAGCAAGGTGATTTGGACAGATCAGCCAAGAAGCGCCAATCCCATGGATAATCATTATATTAGCAGTCCGGGATATCAGGATTCAATACAAAAAAATGTAAAAGGATATAGAGATGATTTTGGGTTATAAATTGAGTTTTTTACTATTGCTTATGCTTCCTTTTACCAATATGTTTTTTACGGAAGGACCTTATGATAGAATGAACGACCAAAAAGAAAAGTTATATAAAGCTTATTTTGCCGATCAATTTAAAAAGTATAATTTTACTCCCTCTATGACAGGAAGTGGCAGCGATGGGAAACAATTTGATCTTTTAAATATTGGATTCAATACAAGTAAATCTTTAAATATAGATGAGGCGAGAAGGTTGCTTCTTTTATCTGTTAAAGATTTATTGGATCGCATTGATCGAGATGACTATATTCATCCCTTTCTTATAGAAGTTCCCTTTCCTGCGAAAAGACTTGACTACGAGATTAATGTCGTAGGAAGAAACGGGATAGTTAAATTTCCAAACGGTCCGACAAAAGACAATAAAATTTCCTATGTTCGTTTAGGGAAAGGAATTATTTATTATATGATATTTACGACTCCGGAAGCACCCATTCTGACAATACACAAAGAAACTTACGAGGAAGCACTCGATATCGTCGCTAAAGAAAATCAACATCAATAGAATAAACAGGCTCCACATTATTGTAAGAGCTAAATAAGAGAAGAGGTTGTGAATTGAATTTTTTACTATTGCTTATGCTTCCTTTTACCAATATGTTTTTTTCTGAAGGTCCCTATGATAGAATGAACGACCAACATGATAAATTATATCGCGCTCATTTTGATGATCAATTAAAAAAATATAATATAGTACCTTCAATGTCCGGAAGCGGCATGAAAGACTGTAAATTTAATTTATTTAATATTGGATTTAGTACAAAAAAATCTTTAAATATTGATGAAGCGAGAAGGCTGCTTCTTTTATCTGTTAAAGATTTTTTAGATCGACTGAATCATTATGAATCTATCCATCCATATCTTATTGAAGTGCCATTTTCTGCTAAAATGCTCACATATGAAATATATGTTTCAGGAAAAAACGGGATTGCAGAATTCCCAAATGGTCCGACAAAAGACAATAAAATTTCTTACGTTCGATTAGGAAAAGGAGTTATTTACTATATGGTATTTACAACTCTTGAAACAGAAACGATAACATTACATAAAGAAACCTATGAGGAAGCTCTCGATATCGTCACTAAAGAAAATCAACATTAAGAGAACAACTAGACTCCACATTATTGTAAGAGCGAAATATGAAAAGAGGTTGTGAATTGAATTTTTTAATATTGCTTACACTTTCTTTTACCAATATGTTTGTTACTGAAGGTCCCTATGATAGAATGAACGACCAAAAAGAAAAATTATATAAAGTTTTTTTTGCTGCTCAATTTAAAAAATATAATTTAAGTCCATATGTATCAGGAAGTGGCAGCGACGGAAAACAATTTAAGCTCTTAAATATTGGATTTAGTACAAATAAATCTTTAAATATAGATCAGGCGAGAAGGCTACTTCTTTTATCAGTTAAAGATTTATTAGATCGCATTGACCAAGATGACTATATTCACCCCTTTCTTATTGAAGTTCCTTTTCCTGCGAAAAGAGTTGACTATCTTCTTAATATTTCAGGAAGAAATGGGATAATAGAATTTCCAAACGGTCCGACAAAAGACAATAAAATTTCCTATGCTCATTTAGGAAATGGTAATATTTTTTATAGGGTTGTTACC
>JABDBB010000095.1 GCA_013288845.1 Chlamydiota bacterium | reverse complement strand
ACATTTCACTAAACGCTTCAAATCCTCTTTTAATCCGGGAGTCGAGAGAGAGCTGACATGCTTATCCATATTACATAAGTCTGCAATAGCCGCCGTAATTTGTCTGCGCAAAATTCCATACTTCTCTCTTATATAGAGTTCCTGAGAATTCCACTGCTTTTCAAGCAAATCTTCTTTTTCTTTTATCTTTGCTTCTAATTGAGAAATAGGTGTTTTATCAGCAATAGAGAGTCCCTTACGGGAACTTAAAATAAGCAATAATCCTGCTAAAAGCACTCCCCCTAAAAGAAAAACTCCTACAAGAGGCGGAGCGGCTAAACATAACGCAAGAACTCCTAATGCTCCTCCCAAAATCATGACTGCCACACAACTAATGGCTATCGCTAGTGTAACCATCTTAATACTATGATCTTTTTTTACATTTAATTTTCTTGATTCGACTTCTTTCAATGAAGATTGTAACGTGCGAAGAGTAGATTCTATATTAACGGGTTTGGGACAATTTTTATCAAATTGTTCTACACAGGAGTATTCAAAAAAATTTACTATAGATTTGGGAATGGTAACATGTTTAGATTGAGTTTCTTCACTCGGATTTATCACCTTCAGAGTGATTGCCCCATTCTGATAATCCACAGATGTTCTCATATTCACTAATCCTCTTTCTTTTTATAAAAGTTAATAATATAAAAAAATTATTAACATATTATAAAGAAATTACAACTAAATAATATAAAATTAAAAACAGAGTTATTTTAAAAAAGTTTTGATGGCTAAAGCCCCGGCTCCGATAGCTCCCGCATCATTATGAAGTTTCGCTCTCTCAATCTTTACCCCTTTACAAGCGGCATCTAACGCCCTTAGACGTATCAACTGACACAAAGGATCAAGAAGTCCGGGAGAGCCCTCGATAACGCCCCCGCCGAATATCACCTTTTCAGGACTAAAAGCATTAATAAGGTTGGCCGTAGCTGCCGCTAATGCTGCAATACCTTCATTTAAAATTTGTATTGCTATCGGATCCCCTTCCGCTGCAGCTTCTGTCACATGACGACCCGTAATTTTTTCGGGATCTCCCAAAGCTTTCGATAAGAGGATAGTTCCCCGCTCCTGATTTTTCCCGACCAACATACAAGCTCTCTTCGCAAGAGCCCATCCTCCCGCAAAAGCTTCCGCACAGCCAAAATTTCCGCACGTACAAAGAGGTCCATCTAAATCAACCGTCATATGGCCGATTTCACCCGCAGTATTATTGTAGCCGGTTAACATCTTACCGTCACAGATGATCCCGCCTCCGATTCCTGTACCGACAAAAATGCAAAGTAAATGATTCGCATTTTTTCCCGCACCGTGAAGCCACTCTCCCCAAGTTGCTGCCCTTACATCATTAGTGACAACAACAGGAACTCCTAAAATGCTTTTTAAATCGCGACAAAAAGGGACATTTTCCCATTTCAAATTGGGGGCAAACGTCACTATTCCGGATTCAGCCTCTATTTGTCCTGCAACTCCCACTCCTACAGCTTCCGGACCGGAACCTATCCTGTTTTGTAACTCCCCGATTGCAGCGGAAATTTCCCGGATTATCGCCTCCGGTCCCCCTCCTACATCTGTGAGATAAGTGATTGCTTCGCCTATAGAACCTGAAGTATTGACCTGAATTACCCGAATTTTCGTTCCGCCCAAATCTACTCCGGCAGCCCAACTGAGTCGCGCCATATGATACTCCTGAATTTATCCGGATTCTAGCCGATCAAAATCTATTTTAACAGATATAATTTTACACCGGTTCTTTAAGGGAAATATTGAATATCGGGACACTTATGAAAAAACTTTCTTCTCTATCACACTTTCTGTATGGTAGTGTGTAATATTGTGAAGGAATTTAAGGAATCGTTGCTATGAGGAAAATTCCCGCCAATCGAAAAACGGCTTTTTTATTTTTCGCTTATGTTTTTATCGTGCTCATTCTCACGAGAATCATATATCTCGCATCTGTAAAATGCCCTGAATGTATCCACACGGAAATTGTTTCGCTGACGCAAGGAAGCTACGGTCCGGAAGTCTCGGGATCTCTATGGGATACTCTTCGGCATAGAATTGAAATACAACCGTTTCATCTTGTTACCCTCTTTTTATTCGTCGGAGCGGTACTTCACACATTTTTTGCCGCTAAAGTCCACGCTTTATCTGAATATTATCGAGAGAAAAATATTTCACCGGAAAATCCTACAGGCGATAGTTTTACAGTTCAGGTACTGAAATTTATGGGAGAGGTCGAAGTCATTTTCGGCATTTGGGCTATCCCTTTGCTGATAGCCATCACCTTAAAATATAATTGGATGACCGCGTTAGATTATTTATCCGGCCGGGATTACACCGAACCGATGTTCATTATTGTAATTATGTCGATAGCTTCTACAAAACCTATTATTACAATGGCGGAAGACTGCCTGAAATTTTTTGCTAAATTAGGCGGTGAATCCGTTTTTGCCTGGTGGCTTTCTATTTTAACTTTGGGACCGCTCGCCGGATCATTCATTACAGAACCCGCAGCAATGGCTATCTCTGCCATCTTACTTGCAAAACATTTTTATAGTTTGAGTCCAAGTAAAATGCTTGCTTACGGCACTCTCGGACTTCTTTTTACGAACATCTCTGTTGGAGGAGTACTCACGGCATTTGCTGCTCCCCCTGTTTTGATGGTAAGTAAAACTTGGGATTGGAATACCTCTTTTATGTTTTTTAATTTTGGAATAAAAGCGGTTTTAGGGATAATATGCGCTAATTTTATCTATTTCTTATATTTTCGTAAGGAATTGTATGCCTTAGAAATTCAACGCAATGAAATAAAAAAAGCAGTACCGAAAGAACCTGAAGCTATTTCTATCCCTTTTTGGATCACCTTGGTTCATGTGACATTTATGGCTTGGATCGTTGTACATAATCATTATCCTGTCATGTTTATCGGAACTTTTTTATTATTTTTAGGATTTTATAAAACAACCCGGGAATATCAGGATCCTCTTTCTTTGTATAATCCTATTCTCGTCGGATTTTTTCTTGCCGGATTAATCATCCACGGAAGTCTTCAGTCCTGGTGGATTACTCCGGTATTGAGCAGTATGGGCTGCGGACAGCTTATGATTGTTTCTACGATCCTGACAGCCTTTAACGACAATGCAGCCATTACGTTCCTTGCCTCTTTGATACCTAGCTTTTCTGATATCATGAAATATGCTGTTGTTGCCGGAGCTGTGACAGGAGGGGGATT
>JABDBB010000094.1 GCA_013288845.1 Chlamydiota bacterium | reverse complement strand
GGTGACCGCTTTAGACATTTCCGGTTGTAAATGTTTTTTCAGGGCATTGATCACCTCTTTCTTTGTGGAGGAAAGAAGAGCGTTGCGAAAATTCCTGCGTACTTCCGGACTTTTATTTTCTTTCACCCAACAATACGCAACCTCTCCGCGACTTCCCGGGGAAATCGGAGCATCGAGACCTTGGACAATTTCTAGTTTGGCCTCTTCTAAATCGGAATCATCAAATTTTCCGTCTATAATCGTTTGCAGACCCTCCTGAAAAGAAGAGAATGTCGATGCTATGTTCGGATCCCGATAGGAATAAAACAGGAAATTTCCGGATAAAGTATTGAAGGAAGATCCCCCTCCGTATGCTCCGCCTTCTTCTCTAAGGGCGCGATGGAGAACGATGTTTTCCATAATGTGTGCTCCGATTAACAAAGCCGGTGCATCGGGATGCGAGTAAAAGAGGGTGTTGCACCCTTTAGAAATAAATGCTACGGGAGAGGCTATAATCCTCGCATGTGATTCTATTTTTTCTATCGGAAAATTGATTTCAAAAGGTTTTTGAGAAACGGTAGGAATATCGACAAGTCCGTAAAAATTCAATTTTTTAAGGTTTTTATACATATCTCCGTCGCATGTGATCACCATGTCGGTTTTTTTCGACGGCAAAAGCAGTCGGTGAGTTGCTTTTAGTTTTTCTATCAGCTCCTCTTCATAGGCGGCGTAATTATGTGCGATCTCTTTTATTTTGTTATAATATTCAGGACCGAACAATCTATTGTTCAATTGTGTTATCGAATTGAATCCGGCTGATGCAAGGTTGCTTGCATATTTCATAGAGTTTTGTGTCAGATTCGTTTGTAAATTTGTAAAGTGTTTAAAAAATACCTCTTTGATTCGATCCCTATCAGAAAAATCCGGCTCAAAAGCAGTATCTTTTATCAATTGAAAAAGGATCTCTGCATTTTTGTAGAGAGCTTTTCCCTGTACATGAAAAGCCGGAGCAAAAAGTTTGCTGTCGTGAGCCTGTATATTGAACGAGGGCGAAGTATGAAATCCACCTAACTCTGCCTGTATCAAACGCAGATTTTCCTGATAAGAGCGCTCTCCCGAACCTAATTGCGGGACTAACATGGAATAAAAAGAGAGAATCCAATGGTCATCGTAGGGAACTGCCGGCAGATTCCAGGTCAAATCTACATAAAGTATGGAATTGGTAAAGGTATCGTGATGAAAAATTTCGATATTGCCCACGGTTTCTTTTGACAGAGAATATATCCGACAATCGGGAGATACATCATTTAAAGTAATTTTGGGAAGTATATCGGAATCTTCCTCATCCTGTTCCTCCCTAAATTGTTTTAGTTCCTTTGCTTTTTTGACGAGAGCTTTTGTTTCTTGCGGGGATAATTTTTCTTTGATTTTTGCGAGTTCTTCTTTTTCTTCCGTTAGCTCGCGCAATCCCATGTTCGGATCCGGATTCATCACAACTCTAACAAAGTGTTGGTTTTGGATCAGGTATTTTTCCATGAGCTCTTCAAAATATTTTGGATTTTTCCGGCTTCTTTCATCAATTTCGTTGAACAATTCGTGTGTTGTCAGCCCTTTTTTCGGATCGACACCGTGTTGTTTTAGGAGAGCTGAGCGCATAAATAAATTGAGGCCGAAAGGAGAATGGTCCCCTGTGATTTCGCTGCGATGGAATTCGAGCTGATGCATCGCATTTTTAATCAATTCCGGAGGTATTCCTTCTGCGGCAATTTTTTTCAGGGTATCAAATAACAGCTCTTCTAAGGCATCTGCTGTATTTTCTTTACAGCCTTTTAGATTGATGACGAAAGGAGCTTCATGAATTTCATTATCCAGATATACCGATGCTTGTGAGCAAAGATTAGATTTCAGAAACGCCATTTTTAGCGGAGAGGCATCGTTGTCCATAAGGGCAATTTCGAGAATGGTCAAGGCGAGAAGAGTATCCTGTTCCAAAACACCTGCGGTCAGCCATCCGAAAGAGATAAATACCTGATTATCTTCGGTACTTTCCGATGTTTTCGGGTAAGAAGTCACAACTTTTTTGGGAGAGTTGAATCGTTTCTGCACCGGCAACGGAGGGAGCGGAGGTAAAGGAGAAGAGGGCATTTTGTCCAAAATCCTCTCCCCTATCATATCTAAATGTCCTTCTAAAGGAAAGCTGCCGTAGAAATAAAAAAGACATCTTTCCGGACGATAAAACTTACGATGAAAAGCGATGAGTTGGTCATAAGTGAGCTCCGGAATTTCTTTAGGATCTCCGCCGGAATTGATTCCGTAGGTGAGATCGGGAAAAAGGGCGCTATACATGCATTCATGTAATCGGGAGGAGGGAGAGCTCATGGCCCCTTTCATTTCATTATACACGATGCCTTTGTATTCAAGAGGAGTGGCGGGATCTTCTTCCTCTGCAAATTCTAGCCGGTGTCCCTCCTGATAAAAACTGTTCGGAAGCAATAAAGGATGGAAAACTGCATCGAGATACACATCTAACAGATTATAGAAATCCTCTTTAATTTGTGATGCAGCAGGATAGCAGGTGAAATCCTGGCCGGTCAGCGCATTCATATAGGTATTGAGACTTCTGCGTGTCATGGAGAAAAAAGGATCTTTCACCGGATATTTTTTTGATCCGCAGAGAACGGTATGTTCCAGAATATGAGCTACACCGTTAGAGTTGTCGGGAATCGTTTGAAAGGAGAGACAAAAGACATTTTCCGGATCACTGTTTTGCAGGTGAATAACTGCCGCTCCGGTAGGTTCGTGGGTGAGTTCGATGAGAAGGCAGCTTAGCTCATCGATTTTTTCCGCTTTAGTGATCACGAAATTTTTATATTTGTTTCCCGGTACCGGCTCTATAGTCATGTGAGATTTCCTTCTGTTTGCTTGAGGGCCAACGGAAAAAATACAACATGAATTCCGAAAAACCGATTATGCCGCGCTGGCTGCAATATTGCGTTCAACCATATCAACACGTCTGCGGAGAGTATCGTCTGTTTGGATTTTCTGTTCAATATTTTTTCTGGCATGTAGCAGAGTCGAATGCGTTTTGCCGAAAGAAGCGCCTACCATTTGAAGCGATTCATTAATCAGTTTACAGGCGAGGTACATGGCAATTTGTCTTGGTAAAGCAATTTCTTTAGTTCTTGTCGATCCTTTTAGGTCGCTGATTCTGACATCAAATACGCTGGCGACGCTTTTTAGAATCTGCTCTACGCTGACCTTTGCTTGGGACGGAGTTTGAAACATTTCTCTTAGAGCTTTTTCTACAAGTTCTTCCGTGATTTCCAAATTGAGAAGTCGGCTGTGTGCGCTTAGCTTATTGACCGCCCCTTCCAGTTGTCTTACGTTGTTATAAATATGTTCGGCTATGTAAAAAGCGATTGCTTGCGGAATATCCAGTCCCTTTTGCTGTGCTTTGTACTGGAGGATGGCGACACGAGTTTCCAATTCCGGAATACCCATATGAGCGACGAGACCCCATTCCATCCGGGCGATTAGCCTTTCGGATAATTTTAATTGTCCCGGAGGTTTA
>JABDBB010000093.1 GCA_013288845.1 Chlamydiota bacterium | reverse complement strand
TACTTTATAACTAAAATACTAGCAAATCGTGAATTAGAAAGCAAGATTTTTTCTAAAAAAAAGACCCGGATATTTCCGGGTCGTAAAGAACAATTTTCTGAGCAACCGGAAGCCGAGAGAGAATAATCGATTCGGCTCGGCCGGAAAACTCGGAATTAGTTATCTAAAAACTCAATGATACAGGTAGCAGCATTGTCACCTACTCGGTGATGAGCTTTCACTACACGAGTATAGCCGCCCGGTCTGTCGACAAATCTGACTCCCAGATCATCAAACAGTTTTCCGATAACTAAGCGATCATCATTATAACTAGCTGTGTTACCGTCTTTTGCTTCACGGGCTTCTTTTGGAGTAAGAGTATTGAATCTTACCATTAAATTTGCGATTGCTTTACGACGTGAAGCTAGATCGTTACGCTTTGCAAGAGTGACCATTTTATCTGCATAACGTTTTAAAACTTTTGCTTTTTCTACTGTCGTAACTATTCTTTCTTTTATGATCAAAGATTTAAGCATATTCGCAATCATACACCGCTTATGAGAACTCGTTCTGCCAAGCTTTGCGGTATTTTTTTTATGTCTCATGATTATCCCTTAAAATTAATTATTAAGCTATAGTGCTTGATTCCAACTTACTTTTTAAAGCTTTTCTCTTTTCGGCGATTTGCTTTATTCTTTCTTTAACGTTATCGATAGTGATACCGAAGCGGGCAAGATCCATTCCAAGGTAAAGTCCCATGTCATGAAGTTTTGCTTTGATTTCGTTAAGAGATTTCTTTCCGAAATTGCGGAATTCAAGCATACGACGTTCAGGAATGATGACCAGTTCTGCGATTGTGTCGATACTTGCACCGCTAAGACAATTTGTCGATCTTACGGAAAGTTCAATTTCATCAATACGCAACACCAGTTTATCTAAAAGAACATCGGAATCCGTATCGGAATCGCCGTCATGTTCATCATAATCCAGCAGATGTTCTTCAAGCAGCTGGAATACACTGAAATGCTTTAAAGCAATTTGAGAAGCAAAGTTCACTGCTTCTGTCGGTGTAATTCTTCCGTCGGTGGTGACGTCTAAAATTAATTTGTCGAAATCAGTATCCTGTCCGACACGAGTATTTTCTACGTAGTAACTGACTATTTTGACCGGAGAAAACGCTGCATCGATAAGAATTTCGCCGGTAGTTTTATCAGGAATCACATGTCTTTCAGAAGGAACATACCCTCTGCCGAAGCCTACACATAAATTCACCTGTTTTTTCATCGGGGCCGTGACGGTAAACAGAAGTAAATCAGGATTGACCACTTCGTAACTTCCGTCGGTGATGAGGTCTCCCAAAGTGATGATAATTTGGCCGTCATTCGAATCCAGATCATGTTGTGTCACGTCAATAACGGAGGAGACAAGTCGATGGGCTTTAGGATTTGATTCATCCGACATCGGCAATTTTCTTAACAAAGCACCTTTAAAATTCAGAATGATATTCGTCATATCTTCTATAATTCCGGGAATAGACATAAACTCATGCGAAACACCTTCAATCATGAGGGATAGGATCGCAGGAGCTTCGATTGAGGTAAGCATCATCCTTCTCATGGCATTACCGATTGTGTGTCCGAATCCTCTTTCAAAAGGTTCTGCTACAAATCGTCCGAAAGATTTTGAGGCGTTTTTTTCATCGAGTTTAATTTTATCCGGCAATTCAAACTTACCATACTTTACAGCCATCTAGCTTCTCCTGATCGTAATTTTAATACTTTGTAATTTAACAATTAAACTCGGCGCCTTTTTTTAGGACGGCATCCGTTATGCGCTACAGGTGTTTTATCACGAATTGATGTAATATGCAGACCGGAACTTTGTAATCCTCGAACGGCAGACTCGCGTCCTGCGCCGGGGCCTCTTAAGTTCACTTCCACTTCGCGCATACCGACATCAACAGCTCCTTTTGCTGCATCCTGAGCAACCAGAGTACCTGCAAAAGCAGAAGATTTACGGGAGCCTGAAAAGTTTACTTTACCGCCTGAAGACCAGGAAACAGGGCGTCCTGAGGGATCCGTGATGGTTACAATAGTATTATTAAAGGTTGCATATACATGTACTATTCCGATAGGGATATTCACATTAGATTTTTTTCTTACTTTTACACCTTTTTTCGGTGCTTGTTGTTGCTTAGCCAATTTGGATGCTCCTATAAATTATTTTTTCTTGTTGGCGACGGTTTTCTTTTTACCTTTTCTGGTTCTCGAGTTTGTGCTTGTTCTTTGACCGCGAACAGGCAAACCGACACGATGTCTCATCCCTCTGTAGGAGTGGATATTGATAAGTCTTTTAATGTTATTTTGGACCTGTCTGCGAAGATCCCCTTCTACGATGTATTCCGATTGTAATACTGCGTTCAATTTTGCGATGTCATCAGCAGTGAGTTTTGCTGCTTTCATGGCAGGATCCAGACCTAATTTTTCGATAAGTTCGATGGCAAGCCTAGGTCCGATACCGTAAAGGTATGTTAAAGCAATTTCTAAGCGTTTTCTGTCAGGTATATCAATACCAATAACTCTAGGCATTTAAATCTCCTATAAATTTCGGAAAATATGTTGTATAATTTAGCTAAAAATTTAATTATTTTCAAGGGGTTAGAAGAAAAAAATCCTCATCTACCTCTAATTCTTCCCTTTTTCATGAAGCCGTCGTATTTTTTCATAAGAAGATGGGACTCAACCTGTTTCATGGTATCGAGTACCACTCCGACGAGAATGAGCAGAGCCGTTCCTCCGAAAAAATAACTGATCCCTTGCGGAACTCCAAGAATTCTGCTTATGACAGTGGGCAATATTGCTATGAAGGCCAGAAAGAAAGCTCCCAAAAGAGTGATACGATTCATGGTGGCTTCAAGATAATCCTGTGTCGGTTTTCCCTGACGTATTCCCGGTATAAACGCTCCGTTCTTTTTCATATCCGATGCAATCTGATCCGGATGAAATTGTGTGGAGGTCCAGAAGTATGTAAAGAAAAAAATCAGGAATACATATACAACCATATACGTTGTTGTTCCCGGTGCTAACCAGGAGGCTACTGTACCGATCCAATTTCCTGTTCCGATAAACGTTCCCAAAGTGGCGGGAAACATTAAGGGAGCAGAGGCAAATATAACGGGGATTACTCCTGCATAATTGACTTTTAGGGGTATGTAGGAATTTCCTCCCTGCACCTCTTTTCGCCCTACCACACGCCTTGCGTGTTGGAGAGGGATTCTTCTGTGACCTTGGATGATCAGGATCGTTCCGATGGTCACAAACACAAATACTGCCAGCAGCACTACGACTCCTGACAAATTCATTTGTCCGGGAAGCTGAGAGTCCAGATTCAACTGTTGTACGATCATTCCTATAGAAGAAGGCAATTGAGAAAGAATTCCCAAGGAAATGATCAGGCTCATCCCGTTTCCTATCCCTTTTTCGGTGATTT
This sequence comes from Chlamydiota bacterium, assembly GCA_013288845.1. Lineage (GTDB taxonomy): Bacteria > Chlamydiota > Chlamydiia > Chlamydiales > Criblamydiaceae > JABDBB01. The sequence goes on along the minus strand of JABDBB010000093.1, from coordinate 148 downwards.
GCTCACCTATCCACATGAGGAAAAGGGTCCCTGTCGTCATGGTAGCGACGACTACGAGATAAAAAAGAACGGGGGCACCGAACAATCTGAAATCCAGCATTTCGCCGGTGATAATCCCGGGTCTGCTGAGATTCATTTGCAGAGCATA
>JABDBB010000092.1:189-3741 GCA_013288845.1 Chlamydiota bacterium | reverse complement strand
GATGAGGTCGTAAAGGATGATGAAGGGAATCAAACAGTAAACATGAAAGTCTACTCATTCGGAATCGGCTCTAATCCGCACTTTAGAAAATCTAAAATGGGTAGTATTTTTTATACTTTTAAAATGTTTCTGAATAGCCTAAAAGAATACCCGATACAGTTTTTTGTCCCTGATCAAAATAAATTTTATGTCGACAGAAACTTTATTAAATTAGATCGACCGAATAAGCTTACTGATGAGCAATTGAAAAAAATCCTCGGGTTATTCAAAACTTATGCCGATTCTCAAAAATCTGATTATGACGAACCTGACAGAAAAACTTTTCAAATGGCCAAAAAAAACTGTACAGAGCTGGCTCGGGACATCTATAAACTCGTCGGATTAAAACAATTCCCCAAAAAACTTCCCTTGGAACATTTTTATCCTAACGGGCTTCTCAAAAAATTTATTCGATTCATCAATAAAACAATCCCCGATTTTGCTCGGATTAAATTTATGCACGGATTCACCTACATGATGGGCGCGCGCAAAAATTATATTGTGAACAGCTATATCGCCTCGGCTCCCTGGCTGCAAAGACTAACTATGTCCTTGATTAACAATAACTTATAAAATACAAAGTAAAATTTGCATAAGAAGAAATGGTGCACGCGCAGCGCGAATCAAATTCTTCTGTATCAAAAAAATAATTTAATTATTTTTGTTTTGTATAAAAATATTAATTCATTATAATTCGCCCCAAAAAAGGTAAGCACATGTTATAACTTAAAAATTTAATTTTACTCTTAATCATCAATGGAATTTTTTGTTTCCCTATTACAACAGGTATTTTCAATTTTTTCAGAGTGATCGGTCGTGAAATTAATTCTCAAAAAAAGGGAGAAATGAGGTGTATAGTTTTTTTAAGTTTATTTCTTTTAAGCGTTTGGTTTTATCTGGTATTCTCTGCACTTTTCCGCCGGGAGTTGTAGTGCCTCCTCCTGTCAAATCAATCTCAATCTTAATGACATAACTTTTGGTATAAAAGCACAAAAACTTATTGATAAGGTTTGGAAATATTATAATAAGTCTGATGCAGATAATATACTTAATGTAATCTTAGAACTTAAGTCAGAAATCGAATCTTATACAGGAAAGAAATGTGACGTAAGGAAAGAGATTGATAAAATTGAGGCTGATCTCAAGAAGAAAGGCAGCAAACCCCCTAAAGACATATTTAAAAAATTCAAGAATGTAGTTAAAAAGAAAGAAAAGAAAAATCACCATCGTGCTTTATGCATGGAAGCTTATCTTCTTAATCAACCAAACATGGATTTTCATGACTATGAATATTTACATTTAGCAGCAGTGAAAGAACAAGATAATGACAACGAACAAAATGAGCTCCTTTAAAGTTTGTAGTGGCAATCTCTTTAATATTAAGTGGTGCTTTTGTTATGTTTGCTACTCCGGTTTGCCCACCATTAGGATACGCAGGAGAAGCTATGATAACTACCGGATATGCAATGATGCCGGATTAAGGATTAGAAATTTATCAGAAAGAAAGTCAGGCAAGAATTTATTCATAAATTAATCTCTAAATTTTTAAAAACGCATCGACAAGTCGATGCGAGGGCAAAGCGGTGACAAGTCACCGCACTCCAAACGCTGCGCGAATCAAATCCTTCTTAATTAAGTAGCTAATTTTTAATCATTTAATTTTAAATTCTACGATAGAATCCCGAGGAATAGCTCCTCCGTACAGATGATAATATTTATTTGTTCCCCCCGGATTTGCCTCATAAACTAATTCACCCGGCAACCGGTTGACAGCGACTTTTAGAATGACATATGCGGAGGCATTGCCCCAATATTTGTCGATAATTTTCTGCAATTGACTTTCTGTTGCCAAATGAATAAATTCATCATCCTCTTTCGCTAATTTCACACAATTTTGCGACTGACTTTCTTTCCAATTCTCCGGAGAAATAATCTTATACAAATAAAGAGTCATTATGATTACTTTTTATCCTTCCCTGCCCGCAGCTTCCAATCGATCGATGTCGAGATAACAAATCAACTTGAGGTTTCGGTTAATTTTCTCAATATCCCAATCCCACCACGCAATTTTTTGTAATCGTTCAATCGTGGCGTCATCGAAACGCATTTTTACTATTTTTGCCGGATTTCCCGCAACAATAGCATAAGGAGGCACATCTTTGACTACCACTGCACCTGCAGAGATAATAGCGCCGTTTCCGATGGTCACACCGTTTTTAATCAGACAGCCATATCCGAACCACACATCATTACCGACAACGATATCCCCTTTAACCGGCAGATCATATATATTAAAGGCAGTCTCCCATCCGTGTCCGAATATCGGAAAGGGGTATGTGCTGATAGCATCCAACTTGTGATCTCCGGTCATCAGAAAACGGGTTTCTGCCGCAATAGCGCAAAATTTTCCGATAATGAGTTTTACCTTTGAAAAATTATAATTATACAGGACGTTGTACTCTTCAAATTTATCGGTTCCGTAACGCCGATCATCAAAGTATGTATAATCTCCGACAAAAATATTTCCGGCTTTAATGAAGTTTTTGAGAAAAACAAGCTTATCGTAATCTTTGATCGGATAAATACTTTCAGGATTTGGCCCTGTGATTGATTCCATGGTTAAATTCCTCTTGTTTAAGCGACTGTTACCGGAAAAATTTATCGCTTCCGGATTAATGATTTTTATTTCATAATCATTTTTTAGTATTTGTTCAGTGTCCTATAATCTTTCAAATAACCTAAACTTAACTTAGGAGAAATATATGGTTTTCACAGTAAATATTAAAGGTAAAATGCACTATTATCAATGGATGGAGAAAGAAAAACTATTTTACCCGATTGAAGAAATAGAACAAGCAACACCTATTGAAAAGGTGAATAACATTATGATCGGGATTTTGCAGGATGGGACTTTTAGATCGAATCCTATTTCATGTGATTTTTATCAATATGCTGCCACACAATACTTAGAAAACAATCCGTGCACTGAATTGAACCGCTCAATTATATTAGAAATACAACAAACTCTTACAATGATGGAAGAAAATTTAATAAGTTGGAGCAAAAATGAAAAAAAAATAGAAAATGCCTGTATTCAAGGAAATGTAGAAACGATAAAAGAATTCTTCGAGAAAGGATTATTGACTACAAAAATAAACCGCTTAGTAGAGTTAGCTGTTAATCACAATCAAAAGGATATATTAAAATTCCTTTTACAAACCGGTGTTCAAAATGAAATCAAACCGTTATTGTATACATCTTTTAAGAAAAATTACCTTGAAATCGTAGAAACCTTACTGAATTTCGCTCCGGAATTTATTGAAAAGTCCATATGTATGGCTATAGAACGGTCTAAGTCAATCGCACTTATTGATCTCCTCTTAAAACTAGGAGCATCGCCTAATGCAACAGATGGGGACAACGGATGGCCGATTTTATGTACACTTACTTTTGGATGCGCAACACATCTCATAAAACATCTCTTGCAACCGCATATCGGCATTGATGTCAACG
>JABDBB010000092.1:0-179 GCA_013288845.1 Chlamydiota bacterium | reverse complement strand
ACTCGAAAAGGGTCAACGCCCCTCCACTTTGCTGCTAGGCACAATTACCCGGACATCGCCCGATTGCTTTTAAATGCCGGAGCTAAAAGTAATTTGAAAGACATACAAGGTTATACAGCACAGGATTGGGCACGTAAGAACAAATTAAATGAAAGTGATTTTACACAAACCGTTAATAT
>JABDBB010000091.1:2615-4489 GCA_013288845.1 Chlamydiota bacterium | reverse complement strand
TTGGAAGGGACGCGCTTCGGCTCCGCCGTAAATGCTTTGTAAAATAGGAGTTTCCACTTCGACGAAATTGAATTCGGCACAATATTTTCTGATCATATTCATGATTTTGCTGCGCTTCAGAAAAGTATCTCTCACCTCTTCGTTTGTGATCAGATCCAACCAACGTTTACGATAACGGATTTCCTTATCACTCAATCCAGCATGTTTTTCGGCTAAAGGGAGAAGAGTTTTGCAAAGGATCGTCACTTTTTTAGCGTAGACTGTCAGTTCCCCTTTTTGAGTAAGGAAGACGTTCCCTTCGACTCCGATGATATCTCCGAAATCCAATTTTTTTTCCAGGATTTTGAAGCCTGTCGGATATGCCTCTCCTTCACCTGTGGGAGTATATCCTTCGAGTTTGGTATCGTCCCGGTTGAACATCACCTGAATTCTGCCTGTTTCATCTTGTATATGAGCAAAGGCATTTTTACCCATGGATCTAAAAAGAACCAATCGACCCGCAATTTTAACAGATTCCGATTCCCCTAAAGCAGCCTGTTCGCTGTGGGCCTCTGTTTTTTCAAATTTTTCATGAAGATTTTTGGCATTGATCGAAGGTTTATAGTTGTGAGGAAAGGCATCTATTCCTAAATCCTGCAATTCCTTTAATTTTTTTGCTCGATTTAAATATTCTTCATGTTGGTGGTAATCGGGTCTGTTAGTCATATACTTCCTGTTGGTCTCAATTGTTCTCCTCTATTGTCCGGCTCTTTTTGTACTTTGTTGTTACTTCGAACAAAATCAAGTCGTGCATAACAGTATATCGTAGTCAGAATTATCACTAAACCATAAATCACACAGGTTAATATGAAATTCTTCGTTTTTGGATTCGATTTTCTGTACTTTTCGATAAAGCTGCTCATTTCGTGCCTCAAAATAAATAAATTAATTACTGTATACCGGTACCGGAATTTTTTTTATATCGCTATTGAATCACGGCTGCAAAAACCGGTATACTTTCGGAAAAATCAAGGTATAGTATGGTGAATAAAGATCAGCTTTTTCCCGACTCAATCGAGGCGGCAAAAAAAATCCAAAACGAAATGGCAAAAAGTGTCATTCTTACCGACGACTTTCCTCAGCCGCTCCGTTATATTGCCGGAATGGATGTGAGTAACAATCCTTATGACCCCAAAAAATGATTTACGCCTCTTGTGTCGTATTGAATGCCGATGACTATGAAATAATCGAAACAACCACTTGGACCGAAAAACAAAATTTTCCTTACATCAGCGGATTGCTCGGATTCCGGGAAGCTCCGGCATGCATCCGCACGTTTGAATTGTTATCCATAAAACCCGACCTCATTATGGTGGACGGACAGGGAATAGCCCATCCGCGAGGACTCGGAATAGCGAGCCATATAGGCGTTCTTTTAGACATTCCGACCATCGGAGTTGCGAAGTCTATTCTGACAGGAAAACCCGAAGGAGAGCTTGGTGAAGAGATCGGTAGCACCGTTCCTCTTATAAAAAACGGGAAGGAGATCGGCAGAATGCTGAGAACGAAGAAAAATTGTTTGCCGTTGATTGTCTCTCCGGGACATCGAATCAGTATGGATACAGCTATTGCACTCGTACTTAACGGACTAAAAGGTTATAAACTTCCCGAACCTACCCGACGGGCCCATCTTGCTGCAAATTTTTGTCGTGTGTCAGGTAAATCAGCTTAATTATTTCTACATTTTGGATATTGTGTACAAATGCATCTGTTAATTCTTTACGATATATTTCCGGATTCAGACAAAAATTGAACATAGTCGATAAAATATCTTTATTCGAAATATAGAAAGAAAATTTCTCTATATGACTTCCACCTAAACAGGATAAACAGGA
>JABDBB010000091.1:0-2605 GCA_013288845.1 Chlamydiota bacterium | reverse complement strand
GAAACACTCCCTTTTAAAGGCTCCGCTATAATAATTTTATCTTCGCCTTCAATAAGAAAAAACTCATCTTTTTTTATTGCATGACGATTTAAAAAAATCTCTCCTTCGAAATCCGGATAGACAAAGGTTAAACTCGCGCTGTCTTCCAATCCTGCATTTCGCATATCTTCATATTGATAACCGAAAGACACTTTAATTTTATCGGGCACACCAAAAAAATGCTGTACGACATCGATAATATGGTATCCCATATCCATGACAACACCTCCACCCGACAATTCCTTTTTTGCACGCCATCCCGAAGTCATCTCGGGCAAAGCCAATTCGTAGTGATAAGTAAAACTTACAATTTTGCCGATCTTTGGCATCAGCTCTTTTACTTTTCCGAAGAGAGGCATTGTGCTTCTTTGTACAGTTGTAAAGATAGGTCGCAAGGAATTCTGCGAAATCAGGCTCTGATAGGAGAGAGCTTCGGAAACAGTTAAGGCCAGAGGCTTTTCTTTGATGATATATTTTCCCGCTGCTAAAAGTTTTCGTGTTAGCTGATCATGTAGGTGATGGGGAACAGAAAGAACGGCTGCATCGAACTCCACATGTTCAATGACCGCATCTAAATTGCGTCCGGAAAAAATTTGTATTCCTAAATTACAAATAGTCTCGGAGATATGCTGATTTACCACCAGGGCGACGATTTCGACTTCCGATCGTTCGCACAATCCCTTAATGTATGCCATCCCTTTTTGTCCGGCAGCCCCGATCACGATGATTTTCAGTTTAGGACTTTGATTCGAATTAAGATTTTTTACATACGGAACCGAAAGACCGTCACAGCAATAATTTCCCATCATCACTCCCCATGTTTGTTAAAATTTATAATTGCTTTTTTGTAAGAAAAAAGTATAGTTTTTTATAAATAAAGCAATGTTAACAAAAAATAATGAGCCATGATTAATTTAAGTAAGAAGAAATGAGCGCGCGCAGCGTTCGCATACGCGTTAAGCTAATATGAATTAAGTAATTGATTGAATTCGCGCAGCGTTTGGAGTGCTATGATTTTTACTGCCCTAAAATTCTATATGCTTAAATTTGTCCAATATTTGGTTACAATTTTTCTTACCTTTTCTATAATTTCTTCTATTTGCTCATCAGACAATGTTGTGAACATGGAAGCTTGCACTGAATTTTGTTCTAATAAATGGTTTAGAATTCTTGTTTGAGGAAAGCTTTCATTGGGACTTTCTTCCCTTTGCATTTTTTCTAAAAGTATATCCGGATGATCTGTCAGATAGGGGACTCCGCCGGGACGCGAAAGATAGGCGCACTTACTAAAATTTTCTTTCGGAATTTGGATATTATAAAGAATTGCTCCGGGCGGCAATTCTGTATTTAATTCACTAAATCGGGATAGTATTTCCCGGGCTATTTCCTGGTTCAAAAAATAAGAGCGCACTATTTCCGATAAAGCCGTTTCTTGTATTATTTTAGCCCTATAATTAGAACTGCATTCTGAGAAATGTGATAAGGCGGATTCAGAAAAGGTTTTTGAAGCTAAATGACCGTCTGCGGCAATCAGAGCGGTTTTATATATCACGTCATTATGTATTTGCAAAAATCCCGGCTTTATTCGATCGGTAAACCATTTGACAGTATGTACGGCGGGATCTAATTGCAATAGGTTGGCAGGATGCCTTAAAAAACAATTTTCCGGCCGGCTGTGTTGAGGATCAATGTTTGTTAACAGAAACTTTTTTAATATATTCAAAGGTACAAATTGAAGACCTGACTGTCCGTGATGAAACACATAGTGAGTATTCCCTTTTTTTTCTAAAACAGCCAGAGATTTTGCATAAGCCCCTTCGTGAGACTGCGTTAAATTTTGACAACCGAAATCCCGGACTTGGTTTAATCGGGATTGAACGGAATAACATCGCACTATAGGACTATATAAAGAGCGTGTACCGGAAAATGACATCATGAGAACCTCCTGAAATTAAATATTCTACACAATACCGGTTCATATATTATTCTCAAAATTTTTTTCCAATCCGATTTAAACTCCTTGAATAAAAAATTGAAAAGAGTAAATCTGATTCACAGCCATTTGAAAAACCTTTCCGGAGAGACCTATGCGACCTGTTACAGCTTCCGATTTCTCTATTACATGGACTCGCCAAAACCCTTGGCTCATCGGTGCATTAACACTGAAAAATAGGAAAATCGCAGAAATATCTTTTCCGATCTTTCATCCGATCATTGAAGATATGGCACAATCTTATAAAATTACTCTCAATAAAGCCGGAGAAGAGCCGGTTTATATAAAAGCAGAAAGGGTTATAAAGCTATTTGGATTAGAAAATGAGAGTAAAAATATTCACCGGAATCAGTCCGAATTAGAAAGTCTGTTTAAAAACTATATACTTTCCCGACCTCCTCATTCTATACCTCCTCACTGCAATAGATATTTCTGCGAAGACCAATACCTTCAAATGAAAAAATTCCTTCCGAACTTACCGATTGAAGAAAGATTTTCGGTCATTAAAATTGTGGATTTTTTATTTTCGTCTGATTTCGAATGTCCTTTTGGACATTATAAGAACATTATTTT
>JABDBB010000090.1 GCA_013288845.1 Chlamydiota bacterium | reverse complement strand
TTTTCATTAATAATTCCCTCTCTATAGAAACAATTATTTTAATAAAAAGATTGGAGTTCGAAAAATATTATATATTTTATTAAACAGTTATGTTAACATGGCTGCTTAATCACAACAAAAGCGATGAAAAGAATGTCTTTTAAAAATTTAAATTTATCAGAAGAAATCCTGAAGTCTATAGAGAAATCGGGATACCATACGGCCACACCAATTCAGGAACAGGCCATCCCGATAGTTCTCGAAGGACGCGATCTTCGAGCTTCAGCACAAACAGGTACAGGGAAAACTGCCGCTTTTACTCTCCCTACCCTCGAAATACTCTCCCGTCCTGCAAAGAAAAAAGGATTCGGACCAAGAGCTCTTATTTTAGTTCCTACGCGAGAACTTGCGATGCAAGTTGCCGAAGCGACAAAAAATTATTCCATCTGCATGCCTAAAATGAAAACAGTTTGTGTATATGGCGGAGAATCTTACATTATCCAAAACCGTCAATTATCTAAGCCTTACGAAATTTTAGTCGCAACTCCCGGAAGACTGATCGATCATATTGATCGGGGTCGTATTGATTTATCCAGAGTGGAAATCTTTATTTTGGATGAAGCCGACAGGATGTTGGATATGGGATTTGTTGATGACGTAGAAAAAATTGCCGCTTTAGTTTCAGCGGATGTACAGACTCTTATGTTTTCTGCTACATTTAAAGGTGAAATTTTAAAATTGTCAAAACGTTTATTGAAAGATCCTGCAGATATTTCTATCATGTCCGAAACCGGAAAACATGAAAATATTGAGCAATTTCTTTATTTCGTCGACAATCTTCCGCACAAAATGAAGCTGTTGGATCGTCTGCTTGAAGATGAAACCATGAATCAAACTCTTATTTTCACCTCTACAAAAGCTTTTGCCGATGAGTTGGTCGATAAATTGAGAGATCTGGGACATAAAGCTGAAGCTCTTCACGGAGATATGAACCAACAAAGAAGAACCCGCACAATGAAGCGTCTACGTGACGGATTCATCCGTTTCCTCGTGGCGACCGATATTGCTGCAAGGGGAATCGATGTGCAGACGATTACACATGTAATCAATTTCGATCTTCCTTCTAATGCTGAAGATTATGTACACCGTATAGGTCGTACCGGTCGTGCAGATGCTAAAGGAAAGGCTGTATCTTTTGCCGCTCCTAAAGATAACATCTTATTGAAGCGTATTGAAGAGTTCACAGGACAAAAAATCACAACTTCAGTGATTGCAGGTCTTGAGCCGAAAATCAAAGAAAGAGCTCCGGCATTTAAGAAATCTTCTCCTAAACAAAATTATCGCGCAAAGCCACGCAGTCAGCAAGGGCGATATAAGGAGAAAAGACCTGTAAGACAATAAGCTAAAAACATAGGTGAGACTTCATATGACTTCTTTACTCGGTATTCACTCACTTTCAAAATCTTTCGGAACGCAAAAGTTGTTTGAAAATATATCATTCAACATTTGCTCCGGAGATAAAATCGGTCTTTTAGGTCCTAACGGGGCCGGAAAGACCACCCTTTTAAAAATCATTATGGATTTAGAGCAAGCTGACGAGGGAAATATCTCTCGAAAAAAGAGCCTTCGTTTGGGCTATGCTTCTCAATCTCCGGAATTTGCCTCTTTATCCCTCGAAGAAATTCTTGTTCAGGATATGAAGGATCCGTCCGATCCGAATTTGCGTACGCGAGCCCGAATCATTTTGGGAAAAATGCAATTCTCCGATCCTAACCAAAATGCATCGGTACTCTCCGGCGGTAGAAAAAAACGTCTTGATATTGCCCGGGCATTAATGCATGAGCCTGATCTTTTAATTTTGGATGAACCGACTAACCACTTGGATTTAGAAGGAATCATTTGGTTGGAAAAATTTTTATCCAAAGAAAATATTTCTTATATACTTGTCAGTCACGACAGATATTTTCTAGACAAAACTGTCAATAAAATCGTAGAGATCAATCACTGTTATCCGGAAGGTATTTTTGTCTCCGGCGGAAATTTCAGCGAATTTCTTGTGCAAAAGAAAGACTTTCTTGAGGCTCAGGCGCAGAGGCAAAAAGGGTTGGCCTCTACAGTTCGGCAGGAAATTGAATGGTTAAGGAAATCCCCGAAAGCCAGAACGACAAAATCGCAATCCCGAGTGAAAAATGCCCATAAGCTTATTGAAGAGTTGTCTGAGATAAAGCAGCGGAATCGGGTTTCTAAAGTGGATGTTGATTTCTCTGCGTCAGAGAGGGAAACTCGTAAGTTGTTGATAGCTAATAACTTATCTAAAACTTTGGGAGGCAAAGAACTTTTTAAAGGGGTCAATCTAACCCTTTCACCGGGAAGTCGTCTCGGTATTGTAGGGAAAAACGGAACGGGAAAAACCACTCTTTTGAAAATTCTTGCGAAACAATTGGCGCAAGATATGGGAACTGTTAAATACGCTGAAGATTTACGTCTCGTTTACTTTGATCAGCATCGTGAAAAAATTAATCCGAATATTCCCCTAAGAGAAGCCCTTTCTCCTGTCGGCGATACGGTAATCTATAACGGCAAACCGATTCATGTAAACGGCTGGGCACAAAAATTTCTTTTTTCTTCCGATAGATTAGAACTGCCTGTCCGATGTCTTTCAGGCGGTGAACGGGCGAGAATCCTCATCGCAAAACTCATGTTGGAACCGGCAGATATTCTGTTTTTAGATGAACCGACCAACGATTTAGATATCCAAACTTTAGAGGTGATCGAAGAGAGTCTGAATGAGTTTCCGGGGGCAATCGTCCTAATCTCTCATGATCGCTGTATGATGGATCGTGTATGTACACAAATTCTTGGATTAGGTGAAGGCGAAGGGGGGAATCTCTACGCCGACTACCGGCAATGGGAACTTGCAACTGAAGAAAATAATAAGAAAAATAAAGACAAACTTACCGAAAAAGAACCGGGTCGTCAAACAAACGATCGTTCTCTAAAAAAGCTCTCTTATAACGAACAAAGAGAACTGGCGGGAATGGAAAAAACTCTGACCGAAAATGAAGAGCTCCTGGCTTCTCTGGCCGATCAGCTGGAAAATTGTTCGGATCCGGAAAAATCCTTAGAATTATACAAGCTTTTAGCCGAAGCTGAAGAAAAGATGGAAAAAAACTTCCTACGCTGGGAAGAATTGACTAATAGATCAGGCGGACTATAAGAGGCGAGCAGAAGCGTGATAAAGGCAGAGCGCGGGCCCTGCCTCTATTGATTAGTCTGATGAGCAACCTTTGTGACTGCAGCATCTGCATAGGCAAATAGCTTTCCATACAGCAGCAATCCCGACTGCGATATAGACAGCTCTCTCTATTCCTGTACCATGGCCTAATATACGTTCTACAAAATTAATGTCGAATAAGCCTATGATTCCCCAGGCTAAACCGCCAATAATCAACAAGATACATGCGATAGCATCGATTAATTTCATGGTTTCCTCCAATGTTAATATAAATCGGAGATGCAAAGTTAATTTACATCCTATAACTCTTAAATATAAGATTTAAAATTAAAATTCAAAGAAAATCAGGGATATGGAATAAATATTTCTTTTAATAAAAGATATCCGGGAAAAAGGGTTGTATAACCCCTTTCCCGGTTTACGTAAGTTATTCAGTTATAGCGGAGTTGATCCATTCTTCCAGTTCGGACTTAGTCCCCTGGCCACGTCTTTTAATTTCCTGACCGTCTTTAAATAAAATGATTGTCGGGATTTTTTTTACGTTCTTTTTGTCTATCAATGTACGGGCGTAATCGATATTGATTTTTCCGAATTTTACTTTTCCTTCAAAATCATGTGCCAATTCCCGGTAAACAGGGACCAATTTCTTACATGGACCGCACCAGTCGGCGTAGAAATCTATGACAGTAATTCCTGAATGGATAAAGTTATCGAAATCGCTCTGATTAATTGATTGTACCGCGAGCGCCTTTTCAACCGTTTGCGACTCTTTTTCTTTTACCTCATTCGATCTTCCGGACTCCTCCGGTATTTGTTCGGAAAGAGCCGGAGGGGTGCCCTCTTTTGCTATTCCTAAGGAAAGCATCTGATTCCGATTGAGAATAAGATTTTCTCCTTTATCGGAAATGATTTTATCGGAAAATTCTCCGGGATTAGAGACAAGGTGTAAAGAACCGTCGTAGACAACAATCCGTTCAGGATCACACATAGCCGTAGCGAGAAGATTAAAAAGATCTCTCTTGGGCATATTGGGGGCGATCAGACTTGTAATCGTACTTTTGAGTATATTTACAGGGATAATTCCGTCTGTTCCGAGAGAGACATCGCCCCATAAAGCAAAAGAACCGACATAGATCTCATCAGCTAAAAAAGGAAATACGGCAGCCGGTCCGACCGCATTATTTTCGATATATACCACAATTTTTAAGGATCCGTTTTTTTTCAAGTCCGATAAAATTTTACCGAATTTGACGACGGACTCTAAATCACCTGAAGAGGAGTCCAATAGAAC
>JABDBB010000089.1 GCA_013288845.1 Chlamydiota bacterium | reverse complement strand
CAACAGGTGAGGAAAAAGAAGAGTGGAAAGTGGTGGAAGACTCCGTAAAAAATAAATACGGCCCCGAGAACTGTGATGAATACCATTCTAAAAGAGGTCACGCGCACTTTTAACGCTTTAATGCCCGGAAAACGCCAACGGCAAATCATAAAGTAACCGACAACAATAAGGGCTGCAAAGAGGATGAAGGTGCGATATTGCGGATTGATATCGATGAATTCGGGATGAAATAAAAAAAGATTTAAAGAGATCATAGCCCCCGCTGCAGCAGGGATGGGCAGGCCGGTAAAATTTTTTTTGTCTGCCGGGAGAATTTCGGGTGTTCCTATCGATGCCGGGATAGTGAGATTATATCGAATGAGCCGGAGCACTCCGCATATTGTATAGACCATGGCTCCTGCGGTCATGAGAAATGAAGACTCGGTCCCGGGTTGTATGGAGAGAGTTTTTAGAATCACGACAGAAGGGGCTACTCCAAAAGTAATCGCGTCGGAGAGAGAGTCAAACAAAATGCCGAAATCACTTTCCGCATGCATGGCTCTTGCCACAGCTCCGTCCAACAGGTCAGCGAAAGCTGCCAGGATTAATATCCAGGCAGTTGCGATGAGAACCTGTTCGGTTACATCGCCGACCTCTGTCATGTTCATGCGAAAAATCACAAAAAGCCCGCAGGAAAGTCCGAATGCTGTGATGACATTGGGGAGAAGATAGATTTTTTTCATAAATTCCGTCCGGGTATAACGGTTATTGCTCTCATTCAATTTACCTAAAATTTGTATATTTTTCTAACGCCAAATTTTTTTCCGGATATCACAAAATCCTATAGACATCGTCTCCGGCGTTTGAAATAATAAAATAATTCTTAGAATATCAGGAGGCAATACTTGGTGAGCAGAGCAATTTTCTTTTTTTCATGCCTTGTTCTCTTTGTATGTGTCTATGAGATATCTTCTGATGTAAACTTCTTACAATCAATTACTTATGAAGAAGAAAATAAGTCCCCTTTATGCTGCAATTCCGAAATAGAGAGAGAGACTGTGCAAAAAATCCTCACACAAACATTCCGGTACTACAGTGAGGGAAATCAGTGCTATGTGTATGAGAGTGCCGACGGAGAATATGTCTTAAAATTTTTTAAGCTGGGCCGTTTAAAACCCTCCCGGTGGTTAGAATATTTTTCCGTTATCCCTTTTGTAGATTCTTATCGGATTCGAATGAGGAAAGGGCAGTCTAACAGATTGAAAAAGGTGTATGCCGGGCATACTATTGCTTATGAACAGGATAAAGAGAATTGCGGCATCATTGCCGTGAGGTTTCCGGGAAGCGGACTCAATGTAGAGACCATCAAACTCATTGACCGATGGGGACTAAAAAGAGAGGTGCAAGCCGACCGGGTGGTGTTTGTTTTGCAGAAAAAAGCTGAGACGACCCGGAAATTACTGAGGCGTTATTTAGCAGAGGGAAATCTCTCCTCGGCTGAGCAGCTGATCGATCGGATATTCGCCCTTTATCTCGATGAGTACAGCAAGGGAATCTATGACCGGGATCATAATGTGATCGACAACATCGGATTTATTGCAGGAAATTCGATGAGAATCGACGTGGGAAAACTTCGTCGGGATCCGGAGTTTGTCTCTTCGGATAAATACCTGCCGGATTTGGAAGAAAAAGTCATAAAAAGATTGGATACTTGGATAAAAAGAGACTACGGGCCCTTATATCCGCACTTTTCCCGGTATTTACAACTCAAAGTAAAAGCGCTTTACAATGAGTCTTCTCAGAGTCATCGACAATAAAATATTTTCCGAATATTTACTTTTTTCGAAAATTTAATACTTACCCTTATTAAACTAACCTTTAAAAACTTAAATCTTAAAAATACATAATAAAAGTATACAACTTGAAAAAACGAAAAGTATGGACTACACTTCGCGTAATATAAGGATCAAATAGCATGTCTCATATTTTGAAAAAAAGGACACAAAAAATGGGGCTGCCTCCGGGCAGTCTTATCCACATCGGAAGAGAGCCGATAGAAAGTGTCCACATCTCTTTGATTGAATACGATACCACCTCCTGTGTTTCTTATGACCGGGTGTCGGTGAAAACATGCATTGAATTATTAAAAAAACCGACCATCACTTGGATCAATGTAAGAGGAACTCACGATGCGCAGATCATTGCTGAGTTTGGAAAAAATCTGAATCTTCATCCCCTTATGCTCGAAGATATCATGAACACCGGGCAACGGTCGAAGCTGGATGATTACAAAAGTACCATTTTTATCGTCCTTAGAATGTTGAAATATTCGGTCAATTATAAATATATGATTGAAGATGAGCAAATCAGCATCATTTTAGGAGACACCTTTGTCATCTCGTTTACTGAAGACAGAGAAGAGTTATTTCAGTCAGTCATCGACCGCCTTCATGTTGCCGGCAGCGGCATCAGAAGAAGAGGTGCTGATTTTCTTTGTTACTGTTTAGTCGATTCCATCGTCGATAACTACTACTATATTCTGGAGAGGGTCGATGAGCAAATTGATCATCTTGAAAATGAAATGAGCACGGGTTCATCCAAAATTATACTGCAAAAAATACAGAACAAAAAAAAAGAGATCACAGGATTAAAAAAAGCGATCTGGCCTTTGAGAGAAGTCATCAACAGATTCCTTAGAAGTGAATCTGATCTGGTGAAAAACTCAACAAAAGCGTACGTACAAGACGTGTATGATCATACTATCCAAATTATTGATTCTATCGAAAGTTTCCGAGATATTTCTGCGAGTTTATTGGATATCTACATGTCTACAATGAGTCAACGCATGAACGAAGTCATGAAGGTGTTGACAATAGTCTCGACTCTTTTTGTCCCTCTTACATTTATAGCCAGTATTTACGGAATGAATTTTAAAAATATGCCGGAATTAGAAACGCAAAACGGCTATTACGTTATATTAACCGTGATGGGATGTATCGCTACCGGAATGATTCTCTATTTCAAAAAAAAACGATGGCTGTAATATAAAATTGAAGAAATTTAGTGAGACTTAGCGAAAAATGGCCCGATTATTTCTACTTTGTTTATTATTTTGTTCTAATATTCTTTTCTCCGAATACCCTTTAAATCCTTACGTTACGCAGGAAGTGCGGGAGGCTGTCACACCGTTTTTTTTGCCGGAAAATCATCCTATAAAGAAAAAGCTGGATTCAATTTTTTACAATAAAAGGGTGACGGCAAATCTTGAGTCTATTCGAGAGGCGGGTTTTGAACCGACTGAGGTTCAAGGTGTTGTGTGTCTTGCTTTAAAGCACAAAGAATGCAAAGGTTACGTGTTTAAAGTTCTTCCGGACGACAGAAAAACAAGGGTGGATTGGGAGTGTTGGGTAAGACGGGTAAAAGGGTCAAAACGATTGCGAAGAGCTATTCTGGAATTTGGCTATGATAAATATTTTAAAGTCGCAAAAAAATGGATCTATCCCCTTCCTGCAGAACCTTCCCCCTCTGCAGAATTTCCTCCTGAAGAGAGGAAAAATTATATTCTCGTAGTGGAAAATCTTGATCCGATAGCAAGAAAAAAGAATTGGTCGACCTGGAGAAAAAATTCTGATGAAAATATATATAAAAAGCTGATTGACATTGTAACGGCCACAGGTGCGGGGGACTGTGTGAGACCTAACAATATACCTTGGTGTCATGACGGGAGAATTGCCCTTGTGGATACAGAAACCACTCTCCGATGGCCCGTCAATTTTCATCCGATGTTGGAAGTAACCAATAAAAAAATGAGAAAAAGACTGAAAAAAATCATCAAAGAGCGCGGCGGTTCCGGATACATTTTAGAAAAGCCTTCAAAACATATTCAATAAGGAGAGAATATGGAGTCGATCATAGACATGACCGACTCCTTTGAGATTAACTGTTGAAATCAATCTTGTTTTGAGAAAGAAAGTGATTTGCAAAAGATTTTTTACGCACTAAAGAGTCCTCCGGTGAATATAATTCTATGTTTCTTTTAGAAGTATCCATACTATGTTGCGCTATCTATTGAGAAGAAGGAAGTTGTTCAGTGAAAGTTAAGCTTACAATCTCGTCAATTTTTTTTTCTACAAACTCCTGTAATTTTTGTGCATTTGCCGATATAATATCATATAGAGACATATCAAGATTTTTCCCGCAAAGAGTATCCAATTTCGGCAAATAAATAGCTTGTAAATCTCTGTAAGCCGACGCAAAACTGTCATCTATAACACCGACTGCATCTTGCCGGACACGAAATTCAGCAGCTTTAATTAACGGCAAAGCTATTTCAATAACAGTATTAACAGTCGGATTTGCAATAAATTCTTCTATAGCCCGTTCAGCTAATAAAGGGGCATGAATTTGAGGTTGCTCTCTCAACCATTGTAAGCGTCTTGGCTGATCGAATTGTGTCCAAACATTCTGCAAAACAGGGATATATAATCCGTCTTTTAGTAATTGAGGCAGATTCAGATTTTCGAGTTTTTTTAAATTAGACCTTTCCGGCCTGTATCCTAAAAAAGCTATCACATCAAGTT
>JABDBB010000088.1 GCA_013288845.1 Chlamydiota bacterium | reverse complement strand
TAAAATCGCGTATGTACCGCAAAATCTGGGTTTTGATAAAAAATTCCCGATTTCTGTTTATGAATTGGTTCTTTCCGGATTGTTATATAACCTTCCTTTTTACGGTTGGTATCGCAAAGAAGACAGGCTTCGTGCCACAGAAATTTTGGAAAAAATGGGTCTTGCCGAATTGCGCGACCGGTCTCCCGGAACTCTTTCCGGAGGGCAAATGCAAAGAGCTCTTATTGCAAGAGCTCTTGTATCGAAGCCCCGACTTCTTCTGCTGGACGAACCGACAGCGAATGTACATGTAAAAGCGCAAGCTGAAATCTATACTCTTTTGAATTCCCTTTCCAAAGAGATCACCATCGCCATGGTCACTCATGATTTAGCCGCATCCATCGATATGGTGGATAGAGTTCTTTGCGTACAAAATAAAGTGACACAATTCCCTGCCGGCGAAGTGTGCGAGCATTTCGCTTTAGGATTATACCATGCCCCCCTTTTAGCGGGACCTAAACCGGAAGATGAGTGTTGTCACGTCCAAGTGAAAAGCAAAAAGGAATAGAAAAGCTGTATGAGTTTTTTTCACGCTATCATAGAAAATCCCCTCCTTCTATACGCTATTCTTGCCGGTTTCGCAGCTTCTGTTGTGAGCGGCATTATCGGTTCTTATGTGGTGGTGAAAAGAATTGTCTTTATTAGCGGCGGAATTTCCCATTCCGTTCTGAGCGGAATCGGCATTTGCCTATGGCTCGATAGAGTCCATGGATTCACCGCTGCAACCCCTCTTGCCGGAGCCCTGATTTCCGCGATTATTTCCGCTTTGATTATCGGTTGGATACACCTTTATTATCGGGAAAGAGAGGATTCCGTTATTTCCGCATTGTGGTCTGTGGGGATGGCTGTCGGAATACTTTTTATCTCACAAACACCCGGATTCAATGTAGAGTTGACAAATTATTTAGTGGGAAATTTACTGTGGGTGACACCGGAAGATCTGTATTTCCTATGTGCTCTCGATGTCTTTGTTCTTATCACTGTTTTTATTCTTCATAAACGATTTGTGGCCGTATGTTTTGATGAAGACCATGCACGCCTTCGCGGACTTCCCGTGAATTTTATATATCTTCTCTTGCTTGTCCTTATAGCTATCACTATAGTTTTGTTAGTGGCGGGGAGTCGGATCTTTACCGTCAAATTCTACGGAGAGTTGCGTAAGGTTGTAATCGCGCGCATAGTAGGCAAAAGCCGGATGAGAGACCAAAAGGATAGAGGAGGATTTATTTTTGAGTCCGGTTCGAATTGCCGCATCGAGATCGGTAAATTTTTGGAGAAGAATGTTCAAATTTTCTCTGTACAAAGGGGCGTTTTCCGGAAAAGCGGCGATGAGGGCTTCTGCAATTGTACGTGCCTGGACCGCTGCTTCTTTGGGACTTAACCAAATATGTAGATCCCGGAAATTTTGACTGCAGCCGCATCCCGCGTGTGCCCCGTCTACGCTGATCATATCTACGTTTGCTCTAAGATCGACAATTGCCATGGCAGGCTTATATTCTTTGACGATTTTTTGAAAGCGCTCTTCAAAAGAGTCTCCTATACGAAACCAAAGATCTGCTTTGCTTGCGTCAATCATCTGTTTCGGAGAGGGTTCAAATGTGTGGGAGCTGGCTCCGGGAGGAACGATGACTTTTACCTCGGCTGTATCACCTGCGACGGCGCTGATAAAATTTTTATAAGGAGCTATTGTCGTGAGTACCCGAGGCTTGTCGGCGGAATAACCGGTTGCGCAAAAAAAGGATAAAGGCAGAAACAAGAAAAAAAATAATTTATATCTGCAAAACATAACTATCCGGGAAAGTATGATTATAGTTGTAGTTGAATTATGAACGATTAAATAAAATAATGCAATCTGAAAGGAGTTTTTTAGAAAAGAATAGTTTTACATAAAATTGAGGTTATCTTTTGGCTTTACTTCATACAATCGTTCTTTGTACAGTGAATTTTATAGTTTATGGACAACCCGAGTCGCTTTCATCATGGAAATGTGGTCCCTTGAAATTTTCTTTGTCTTTTTATTGGCGCTCATTCCGGTAACCTTGCTTTTAGCAATAGGCTATTACTTTCAGCTTCATCACTATCTTTATTGTATCGTCTTAAAACTCCCGTTTCCCAATCAAATACTCATCCGTAAACATATTTCTTTTGAAATGGAGGATAAAATACTCCTTTTTGCCGATATGTACCTCCCTGTCGGCAATCGAACCTACCCGACTATCCTCATGCGCACTCCGTACGGAAAGGATAGCGCCGAACATAATTATCCTTTAATCGCCCGCATTTTTGCAGGTCAAGGGTATATAGTCATTATACAGGATGTAAGAGGGAAATACTCGTCAGAAGGGATTTTTCGCCCTTTTTTAGATGAAGAAAAGGACGGAAAGGAGACGATTACGCAAATCGGCAAATTCAAAGAAAGCAACGGCAAAGTGGCTTTGTGGGGATTCTCTTATTTAGGATCCTGCGCCTGGCTTACGACGCCGGAATCTTCTCCTGAATTAAAGACGATTATTCCGATTAATTGTTGTCAGAATGCGTATATGGGTTGGATCGATAGGGGCGTTCCCTATCTAAAAGATATTTTAATGTGGCTCTCTAAACATCACGGCAAAACAGGTCGTATCGTCAGTCATGAAGAGGTCGATAAAATGATCCTTCGTCTTCCCGTACTGGAATTTGATAAAAGACTGGAAGACGGAATCGGCACATTTAAAACGTGGATGTATCACCTTCATTCGGATGAATATTGGAGAACTTTCAGTGTCAGTCAAAGGCGCAATGAAATCCGGGTTCCCGTTTTATTTATGGGAGGATGGTTCGACCGGTTTGTCAACAATACCGTTGACGATTATATCAAAACACTAGGTGTCCATCCCGGAGGAAAACCTGCAGCCTCGCGTCTTGTCATAGGACCGTGGGGTCATATTCCGACTTACAATTTTCCTTTTGCCGATTTTGGTCGCAAAGCATCTTTTCGAAGGCAATTTCGTGCCATGATCGCATGGCTCAATCATATCATGTATGATACTCCCTATCAAAAGTTTCCCGTGGAATATTTTATGATGGGATTGAACGAATGGCGCTATTCGAATACCTGGCCGCCTGAACAAATGAGATTCAGATCTTACTTTCTGAGAAGCGAAGGAAATGCCAATACATTTTTCGGAAACGGATCTATACTCTCTTCGGAACCGGACAATGCAACCGAGGACCACTACATCTACGAACCGGAAAATCCGGTGCCCTCTTTAGGCAACAGAATGCTCTACGGAAATGAAACCGACGGTCCTTGTGATCAGACTCCTCTATATGAAAGAAAAGACATTCTTTTTTACCGGTCTTTCCCTTTAGTAGAAAATTTGGAGATTGCAGGTCCTATCAAAGCGGTGATCTATATGTCGTCAAGTGCAGTCGACACCGATTTTGCCGTAAAATTATGTGATCTACATCCGGATAATAAATCCTATTATCTCATCAACGGATATGTCAGAATGCGTTTCCTTGACACTCTTTTCGAAAAAAAAGGGATTGAAAGGGGTGCTATTTATCGAATAGAGGTCTTTTTAGGGCATACCGCACACACTTTTTTGAAAGATCACCGGCTTCTTTTGCAAATTACCTCTTCCGACTTTCCCAATCACGAGCGTAACTTAAATACAGGAAGGAGTAACGAGCGGGATAGTGAAAAAATTAAGGCTTATCAGACCATCTATTGCGGAGGAGATTACCTATCGCACCTTATATTGCCGGTCCTCAAATAAAGGCTGTTTTTCCCCTTTTTAATCTCATCGAAAGGTATAATCCGGATGTAGCACATACACAAAAAAGAGGGGTATTTATGAGAGGTTTGAAAGAATTAACACGTATATATTTTATTGCAACTTTTTGTCTGCCAACACTTTATCTACATGCTGATCCGTTAAACATAGAGCCTGAACCTTTTATGGACTCTACCGAGTCTTCTTCAGGTTTAGATGTAGAAAGCAACGGATGGGGATCGGATTTATATGACCGGGCTCAGGATTTGCCGTTAGAAGGTGAAGACCGTCCTATGCTGCAACTTCCCACTGAAGATGATCCTTTAATGCGCACTGATCTGGAAAACAGAGAGGTACAGCAGGATGCAGAAGGGGTGAGAGATATTCCCCAGCTTCCTTTGGAACAACTTCCTATTCAAGAAAATGCATATGATGCGGATGAGTCTCTTTAATAATCATAAGGTATTTATTATTAGCATGTTGTGTTAATTAAGGTTCGGCCGATCAGGTCGGACCTTTTTTTTTTGAGGTGTTGTAGATAAAGAGCGCGGATGCTATATAATAAATTATTTATTGAGAAGGTAGTATGAGTTCACCGATAGGCCAAGGCAACTCTTCCGGAGTTGCTTCAAGTTATATAAATACCGATTTAGATTTGGAAGATGAGTTTTCAAAGTTGTATAACGCCCATAATGACAACTATTGCCGTTATCTCCAAACCGGGGAAAGAAAAATACCCGAGGATATTGTTGAGGAACAACAACTGATTGACTTTGTGAAAAAATATCCTCAATTTC
>JABDBB010000087.1 GCA_013288845.1 Chlamydiota bacterium | reverse complement strand
ATTTAGCATTATGATCTTAGCTTAACGTGTATGCGAATAATGCAAGTAGAGGACGATATCTGCACGGGCGAATCGCATTTCTAATGTTTTGATAGAGCAACCTTCAATGATCCACGACTCTTGATTGACAAGTTCCTGCTGAAATACAAAGGTAGACTTTCCGCTTCCGGGAAGATCTATGATTGCAATTCTTTTCGGAGCATTCTTCATATTTTAGATTGGTGAGAACCAAGGACCAACGGGTTATGAGGGCGGTAGTCCGCCATAAACCCAATACCATCCAACCACTATGAGCAAGATGATAAGGCATTTACAGCTAAAATGCTACTGAATTTTATTGGATTTTAACGGTGCAATAGGCGAATCATTGCACCGCTAGTGCACCTTTCTATCTGCTGAAATTAAGAGGAACTGTGTACGTGCGTTTTGTGCTCTTATTCTCTATAGAGTTAGAACTAAAACCTTGCTCTTTTTAATTTAAAATAAATTTAACACTTTACCAGACATTGCTCTTATCTAATTCTCCTCCCCCTAAATGGGCCTTCGGGTCGGGTTGAAAGCATGGTGCTAAAAGATAATTATGAAGATTTTTTCCGCCATAATCAGCACCAAAGAATTGATAACCTCCGGAATATGCTAATCGCTCACAAGTAGCATAAAGCTTTCTTCCATTATACGGAGATATAGTTGCTCCATATAAAGCAGAAAAAATCATGCCTACTAGAAGTAGTGGCGTGGAAACAACAAGTAAAATATCCTTTCCCCATTCACCAATACGAGCTTTGAAATTATATTTTTCTTGAGATGGATTCCAAAGATGAGCAAAAGTTACTATCTTAGCAATCCTGTTCAACAGATTTAAAGTTAAACCTATTGGTTGTACGATCCAAGAAGCAGCAAAAAGAGCGGCACATTTGAGGCGTACAGTTTTTGTTGAATCATTGCAGTATTTATCTCCGTTACTCTTATCAACAATCTCGTATTTTTCCAATGACCACTTAGTTATTGGGTTAAAATGTGCAAACTGCAATCCAACTTGATGAGCCTTATTTCTCTCAGATATATCAGAGGCAAATCCATTCAAAAATGTATTGCCAAAACCTTTAAAAATATTAACGGTAGCATTCTGAAGAAAATCTGCGATCATCCTAAATTCTATTGTTATTTTTAATTAAACTTAACAACTAATATATCATGTTTTTAATTATACGTCACTTATTAAGTTTATTTTATTAGGGCAAATTAGAAATTGGGTGAGAAGTTGTGTATTTGCTGCGGCGAAATAGAAAATTTAGAAATTTCATGGTATCGGGCAAATGTGGCCAATCCTCGGTCTGCAGCTAACTTGCGTTAGCAAAATTGGATTTAAACAAAGTATTGCTGCCTTAAGCTCCTCCATTCTTTCGCAGATAAATCTTTGCTTCCGAGCTTGCCGGTTCCAACGGCAAGCATTCTAAAGGTAGCTGCTCCATGACTTGCAAAGTTATGGAGAGGACGGCTAGACCGGCATCCATGACGGTCGTTCCACTCTTTTTTGTAGCTTTCAAGACTAGAAATTCTTTTCTGCACTTTTCTTTATCAAACCGGCAACGAGGAAGTATATTGCGAGCAGCATCAATGCCCTTAGTAAATACAATAGCATCGGTTTGACTTTCATGTATTTGTTCAAGCTCTTTCTGTAGCATATCCCTGCCCCCAAAAGTCATAAGCTAAACGCCACCCAACCTCAACAGCCGGTGTGAAATGAGTGCTAAACGGTGGCTCGGATAAGCCTATAAAGCCGATAAAATCAGAAATCCCCGGGACAGATACAGCCCACAATCCCCATCCTTGTTCTTGTAATTTAACAGAAAGACGTTTAGCAAGGTCATCGCTTTCCGGATAGCTAAGTATTGATGGAAAATACTCCGTGACACGTGGATCTGAATTCATTTTAGCGAAAGGCTCAAAGTCTTCTTTACGCCAAGGTCTAAGAATCAAACGTTCTGTTCTAATTATCATTTGAAATCTCTTTTTCAATAGCAATATAAATCTCTAACTCCCGGGGTGATCCGGAACTGAACTTTTCTCCATAGAATTCATAATCGCCTGTATAAGTGCGCTTCAATTCTGTTTGCCAAATATTTCCCCAAGTTTCAATCAGGCTTGTAGGATATTCACCGATGGCACGGAAAGCAGCATATAGTCCGGTAGGAATTGTTTTTGCAACCATTCCTTCGGGAATGTCGTTTAAAGAAGTTACAGGACATCCTATTACTAATGAATAAGGCTGTGTATAATCACCTTCATAATCACAGTAGAGAGCAATGACTTCATTAGAAGCTTTGTTTGGAATTTTATTAAGGATATCTTCGCTATAAAACAATCTCCACAGGCGTGGAATATCTTGAGGGCCGTCTTCAGAAGCGTTCGATGTTCTGCATTCAATACCTATTATATTTATAGACGGCTTTTGAATAACTGTGTAATCGTTCACGATATTTTCCTTCTTAATATGATTTTTAGAAGCTAATAGAGGTGTAAAACCACCCATAAAACAGCTGATTAATATCGTTGTAACTGACAAGAAAATAGTTTTACTTTTCATTATTTACTCGTCTGCTTAAAAAATATGGAGAAAGCTAGTCCTATGACTCTCTTTTTACTCTCTAAATCGAAGGAAATAATAGCAGAAGTCTTGATCTTTATCATCAACTTTCATCTGGTATCAACATAATAGGGTCGGCCTGACAGTCTGACACTTGTTGAACGGAAGAGGTTGGGCAGGGTCTCGAAGTCATTGATTTGCGAGGTCGGTTAAAAAATTTGCGCATCCGGAGTCGAAGAGGTCCTGATAGAATGCTCTTTTAATAACTCTCCAAGCGCATTTTACATAAAATAAGTCTATTTTAGAAGTTAAGAGTCTGAAGATGGTACAAGATTACGGATATAAATAAGTAGCTTTTGGTTTATATCTCTAGGGAAATTGCCTTAGTGAAAATAAAGTCTATTATAAACTTGGCATATCTTAGCAATCATCCATTGCTCAAGCCGGATTACTATCAAGAAAAAGGAATTACAAAAGCTATTGCAGAACTTGCTGCAGAAAGATTCGCTGATAGCAGTAAAGTAGAAATGGATGTTAAAATAGGTGCCATGCTTTTGATCATTGACCTACAAACGGGAAAAGATGGATTTAAAGGAAAACGCCTACCAAATCTCGGGAAATTGGAGCTACTTTCTATGTTTTGGACTCAAATATCAATGGCGACTGAGAAAGCTCTTATAGACTGTGCTAATTCAGTAAAAGTTTAATTCATAAGCCTTAAGTTGCGAAAATTTTAAAAAAATATACAGAATAATTCTTAATTTATAAGGAGAGCTATGAGTCTTGTAGAGAGCAAATATACGGTAAACTGCCTTTGATTATGATTGTCACAAGTTACCGTTGTCATACTACTAATAGCACTCATACCGTACCCCTAAATATAAATTTATTCAAAATTTGAAAATTCAACCATACACAAGGATATTATTAGAATTTTCCCCTTAATGCAAAATTTTTTTGAATATGAATTGAAAAAGAGTTGCAGGGGTCAGGGTCTGATCCTAAGTCTCTTTTATCGTCCTACAAGCTTTCTTAAGATTTTTAAAGAGCAAGTTAGACTCACTTAATCACTTCATACTTCAATTGGACTAAGCCACTGGGATAAGTCTGAGAAGTCACTAAACGACATCTATGTTCTCTATTCATAACGCTAAATAATGGGATTCCTGACCCTAAAATCATAGCAATTACGGAGACAGTAAGCTCATCCACAAACCCTGCTTCTAAGAATTTAGAGGCAGTAATGCCTCCGTCAATCCATATGTGCTTGATATTTTCCGAATGAAGTTTCGATAGAAGCTCAGATAATTCTCCGGAAAACAGTTCTGCTTCTTCTCTAACTTCCTTTAAAGTATTGCTAAGAACAATGACTCTTTTTTCTTTATAAGGCCATTCATTAAAGCCGGAAACTACTTGGTAGGTATTTCTTCCAAGAATCAAAGCATCAATGCTGCTAATGAATTTCTTAAAACCATAATCTTCATCGCCTGTATGGCCGTATTGCAACCAATCAAGATTGCCATCCTTACGAGCGATATAGCCATCAATACTTGTTGCGATATAGACTGAAACTTTAGGACGTGAAGTCGGTAAATTCTCGCCTGTTTTTAAGTTATTCATATGTATTTTCTCCATTCATTAATTCCAATCCTACCTGCCCTCCATGACAGCTCCGGATCGCCTTCCGGAATGGGGTCAGCTTGACATTCTGACATTTGAATAAGATAAGTTTCAAGTTTTGAATGAGGGAAGTCTCATATTGTCAGGCCTGACCTTAAGTTTTGATTTAATACGAACACCCGGAGGGGTCAATTGGGTTTTTGTGTTAAAATGGTTTATTCTTCATTACGATTTCTAACATCGGCAGTTATATCATTAATGTCGATTGCAAATGCCGGCTGAGGTATTACGGCAGTACATGTAAAAGAGCTGATTGTAAGAGCCATAATAACGTTACTAGTTGAAAGATACCTAAAAAAATGTCCCATTTGATCTTTTTTGCTGTAAATGTTTCCGGTCTATTTAAGTATTCATAAATTCTATTTCCAAACGAGTTGCATATAACGGCGAGATATAGAAAAGAAAAAATTAACTTAACTG
>JABDBB010000086.1 GCA_013288845.1 Chlamydiota bacterium | reverse complement strand
TATCTGACGGATACGTATAAAAATACTCCGCATCCGAAAAAAATAAGGGGTATATTGGATTCTGCAGGTTTCGGCTCTATCTATGATGTCGATAACTATCAGATGGCTAAACAAATCAAAGACTTCTTAAACAGTCGACCGGATTATAAACCTAACGGATTGAAAGCCATTTTATTTTTCGATAAAGATGAGGGAGAATTGACTCCCAATACTCTATTTGCCTGGCATCTCGATGCCGAATTGCCCTATCCGATTCGTGAAGGAACTTCTATAACTGCTCTGAAAGCCAAAGGCTTAAATCCTGAGGATTATTTCACTATTTACGATGAGCCGCATACAACAGGAACAGACATCAAACAGGTTCCGGATGCAACATTTTTCTTCAATTTTGATGAAAAAATGCTCACAAGAAACTTTACGCAAGGAATTATGCGTTTGAGACAGTTTATGCTTTCTCAAAATATCGAAATTGTCTTGTCACCGACAGCTTGTAAGGTCATTCCTCGGTCAGATCCGAATACAGATATTATTACGATAGATGATCTTTCCCGTTATGCAGAACAGTTGCAGAAACAGCTCACGACAAATTATATGATCAAATTTTATAAACACCAGATCAATGAAATTTTCCGCAAAGCCTGTATCCGTATAGTGGCGCAAGGGATAAAACTACTGCATAATCCGGAAAAACCGGAAGAAGAAAGAAATGCCCAATTCCGTAAATTGGTCGATATCTACAGTAAATTTTTTCTCACTACAATGGAAGATAAGCCCTATCTGCAATTCGGCGGATTAAAAATAGAGGTCAATACTAAAGACGATCTCACACAATATTTAGAGAAAAAATGGAACTTATTTAGAGAAACTGTACAAAATGATGACAATTCCGAAGACTATAATCTCGGCTCTATCTTAGATATTGTTGAACCGGAATGCATCTTAATGAAAAATTATATTGAAAATTCCGAGACACTTCCCAAAACATATCTAAAAACCTGTGAAAATTTCGGTGTCGAACAGGAAATAGAGGTGGAAGCTCAAGAGGAAGTAGAGGTTGAAATAGAAGAAGAAATCGAAATTGAAAGCGAATTAGCAAGTTACCAACAGATTCCTAATGTTCTCAAATCTTATAAAAACATGACGTTATCGAAATTCAAAGCTTTTATCCAAAATTTAAAACAACCTCAACCGGATTTAAGTGCTTTCAAAACCATTTCTGAACAGTTACAGGATAAAAATCTTCGGTACGGACCTCCTGAACAGGTAGTAGACTACTACAAAGCTTTCTCAGAGCCTATTTACGGCACTAAAGATTTTTTTAAATCCTGTGTATATCCACATACCGTTTTTCACAGAATGCAAAAACCGGCAAAACAAATTTTAGCCGTACAATCCGGAAAGAAAATAAACTGGCTTCTCCTTTCTGAATCTCAAGCAGGACTTGCAAAAAAATATTTAAAAGCATTGCATGAGACAGATGAGATAAATAAAACAGATTCCAATATAACCAAGGGAGTATGGCTCATACAAAATGACGGAACTCACTTACTATCAATGGGATCAGAATTCCCGCCGGAGCTCGTAAATTGCGTTAACAGAGGCCTTATAGAACTGAATGTCTTTGACGGCAATGTAAAATATTTGATGGATAAATCAGAAAATTTTGAATTTTGGCTCAATACAAACAGAGATATAAAAAACCGTTTTCTTAAATTAAAAGTTACTGCAGCAAAAGATCCGGCTCAAGATAAACTTTTTCAAGCACTCACAGTCTCATTCGGAAAAGGAAATATCGGATCTCATAATCCGTATTTACATGTGTTTCTGGCAAGAGCCGAAGTACAAAAAAACTTAACGGGGAAATATAAGCCGGAAGAAAAAGACCAAGATTGGCTATATACCATGAGCCCGGAAACACTCACGCATCTTAAAGTCGAGTACGTGCAATATCTCGGTATTGATCCGGATATGCAAAATCCGGGCAAATATTCCGATATGTATCAAAAGTATGTGTATAATCAAGCCGCTCTCAAGACAATCGGAACAAAACTCGATCCTGCTAAATTTCCGGAAAATTCCGGGATACGTAAAAGTAAAATCAAAGAAATTGCTGAAAAACGATCCAAGGAGTCTTTCCAATATCTTCAGGTTTATCATGGTCCTCATCTATTACCCGAGCAAACCCACTTAATAACACCGGAAAAAATCAGCACTCTTATTACTAAACCTGAGCAAATGTACTCTGTCACACAAAAAATTCTTTCTGATAAAACCGTTTATGAAAAAGAACACTACCTCCTTACTCAACAACAGGTAGAAGGCTTTACAGAAGAACAAAGTCATCTGATTCCTTTTATCAACCCCGAATTTTACCAAGAGAAATTTTTTAATAAACCTTGGCAAATTAGAAACGTTCCTGCAAAACATCTGGATAAACTTTCTATGAAACAATTGGAGCTATTGAGTAATGCACAACTCAAACAATTGGATCAAAAAACAGTCGAATGGTTCCTAAAGACAGACCGGCCCTCTAGCTTAATAAAAGGGATCCACGGAAGATATCTCGAATATTTTGCAGGAAAAGAATTTACATATGAAAAAGACGAAACCGGCAAGCCGTTTGTCATCTCTGCAAAGAATCAAAAAAATTATTTATCATATGTAACGGAACAACAAATCAAAGAAATTGATGATCCGAAGCTTATTCCGCGTCTATATGATATTGCCAAAGCTGCCGATCTTCCAAATCCAAGGGCATGGATTTCTATGATTCATCCGGATATGGTGCAACACATGAATTTTGAAAGGGATTTACCATACCTCACTAAACCCGAATTGATTAAAAGAGTACCGGCTGATTATGTTAAAAATTTAGATACGAAGAAACAGGTTCCTTATATTCAGGCCTCTCAGGTAGAACACCTGGAAAATGATCAATTAAAAGGATGTCCCAATCTTTTAATTTATAAAATTCCGATAGAAAAATTGGAGCATTTAGAGAACAGACAATTTCCTTATCTTGATGAAAATCAGGTTCCTCAGATAAAGGGTAGTTTTGCCGAGAAATTTTCCCATCTGGTAAGCGAAGATAATTGTGCAGCCACACAGGTAAACCAAATGCCGTGGATTGGAGCGGATCAATACGAACTTTTGCAAACAAAACATGTCAAAGGTCTTTTGAAGCCTCAATTGACTGACATCTCCGCTTCGGTATCCAACGGCAGCTTTGAAAAGAAATGGATGGACATTCGCCAAGGTTTGTCGAAAAATCAAATCATCAGTTTTGACACCGGCCCCTTGTTTGATCTGCTTTCACCTCCACAAATTGAAAAACATCTTACGGAGCAACAGGTTAAATTCCTTAGAGATGATCAGGTTAAATTGTGCCCAAACCGTTGTGTAAAAAAACTGACCGAACAACAATTAAAATTTATTGCAGATAAACAGATTCCTTTCCTCTCCGGACCAAGCCAAGTGCATGTGATTCCAAAAGAAAAAATACGTTTGTTAGTCTCTCATCAGATGGAGTGGATCAGCCAAGAACAACTTCCTTCCGTCGCCGATACACCTTCACAAACAGCGGGTCTTACCGGAAAATTTGTAGCTTCTTTAAGTGACATACTTAAAGACAATCCGAAACAATGGAACGAATGTCGCAAACATATCGTGCGAAAACAAATGAAAGAATTCACAACTACCGAACAACTGCAACGTTTGACAAAGGAGCAAATCAGATTCATAGAAGAATCCCAAGTTCCTCTTTTAACAACAGAACCTCTCATCCGGGCATGTCCAAACAAGTTGGTTTCAAATCTTCAAGCAACTCAAGTACCGCACATTACAGTGGCACAAGCCCCGCTTTTGAAGGGAGAAGAACAAATCAAAGCTTTAGGCAACAAAAAAGAGCTGGTCGAAAAAATAAATTCGGAGCAAACAGTACATCTTACCGATGAACAATGGCAATTCGTCTCTATCGAACAGCTAAATGAAGTTTCACGTGTTTTAAGTGATGATAAACTTAAATCGTGTCTCTCCAAAATTTCAGAAAGTACACTTAAAAAGATCAAATCATTGCAACTATTAAAGAAATTGAGTCCTAAACAAATAGTTATGCTAAACTATGAGCAATTTAAACAATTCAATCATAATGAATCAGACTTCATTCAACTGTTATCCGCAGATCAAATACAAAAACTGGAAAAAACGGATTTTGGCGTTATTCAATTATTAACTGACAAACAATTGACATTTCTCCCTGATAAAGCACTGGGAGGCTTGTCTTCTCAAAAATTAGATACGGTTCCTCCTGAAAAGTACTGCTTTTTGTCTTTATCCCAAATTTCTTCCATATTGAAACTAAAAAGAATATCTATATCGGAAACAATATCTATATCAGTATACTTTAAAAATTTCGTTCAGGGTATCGCAAAAATTGCTCTATTTCCCGTGCTTATTCCTCTTTATATACTGTACAACATCGGAAAAGTTATAGGATCTTTCTTTAACATGTTACGATATCACGATAAAATTGCAGTGAGCAATTTCGGGAAAGACTGCAAAAATCTGATTTTAGTCAGTCCTCTTATGGGATTGGCAACAATACTGCAGGTCATCTATCCGATTGCATACTTATGGCTTGCATCGTATGCCAACCTATCAGTAAAACATATAAGCCGAACACCGAAAGCATAAGA
>JABDBB010000085.1 GCA_013288845.1 Chlamydiota bacterium | reverse complement strand
AAAAATATCCGGTGTCACATACAAAATTTTAACGGCTTTATTGTTTACTCCCCTAGCTCCTCTATGGACCGAGGTACCCGCCACCACCATTCCGAAATTTCCGAATCCTAAAACCTCTTCTTCAATTCTGACGATTCGCAATAAAAACGGTGCTTCGCAACTTTTTAGATACAGGATATAGACAAACTTTCCCAGCATAACAAGGGACCGATTACAGGCTATTTTTTGCATCAGACCGAATTTATATCTCTTTTTCAATTCGGAAAATCCCGGAATATGCGCAAAATAATGTCTCAATAATAGAAAAGCGAATTTCCTAATTTTCCTTACTTTATAATCAGGATAAAATAAACGGAAAAAATTCCGGACAACTGTTTTTTGTTCAGAGGATTTTCGCACGTTCGGAATAGATGATTGTGTTACTGCAAGTTGTAGACAACGATTATAGATTTCTAATCCGCTTCCCATTTTTTCTCTTCCTGTTCTATTAATAATTTAATTCGGTCTAATAAAAAAATAACACCCTGCCGGTATATTTATTCAAAAAAATTATTTTATAAACAAGAAGATTTACTAAAATATTTAAAGATTTTTATTTTCTATAATGGTTTTACACCTTTTCAAAGCCTCTTTTGCTGTGATACGTTCCGCATGAGGTTTGAGCATATCCAAGATAAGATCGACAATCTCGGATCCGTGAAGCTTTCGACATTTTTCAATATCCCTCAATGCCGACAAAGACATTTTTTCTCCGACATACAAACTTTCCCATTCTTTGATATTGATACGCATTAATAATTGTAACTCTTGGGATATCTCGGAAAATTCTTTGGACGACATTTTTATAAATAGCATATCAGCATAATTATTTAACATGAGGCAAATCAAACCAAATCCTAAACCCGCCACATCCATTTTTTGACGAAACTCCACTAAAGAAGCTTGGAGGTTTATTTGTTCTTCGGAAGGCGGACTATCGCGGTCTGTTGGTTCTTCCCAAATATTTATCCCTATCTTTTTTGCTTCATTAAACAAGAAAATCAAAAAATCTGTTCTGTCTTTTATAAACGTATGACTTGGACTACTCATAAAAAAATAATTAATATATTTAGCATATTTATTCGCTAATGAATCAGTATCAGCGATAATAAATCTGTCATTTCTTATGTAAATATTGTTCTTGGTTATATCCATGTGGCAAAATCCGCGAGAATGCATACACTCTAATCCCTCAAAACAATCCTTCAAGTAGGAAAGAAGAAACTCTGTTGTCACATCCTCTATCTTTTGCCTATCATAAATTTGATTCTCAATATATTGATCCACATTACAGTCATATTTACGCCCCATTAAAACGGAAGAACCGACCAATAATTGTCGAGGTATTATTCCGGAAATCTTTTGTCCTTGACAAAGTATATCATAATTCTTAACCGTGTTCTCCGGAGTAAAAAGCGGATGTTTGTTGTAGAAAACTTTAATGGCCTTCTGCCTATCGTCGTAGTCTCCTTTACTCATTACCGTTCCGGAAAACACCACTCCGAAAGCTCCGCATCCTAACACGTCTTTTTTTTCCGCTTTTACAATTCGAACTTTAGGTTTATTTTTCTCCGGTTTTTTTCCGGTTTTGTTATAAATAATATAAACTTCATCCCCAATACTAATGAGAGTAGGTTTATCTTCCGTTATTTTTTTAATTATTTCAAATTTGTGTTCATCCGGAAGAAGAATAAATTTCGGAATATGATTGAAATAGTAGCCTAATAATCCCAATGCATCTTTCGTAGGATTTATTACCTTTTCATCTGCAAATTGCCATGTAAAAAGAGTAGAAAGTTTTGATCGTTCTGCGGAATCGGAAATACCGGAAAGAAAAGATTGTGTTCTCTTAGAAAATTACAACACCAATTTTTTTTTGCTTCTACTTTGTCAAGTTTCATATGAGACTTCTCTTTAAATTTCTATGTTTATTTATAAAAAACTGCCATCTTAACAAATCACAAATTTTTCAAGAAGTCATTAATGTGTTTTGGACCTTAAGTAGTGGGAATATTCAGATTTGACTTTAATAATATTTTTTTGAGAGATATTTTTCTTCATTTTCTTCTTCCAATCAAGAAAAATTTTATGCAATTTATTATCTAAAATATTTTCTTTACAAAGATTAAATCCGGCACCTCTCGCTTTACTTTTACAGATAAAATTATTTTCCTGAATATATGTTTTTACAAATTCCTGAAAATTTTGATTGGTTTTCACTCGGGACTCACGAACCGCCTTTCCGTTGCGGAAAAACATGGACGCGACTACCGTAACCACGCCTGTTATACCGAATAAGGTTAAGGCTGCAATGACACAAAACGCTATCCCTTCCGGAATGAAAATAAGAAAAAGAGAGGAAAGCAAAGGCAACACAACTCCTGCTCCCAACAAAATAACTCCTGAAATCATCATAATTTTATAGATGAGCTTCATCTTATTCGCTTTTTTCTTAAATTCTTTTTTTTCTTTCTCCGTCGGAGTCGTAAAAATATAAGGTTTCCGGGCGGAAACAGGCGGTGTAAGATTTTCCTCTTTGATCCCTAGAAAATGTAAACCTACGGGAAAAGGGAGAAATTTTGATAGTTTAAGAATCCGATTTTTTAACCGGGCCACGGTGCCTAAAGGGTTATTTGTCCAACTAAAGATTTCTTCGGCTGTGCCTGCGACTGTTCCTCTTAGAATAGAGTAGGCTTTGTGTATAGCAGGATATTTTTTTCGCAAAGCTTTTTCGGATCCGACTTTCGAAATTTTGGTAAAAATATCGGAAACTTCATCGGACCTGTTTTGTAACGTGACAGACATGAAGTCTCTCCGGTTCATTAATATATAATTATATACCTCCCATAATACATTATTTAATTATTTAAATTCAATAATTTATGTATTAACAGAGTATGTAAAAAATATTTAAATCACATATAGAAGAAGAATTAAACTCGCGCAGCGTTTGGAGCGCGTGACTCGCCGCGTACGCGTTAAGTTAATATGAATTAAGTAACTGAAAATTATCAATTTAAGTAATAAGAAATTGAGCACGCGCAGCGTTTGGAGTGCGGTGACTCGTCACCGCTTTGCCCTCGACTCGACTTGTCGAGGCGTTTTTAAAAAATTAGAGAACTAATCTTTGAACGAATTTCTGAACATCTATAAACACAAAATAACGCTTAAAACGCCTCGACAAGTCGAGTCGAGGGCAAAGCGGTGACGAGTCACCGCACTCCAAACGCTGCGCGTATTAAAATCTTCTTCTCTTATTGTTATGAGAAGGTTATTTTTAGAATGGAAAAATCATCTTCAAACGTTGCATTTTCTCCGACAGATTCGGAAAAATGGATAATGTGATCGAGATCATCATCAGGAGGATCTGTCTTTGTGCTTATTCCCGACAGATAATCAATAAATTCATTCAATGTAAAAATTGCTCCGTCTGCTTTAAGAATTTCGTATACGCCGTCACTGAAGACAAAAATTTTATTAAATTTATCAATTTTACAGGTCGCATTTTCAAATTGTGCATCGGGCATTCCCCCTATTACCAGTCCCTGAGTTTTTAGCTGAATGCAAGCGGCAGACGATTTATCGGGTCCGGTTACCAGCAAAGCGGGAGGATGCCCTCCGCTTGAATAAGAGAGGGTTCTTGTTTTTTTATTGAATACGCCGTACCACATGGTAAAAAACATATTGTTATGTTTTTCCATGGGAAATGTTTCATTTAATGCTTTTAAAACACCTGCAGGATTCAAAAAGGTTTCTTTTGTAAAAGCTTGTGACCGCAATACATTTAAAATAGAAATTGAAAGGAGAGCCGCCCCCACTCCGTGTCCGCACACATCAAAAAGATAAAAGGCAAAATTCTCTTTATCAATCATGTGATATCCGAATGCATCGCCTCCTAAAGATGTAGAGGGAATAAAACACCATGAGGCCTCTATTTCCCCTTCTAAAGGAGCCGGTAAAAGCGTTCTTACATAGTCAGCCGCTTCGGACAATTCGATTTTTAAAGCTTTTTGACTGATTTCCAATTTATTAAAAGCCATATTCCTTTCGAGAAGTCGTGTATAAGCCATAGAGTGATAGCGAATTCTGGCAACAAGTTCCTGTTTATCGGGGAGTTTGACAGCATAATCGTTGGCACCCAGTTCAAAAGCTTCCGCTTTAATTTTCGGATCTTCTTTGATAGAGAGAACAATTAAAGGGACATCTTTCGTTGCGGGATTGGCTCTGAAATATTTTACCAGTGTAAGTCCGTCCATATCGGGCATCACCAGATCCTGTAAAATAACGGTTGGTTTCACATCTGCAGCGATTTGTAAAGCATTTGCAGGATCATTACAGTAATGAAATCGAATATCGGAATGTTCAGCAAGCATCCTTCTGATTGCCTCGGCAATGATGACCTGATCATCGACAAGCAGTACTGTAATAGGGAAGCTCTCAATTTTGGAGTTCAAAGATTGAGGGAGATATTCATCCCGGTGAAATAGTTCATCCATGATTGATCTTCCTTTTATACGAAAATAATCGAGCTGATTTTTCTAATATTTTCGGAGCAATTTCATCCAAATGCAATATATCGTTAACCGCATCGATATTGACAGCAACTTTAGGCATTCCGTAAATAATACAGGATTCTTTACTTTCCGCAATTGTATACCACCCCAATTCTTTTAATTCTTTGAGACCTCGAGCGCCGTCGCATCCCATTCCGGTGAGGAGTCCTGCAATAAATTTTCCCGGACTGTTTTTTGCGACGGAAGAAAAAAA
>JABDBB010000084.1 GCA_013288845.1 Chlamydiota bacterium | reverse complement strand
CCGCCGAATTCACCGGCTTCCGGTCCTAAATCGATTAAATAGTCGGCATTTTTCATGATGTCAAGATTGTGTTCTATGACGACCATGGTATTTCCTTTGTCAACGAGTTTATGTAATACACCTAAGAGTTTTTCTATATCATCGCTATGAAGCCCTGTTGTGGGTTCATCGAGGAGGTAGAGAGTTTTTCCTGACGATCTTTTTGCCAGTTCACGACTTAATTTTATCCGTTGCGCTTCTCCGCCGGAGAGGGTGGCTATTTCCTGTCCCAATTTCAAATAGCCCAGTCCTGTTTTGATCAAAGTGTCTAAAATCCGGATAACAGAAGAGTGATTTTCAAAGGCGGAGCGTACATCGGAAACCGTCATTTGCAGGTATTCGCCGAAATTTTTCCCTTTGTATTTGACCTCGAGGCTTAGCGGATTCAAACGCAAACCGTTGCAGTCCTCGCATGATATTTGGACCGGAGAGAGGAAATGCATTTCTATTTTTTTATATCCGAGACCCCAACAGGCGGTGCACATACCGTGTCTGTGGTTGAAGCTGAAATTTTTCCCCTGCAATCCTCTTATTCTCGATTCCGGTAAACTTGCAAAGAAATCGCGCATGCGCGGTAAAATATCTGCGTAAGTTCCTACGTTTGCCCGGACAGTTTGTCCTATAGGATTTTGGTCGATATTGATGATCCGGTCAAAGTAATCAACGCCCGAAAGAACCGTTTCATCGGCGGGAGTGCCGTATTTGCGGTTCAGATTTTTTTTCATGATCGGGTAGATGACCTCTTCAATCAACGTAGATTTTCCCGATCCTGAAACTCCGGTGATGCATGTCAAAAGGCCTATGGGGATATGTACCGATATATTTTTCAGATTATTTTTATTGGCTTTTTTTACTTCTAAGAATTGACCCGTATGTTTACGCCGTTTTTTCGGCAGCGATACCGATTTCCTTCCGGACAAGTAGGCACCTGTTAAAGAGTCTTCCGACTCCAAAATTTCGGCGTAGGTTCCCCGGGCTGTGATATGGCCCCCCTTTTCTCCCGCTTGAGGTCCGAAATCCAAAATATAGTCTGCGGTTGCAATTGTTTGAGGATCATGTTCCACCATGAGCATGGTATTGCCCAAAGTAATTAAATTGTGCAGGGCTTGGTTTAACCGGTCGTTATCGCGCGGATGCAGTCCGATGGTGGGCTCATCGAGAACGTAGAGGACACCTGTAAGACCGCTTCCCAATTGACTTGCCAATCGAATTCTTTGCGACTCACCCCCGCTTAAAGTAGGAGCTTTTCGATCGAGAGAAATGTAATGCAGTCCTACGTCTCCCAGGAATTGCAGTCGATTGATGATTTGAGTAAGAATTTCTTCCGGAACGGAAGAGTCTTTTGATTCTTTCAGGACTTTTTTTATGAATTCCGTCGCATCGGAAATAGACATTTTGCAAAGTTCCGGGAGGGAAATTTCGTCGATGGTGACATGTCTTGCCAAAGAGTTGAGTCGTGAGCCCTTGCATAAAAAACATTCGTGTTCTTCGAGGAGAGAAATTACGGAGTCTTTAAGAGGTCCAAAAGAATTTTTCCCGATTTTTGCCAACACATGATTGATTCCGATCCATCGGAAAGAGAGACCTTTCGGTTGTTTGTATACTTTATTAGGGGGAGATCCGTTCATGAGGAGCTGCAACTGTTCTTCGGAGAGGTAATAGAGGGGGGAGTGCGGATCGATCTTTTCCTCTTTCAGGAATAGGGAAAAATAGCGAAGTGCTGAATTTACAAAATTTTGTCCCCATAATTCATCGATGAGACTGACGGGAGATAGGTCCATGAAGTCCGGGTTTTGCAACAGATTTGCATCGTACTCATATCCGAGACCTTTGCATTCCGGACACATACCCTCTTGAGTGTTAAAAGCAAAGGTTTGCGGTGTGATGGTAGAGTAGGATTTTCCGGTGCTTTCTACGGCAAATGAGAGGTTAAACGGAATGTCTTTTTCATTATGAAGGATGACTAGGGTATTCATTCCGATGCCGGCCGCATTGTCGATCGCTTCTAAAAGTCGCATCCTTTCCGATTCTTCGATTTTGATTCTGTCGATGACAAGGAGAAGTTCATTTTTCCGTTTCTTTTCAAACGGAATCTCGTCGATAGGAGTATCTAAATCATAAAAAGTGCCGTTTAATCGGATACGTACATATCCCTGACGTTTCAATTTTGTGACAATGTCTTCAAATTTTTCTCCTCTTCCCATGTCTATAGGAGCTAAAATTTGGATTTTATCACCTTTAGGATAGTTTAGGATCGTGTCTGCAACAAAATCTTTGCTGATTGCTTTGATGACCTCTCCCGTTTCCGGACAGTGTGCTATCCCTTTTAGAGCCCATAACACTCTGAGGTAATCATAGATTTCCGTCATGGTGCCGATAGTGCTTCGAGGATTTCCCGCATGGGATTTTTGTTCAATGGCAATGGCAGGGGAGAGCCCTTCCACTTGTGTCACTTTCGGTTTCGGCATTTGCTCGACAAATTGGCGGGCGTAAGGGGAAAGAGATTCGATATATCTTCTTTGCCCTTCGGCGTAGATTGTGTCGAAGGCCAGACTGCTTTTTCCTGATCCCGAAGGACCCGTACATACCGTCAGTTTGCCCCTCGGAATTTGTACATCGACATGTTTCAGATTATGTTGGTGAGCAGCTTTGACCGTGATATATTGAATAGGTTCTGCTTTTTTGATCGATCTTTGCGTGCGTTGTGCAAGAGCTGAGCGAATTTTTCCGGCGTGATCATTTTTTAAGGCATCCCGTACGGCGGTTCCTGTGGGGGTGTCTGCCGTCGCAATTTTTTCGGGAGAGCCCTCTCCCACCACTTCTCCGCCTCCTGCTCCGCCGTCAGGACCTATGTCGATGATCCAATCTGCCGTTTTGATCACATCCATATTGTGTTCAATGACAAGAACGGTATTTCCTTTATCGATCAGCTGTCTGAAAACAGTCAAAAGGTAGTCGATGTCATGGAAATGGAGTCCTGTTGTCGGCTCATCAAAAATATAGAGAGTATTTCCCGTAGAAGGGCGGACAAGCTCTTTGGCTAGTTTGATTCTCTGCGCTTCTCCGCCGGAAAGGGTGGTGGAGGACTGACCTAATTTGATGTAGCCCATTCCGACATCGCATAATGTTTTGAGTTTTTTCTCGATGGAAGGGAGATTTTTGAAAAATTCGTGAGCCTCTTCGACCTCCATCTCTAAAATATCGTAGATATTTTTCCCTTTGTAGTAGATAGAGAGAGTTTCGTGATCGAATCGTCGTCCGTTACATAAAGAGCATTCCACCCATTCATCTTCCATGAAATCCATGTCGATGACCGTCATGCCTACACCGAGACATTGCGGGCACGATCCCTCTTTTACGTTGAAGCTGAATCTTCCGATTTTATATCCGCGCGCTCTGCTTTCGGGAAGTTGTGTAAACAGATCCCGTATATCGTCAAAAAGTTTGATGTAGGTCGAGGGATTCGATCGGGGATTGCGCCCTATCGGCGATTGGTCGATGGCGATGACTTTGTCAATGTTTTCAATTCCGAGCAGTTCTTTATATTTTCCGGGGACTTTTTCTGCTCTATGGAAAATTTTTGCCAATGCCGGGTGGAGAGTATCGGTGATTAAAGAGGATTTTCCCGAACCTGAGACTCCCGTGATACAAACCAGCATGCCGAGCGGAATTTTTACCGAAACATTTTTTAAATTATGGTGTGTAGCCCCTTTGAGATGGAGGCATTTTTTTGTCGGTTTTATCCGTTTTTTCGGAATTTTTATCGCACGTCTTCCGGTTACATAATCGGAGGTGACAGAATTTTTTTCGTTTATAAAAGCATCCAGAGGACCGTTAAAAATAATTTCTCCGCCTCGAGAGCCCGCTCTCGGACCGAAATCCACGATGGTGTCGGCAGCAAATATCGTCTCTTCATCGTGCTCTACAACGATGACGGTGTTGCCCATATCGCGCAGATGTTCCAGAGTTTTGATCAGCTTTGTGTTATCGCGCGGATGCAAACCTATGGAAGGTTCATCCAGAATATAAGTGATCCCTACGAGACCGCAGCCGATTTGCGAGGCAAGACGTACACGTTGCGCTTCTCCGCCGGAGAGTGTCGGCGCTGTTCTTCCGAGAGTGAGGTAGTGCAGTCCGACCTCTTCTAAAAATCGAAGGCGCTCCCGTATTTCTTTTAACAGTTCCTCTGCAATAATCGCCTCTTTTTCAGGCAGTTTTATTTCTCTGAAAAAGCGATAGCATTCCGAAACGGTCATTCCCGTGATATCGGAAATAGTTTTGCCATTGAGGAGTGTAGCGGAGGGATAAGGTTTTAGTCGCGAACCTCGGCATTCAGGGCATTCCTGAATATGCATGAGTTCCTGCATTTTTTTGCGATATCGGTCGCTTGTAGCCTCTGCAAAACGGGTATGGGCTTCGTGGAGAACTCCTTGCCAGTGAATATGATCTATCCAACTTTTCTTTGTAATCGGATGAGTAAAGACCATTTTAGTCCATTTTTTCTCATTGCCGTAAAGAAAAATGTCTTTAGCTTTTTGAGACAATTTTTTCCACGGAGTCTTGACGCTAAACTGATACAGCTGAGCCAAATTGTCGTAGATATTTCCGTAACGGACTGTCTCATAAGAGCTTCCGACGCTACAGCAATCTTCTGCAATGGATAATTCAGGATCAATCACAAGATCTAAATCAAATTCATTGATTTCTCCCATCCCTTTACACCGTTCGCACATACCGGTCGGATTGTTGAAAGAGAAATCCTGCGGCTCTAAGGATCTGTAAGAAAGACCCGATTTTTCGGAAAAGGCATGGGTGGAGTAAA
>JABDBB010000083.1 GCA_013288845.1 Chlamydiota bacterium | reverse complement strand
GAGGTTTTATGCAAAAATGGTTACATGCTCCCGAACATCGTTTTAACGAAAAGGGAATATATATGGTTACTGCCGGAACTTATCAAAAAGCCCATTTTTTCAAATCCGATAAGGAATTAGAGCTTTTACAAGATCTTTTATTTTCCCTTGCAACGCATTACCAATGGAATTTAGAAGCATGGGCTCTCTTTCCGAATCATTATCATTTTATTGCCCGATCCCCTGAAAATGCCTCTTCATTAAAAAAATTTTTAATCCATTTTCACGCAAACTCTGCAAGAAAAATCAACCTTCTTCATCATACTCCCGGTAGACAAGTATGGTTTCAATATTGGGATAAACATCTCACTTTTCATAATAGTTATCTTACAAGACTCAATTATGTAATACAAAATCCTGTAAAACATAAATTAGTAAAAGAAGCCGGTCTTTATAAATGGAGTTCTGCAAGTTGGTTTGAACAATTTGCAGAAAAAACGTATTATAAAACCGTTATAAACTTTAAAATCGATGATGTAGACATTTACGATGATTTTTAATAAAATTTTCCGGTTTTATTAAGGAAATATTTTTTTCTTCAAGGCAGGAACGAATCGTAAAATGGCATCATCAAACACCTGATTGTGATCTTCAAAAAAACATCTTGCAGCATTATCCTCATACCATTTTTTTAATCGAGGAAGTTTTACATTAATAAAATGCTCTTCATCCCGTGTTCTATAGTGATTGATTCTGATTTTATCGACACATACATAGGGACTGCGAAAATTTTTCACTTCTACATAATCTGCATTGACAGCAGATTTATTATGATGATAGTAAAAATGATGTACTTGAGATTTTCCGGTAATAGTACTTTTAGGATTGATGATACTTTTCACATATCGGTTGTCATAATGATCAGGATCGGCTTTATTGACTAACATCTCAATCATAAGTTTGTCATCAGGTATTCGATATACATGTGAAGTACCGAAACATTGCCAATTTACTACTAAAGCGGGATATTGCTCATAATTTTTTAAAAAATCGCTTATATTATCCCCTAAAACAGGAAAAACAAATTCATCACAATCAATCATGACAAGCCAACGAACAGTATTTTTACATTTTTTTATGGCATCTTTATAAGCATTTTGCTGCGTTTCATTCCATCCTTTTTTATCATTGCTCCAATGCACAAGTTCCACATCTCCGGTTTTTATATACGGATCTAACACTTCGAGGTAATTGTCTGAGCTGTTATTGTTATATAAATAAAAATGCTCGACTCCTGCCAGTTTGTGAAATTCAATCCATTCTTTTAAAAAACGTGCTTCATTTTGAAAAATTGTGCAAACGGCTAAATTGTATTTATAATGATACTCTTTAGAAGTACAGGGAGAAAAAGCACATAACACTAATGCAATGCATGAATAAAAAAATAATTTTACTTTGATTTTCATTGATCCCTTCAAACTTTTATTGTGAGATGATTACGCGGGTATTATAAGTGAATGCCCCCATTCGATTCCGTTATTTTTTTTCCAAAAATCACTGTTATGCTTAAGAGCAGAAATAATATTTTCCTCTCCTTGAAATGATTCCGGAGGTCGTAATTTCGGCATAAGGACAAAAAAACTAAATCCCGGATGATTCAATAAAATCATCTTCTCTTTAGTATTAGGTCCGTACGTTTTTTTAGGCATCATCAAACCTTGATCCAGACGGAAAT
Organism: Chlamydiota bacterium; assembly: GCA_013288845.1. Taxonomy (GTDB): domain Bacteria; phylum Chlamydiota; class Chlamydiia; order Chlamydiales; family Criblamydiaceae; genus JABDBB01. Next base: position 3,169 of record JABDBB010000083.1, on the reverse strand, counting down.
CTTCACCTGTCGTAAATACATGAATCCCTATTTTAAATACTTTTGAGAACAGGAGTAATTCTAACTCTCCCATATCATATCGATGCCTTTCCTGTTTTTTCGAGGGAGATTTTTCAGTCTTCAACCAATGAATATATTCCTGTATTGTCCATGCCGGTTTTTCTTTTAGTACAGGCCTTAAATTCTGATCTGCTTCAAATTTTTTATATAAAGTACTTTGTTCAATTTCAATTCGAAATAAATCAAGTGTATCACTGTCTGCTTCGGAAATTTGATGATCACTTTTTAATAAACAAAGCTTTTCTAAATAGACAGCTAAGGCCTCTCTGATTTTATCGGGCTCCATATCTCCGTATTTTTCGGCTGCCTGAAAAAGATAAATAGAAAAAGCCGAAAACAGACAACCGGAATTTTTTATTTCAACATGCACCCAATAATACTGCGCTGAAAGTATTTCTAATGATTTCTCATGAGTTTTAGGGAGTGTTCCTTGCGAAGAAATATTTTTGTTCACTCTATATTTATGAATATCATGCCAAACCGGTGCCAAAAGGGTTTGTGTCTTTACCAGCTCTAAAATAGGATAATCTATTACTTCAAGAATTACTGAAGGGGTCCAATCCACCTCTTTTTTTAGAGAATCGGGAGAAATTCCTATCTCTTCTTTTAATAAAGGTTCGGCAATTTTGTCATTTGCCTTCTTTTCCCACAATGAATAAAACTCGTTTTCGTAATTTTTTCCTATTGTAACGGCGAGATCGGATAACAATTCATAAGCAGAAATCAATAATTTACTTTCTTCGGGTAATTCAGAAAGAGTATATTGTATATTTTTGAGTGAAATATGATCTTTAGGAATTAAAGGACTGACCAACAATATTTCCAGCTCTTCTATACCCCGATGAGTATTTTTTAATTTTTCTAAAATCCATTTTACATGAACAGGCTCAACACCTAACCTCATCGTCATATCATTTTTTGGAGTCCAATCATCAGAATTTCTAAAAAAAGTTACAGAGGAGGAACTGATCGGTATATTACAGGGCGAGGAATTCCCTACTGATAAGGTATCGTTAAAATAGAGGCGGGATTCTCCCTCCGAATCTGTTTTTAAAACAGCATTATAAATTAATTTATAAGCCATCAATTGATACAGAGCTTTTCTGTTTTCCGCATACGTATATTCCCAACCGGTCAACACCTGCCGTTGCTCCAAAATTTTTGCGCCTGCATTGAATACCAAATCCCCCGGAGCCTCTTTTCCTATTCGGACTAATTCATCAAATGTTTCGATAAAAGCCCCTTTCATTAAAGGGTCTAACGTTTTTAAAGAAGACAGATTTGTATCAGGTGCAAAAGTTTTGAGGTATTTTTCTAATTCCGCTTGATTCCCTTTCACTGCTTCAGGATCATTTTTTGCTTTTGTATACTTATAGTCGGGAAAAATTTTTATTTTTTGAGCGGAATCATTTGTTTGACCCGTCTTGATTTTATTCATTTCCTTTTTTCGGATGCTTAAATAATAAAGAGGAACGAATCCTAAGGTGCAAAATCCTGCAGCTACAAGACCTATCATCTTCAGAATGTTTAAGGCTTTCTTTTTTATCTTGGCAACCCAAGTATCTTCCGGATTTTTAATCGCGCTGAAATTTGTTATTTTCCGTTTCAGACCATAAGCTTTTTTCGGTTTTACAGGTATTTCTGAGGGGTTATTTGCAATATTTTTCCATTCATCTAATAAAAGTTCCGAAAAATTTTGCCCGATAGTTTTTCCCATTTCCGTGATCAATATATAAGCATTTTTTACTTTTTTATTGTCTTCTCCCTTTTGTTCTATATATTGTTCTGCTGCCGTCAAATGAGCATTATTCAAAGGAAGCAAAGCCTGTAATAAAAGATTTTCTAAATGAGAGAGGGCCATCGGATTATTTGAAAATTCTTCTAAAATATACTTTACCGATACCGGATCAATGCCTGCCGGGATTTTTTTAGGATCGGGAGACCACGAGTCGTGGTGTAGAAAAAAAACATGCGGATCGGAATTTTTTTTTTCTACATGACATGCAACGGAATTGCCGATTTTTATTTTATCATTGAAAGAGAGGACCGGAGTTACCCCATCACATCCGAAATCTATACCTGCATTTTTAATAAGCAGATATACCATCCAATGATGGACAGCATCCATATTATTCTTGAAAGGAAATTTTCCGTCATCCTTTCCGGTAAAATAGATTTGCTCCCCATGGTTTAAGACTGCTTCTTTTTTTCGTGTTCTGATATCATCAAACGCCCAGGAAAAAGAAGCTTTGATCAGTTCCGGCATTTCCGTCTTATTTTCCATCACCTTACGGGCAATATCATCGGAATATTTGCAGGGAATGGGATTACCCGAAGAGCCCGGCTTTATAAAAACAGGCGGGATCCATTTATATTTTATCTCCCGATCGGGATTTTTTATTTTACTCTTTAACTCCTCAATTTTTTTTTCCTGTAAATAACACCCCACGCAAGTAAAAGCACCTAAAGTGACAATATTGAAGAAGAGTAAACCAAAGAATCCAAGGATTTCAATAGCGGTCCGTAAAATACGTACATTTTGAATATCAAGACAATATTGATTATTTGCCCGATCTTCATATCCTATAAACTGCGGGATATCCTCTATTCTTTGCATGGCAGAGTTACCTCTTTTTAAGAATTCCGGCTACCTGAATTGCGAGGATCGGTCTCTTTGATGATTCTGCTTACATTTTTTTTATTAAATCCTTTATACCCGTCGCGACGCTGTAAATTTTCTAAATGGCTGCCTATAGCACCCGAATCGATAAATTTTTTCGCTTGTTCAGAGGTGATGAGCCCTTTTTTCAAGAGATTTTCCACTCTGTTCGGGTCGACCGGCCAGTTTTCTCCGACTGTAAACGCCTGTTTAAGATAAGGAAAATCGCTAAACGGCTGCATCATTCCCACTCCCGATTTTTGAAGATCCTGTTTTAATTCTTCAAAAAGAAACTGCGCCTCTAAATGATGCATTCCTCCGGCTAAGATGGAATCGCCGTGTAGAGCACACCATAATCCTATTGTTCCTAATGCGGGCAATTCAGGAAGATCTTCATGCGAAAAATCAAGAGAAATTTCGTGAGGATCCAAATCTACATCTAAAAAAAGA
>JABDBB010000082.1 GCA_013288845.1 Chlamydiota bacterium | reverse complement strand
AATTATAAAAACGCATCGACAAGTCGATGCGAGGGCAAAGCGGTGACGAGTCACCGCACTCCAAACGCTGCGCGAATTGAAAATTTCTTCACTCAACCAATTAATAAATAGATGTTTACGCTTAACTTAATACCATTAGGCCTACGACCCGGGCTGTAACATGTCGACCCTTCGGGCCTAGCGTTAAAAATATACAGTAAATTATAACTAAGTGCCTTAACCTTAAAATATACTGAAAAGTAAAACTAAGGCCCGAAGGGTCGATATGTTACAGCCCGTGGTCGCAGCGAAGCGGAGGCCCGGGTTAGGTTAGTAAGGAAAGAGGAGGCCTGAAGGGCCGGCATAAAAAATTTTATAATTAGTGCTGATACACATGCTTAAACACGTTTTGTTATTTTTAGTTTAATGCGTATGTGTTTATAGATATTCAGAGATTCATTCAAAAATTAGTCTGTAAATTTATAAAAACGCATCGACAAGTCAATGTGAGGGCAAAGAGGTGACGAGTCACCGCACTCCAAACTCTGCGCGAGTTCAATATACATCCGATTTTTGGCAAAAAAAAACGCTTAGAAACATTACTGTATCTAAGCGTTATCTCCGGAAGCAGGATTCGAACCTGCGACCAACGGATTAACAGTCCGCTGCTCTACCGCTGAGCTATTCCGGATCAGCGGGAAATTACTATATTAGTCCTCTCCCTGATTTATTTGCAAGGGGTTTTTATTTTTTGGCAAATTATTCAAGGCCGCTCCCATATTTTCTCCTGCGATCCATCCCCCTGTCCATGCAGCCTGGAAGTTAAATCCGCCGGTGATGCCGTCGATATCGAGGATTTCCCCGGCAAAATAAAGTCCGGAAATAATTTTACTTTCCATTTTTCTGAAATCGATTTCGCTGCGGCAGACTCCGCCTGCTGTGACGAATTCCTGTTTGTAGGTAGTTTTTCCGTTTATTTTATAAACATCTTTTTTGATTTTTTCTATGAGACGACTTTGTTTTGCGGCGGAAATTTCTCCCCAACATCGGTTTGGATCAATGTCTGATAATTCAAGAAATCGAGTCCAAAGATTTTTTGGAATTTCGCTAAAAATTTCTTTATCGCGAGATTTTCCTACTTTTTCTTTTTTCATTTGCTCAAATATATTTTTTATATCCTCATAGGAAATCTCCGGCATCCAGTCGATGGCGACAGAGGTCCGGTATTCTACGTTGTGTAATTCCCTTGCTGCCCGAGCCGAAAGTTTCAAAATCGCCGGTCCGCTGAATCCCCAATGAGTGAGAAGGATCGGTCCTTTTCCTTCAATTTTCAGTTCCGGGAGAGAGATTTTTACATTTTGCAGAGAGATTCCGGAAAGATCGAGGAGAGTGGAGTCGGGGATATTGAAGGTAAAGAGGGAGGGGACCGGATCTATGATCGAATGTCCTAATTCTTTTGCTCGGAGCATTCCCTCGGGGGTGCCTCCGGTGGCAAGTAATAGGAGGGAAGAGGAGAAAGAAGCTCCCGATTTACATTCGATTTCAAATAGATTCTTTTCTTTTTTTATGGAGAGAACTTTCATTCCTAATTGTATTTCGACCCCTTTTTTTTCGGCCTCTCCGAGGATTACATCGATGACTGATTGGGAGTCGTCGGTTACCGGAAACATCCGTCCGTCCTGTTCCGTTTTTAGGGGAAGACCCCTTTCCGAAAACCATGCGACTGTATCTTTAGGTTGAAATTTAGAAAAAGGACCGATCAGTTCTTTATTTCCTCTGGGATAGTTGCGCACTAATTCTTTGGGGTCGAAGCAGGAATGAGTGACGTTGCATCGGCCTCCGCCGGAAATTTTTACTTTGGATAAAAGTTTTAGTGACTGTTCTAAAACGAGGACGGATCCTTTAGGGAGAAATTCTGCACATTTGCAGGCGGAAAACAGACCTGCCGCTCCCCCTCCGATGATGATTACGGGGTAATGTTGTTTCATGATTCTCCAAAAAAATAAAAAATTGTTACGTATAAAATAGCACAAAAATTGTTAATTACGCAAAAAGTTTATTTATTCTTTTGATTCGAGCATTAGAGTCGCCGTGATCGATTCTGTCAGAACCTCCGGTCCGAAAAATTGGATGGGTCCCGGATTCGGGCAATTATCACTTATTTTTTTATGTTCCCTTTCTTTTAGAAAAGTTTGGAAAACCGGACCCTGTAAATCGACGAGACTTTTCGCGATTACCGGGATGATTTTGTTTTTTCTTTTTTCCAAGGACATCATGGAGATGAGGGGGACCGCTCCGATTCCCCATTCGGCGACAGACTTGGCCGGATTCGTGACACAAGCCATGTATCCTGTCAGTTCCGATTTTGCGAGTAGTACGGCGATATGTCCGAGAGTGTAACAATATTGGGCGTCAAAATTAGAGGGGTAGGCCGATCTTCCTTCGTAACCGCAGAAATAAGGTTGTGCGGAAAAAGATAAGGAGTATTCATTTTTTTGTTTACGATCGTGAAGTTCTTTTGTGACCAGCATGATGAAAAGACGTTCCGATTCAATTTTGGAGACCTGTACATTTCCGTGCGGATCTCTTTCCATGAGCAGTTGTTGTTTAATCTCATCGGGAAGTAGGATAAAGCATTCTTTAGAGTGTTCCGGTAGGAGATTTGCTATTTTTTGTATTTTGTTTTCCTGAGAAATCTCCTGAATATTTTCATGTGCGAGGATAGCATTTAAATCGCCTATAAGCAGAGAGAATTCTTTAATGAATTCTATTGTCCCTTCCGGGATGAGGATGACCCCATAATTTTTCCCCGATTTAGCTCTTTCGCATATTGTGTCGGCGATTTCCGAAACGATTATTTTAAGCGTTTTATTATGAAAGGCAATTTCTTCGCCTATGAGAACATGGTTAGCGCCTGTTTGAAGGGCACATTCAAGGGTAATGTGGGAGGCGGATCTACCCATCATTTTAACAAAAAAATAATATTTTCCTGCTGAAGCTGCATCACAAGCCAGATTTCCGATGATGTTTGAATAAATTTTGGCAGCCGTGTCGAATCCGAATGAGATAGGAATATAGGCATTTTTAAGATCACCGTCGATTGTTTTGGGGATTCCGATGACTGAAACGGGAGTGTTGTGACGGATAAAATAGTCTGCGAGAAATGCTGCATTGGTGTTGGAGTCATCACCTCCGATAATGATGAGAGCATGCAGATGTAGTTCTCTCACTGACTGTTCGGAATGTTGCAGTTGTTCTTCCGATTCAATTTTTGTACGCCCGGTGCCGATCATGTCGAATCCGCCGCAGTTGCGATATTCGTCAATAATTTCCCCGGATAGCTCCGAATAATTCCCCGAAACGATTCCTGAAGGACCATTGAGGAATCCGAAAAGACGATTGTCTTTATGCAATTTTTTTAGAGCATCATAAATTCCTGCAATCACGTTGTGACCGCCGGAAGCCGGTCCTCCGGAAAAAACGACTCCAATATTTAGCGGTTTCGCCGGTTTCGATAATTTTTCGGCAACGAGACTTACTTCATGAAGATCGAAAAGATGAGGAAGAAATTCCCGTAAATTTTCCGCCGGGTGAATTTGATCCGTTTTTTTTTCGAAGGAAAGAGTCGTAAAATTATCGAGTTGTTTGGGAAGATTCGGTTTATATTTTTTTCTGATTGTGTAGAGAGAGTCCATTTTTTTTCTATAGTGTGTTGATAAATCGGTTTACTGTTTCTTTGAGAGCGATGGATCTTTCGGTATTATCGGAAAAATCGTGATCCGTTTCCGGCAGCCGGATAAATTCCGAATTGGCCTCAGCTTTTTCTCTTATATTCCGATAAAGGTCAGCCTGATCAGGACTGATCCGGGTATCTTTATCTCCGTGAATATGTAAAAAAGGTACTTTTTTCAGAGCCTGTAAGTCTTCCGAAACGTTGATGGTGAAGAATTCTTTAAAAAATTCATAGCCTGCTTCCTGGCCTTCAATTTCCATCATTTTATGTTTGGCCTCTTCATTTACCTCCTGTGTGTGCAGAAGATTCCACTGATCGCGCCATTGGTCTCCGTTGAACATAGGACACCAAAGTACAATACTTCGAATATCGCCTTCGGAGGCAGCTGTTTTAAGGGCAATCGGCCCGCCGAAAGAACGTCCGAAAATGCCTATGCGATCGGGATCTATAGAAGGATGTTTTTTTAATAGGTTGAGACAAAGAATAGCATCGCTGCAATGTTTTGACGGAGTGATCTCGCGGAATTCCGCTTCGCTGTCACCGCATCCGCGGTAATCGAATCGGAAAGTAGCGATCCCTTTTTTTGCGAGCATGCAGGCAAGCTCTACATATACCCGGTATTTTCCGGTTTTATTTCCTGCGAGACCGTGGCAGACCATGACTAAAGGACATTTTTCGGCCTTTATCGGCAGGTGGAGGACTCCGAATATTTTTTGCCCGTTATTTTCGGGCGTAATGCAAAGACGTTCTTCAAATTTTTCCATATTTCGGAGTTTAACATTCAGGAAAGTTAACTGCAAGACCTCCTAAAGAAGTCTCTTTATAAATAGACATCATGTCGTGTCCCGTTTGGCGCATGGTGGCAATTACATGGTCCAATGAAACGTGGTGAATACCGTCCCCTTTTACAGCCAAAAGCATCGCGTTGATCGCTTTGATGGCTCCCATAGTATTTCTTTCAATACACGGAATTTGCACAAGACCTTTAATCGGATCGCATGTAAGACCCAAATTATGTTCCATTCCTATTTCAGCGGCATTTTCCACTTGGAGGACCGATCCGCCCGAGACAGCCGTTAAGGCTGCAGCTGCCATAGAGCAGGCCACTCCGACCTCACCCATGCACCCCATTTCAGCAGCCGAGATGGAGGCGCCGATTTTATATAAAATTCCTATTGCTCCCGCTACAAGGAGAAAATCGATGATCCCTTTCTCCGTAGGAT
>JABDBB010000081.1 GCA_013288845.1 Chlamydiota bacterium | reverse complement strand
AATGCTTATCTTTTATATAAAAATCAATAACCGAGAGGGAAGCTTTGGACCGGGATAAAGATATTGATTTGGATTTAGATCCTGAATTAGAAGACGAAATGGTCAATTCTTTGCAGATTGAACCGCGAAATTCAGGAAAAAATTTACCTCCTCCCCCGGAGTTAGATTTCTTTCCCCTTTTAAAACGCCCGTTTTTTCCCGGGATGGCGGCTCCTTTGGTCGTGGAACCCGGACCTTTTTTTGAGGTCCTGAAAAAAACTTGCCCGTTCCCAACACAAATGTGTCGGCCTCCTCCTCACGAAAGACGAAGACTGCGATATTTATAATGCAGGATTCCGCGATCTTCATAAGGTCGGGGTGTTGGCTCGGATTTTACGGGTCATTCCTATGGACCAGGGAGGAGCCCAGGTCATCCTCAGTATGGAAAAACGGCTTACCGTCGTCAAGCCTTTGAAAAGTCCGCATAGTACATTGAAGGCAAAAGTCAAATACCACGAGGAAAAGCACAAACTTACTAAAGAGCTGAAAGCGTATTCCATCAGTATCATCACTACTATCAAAGAATTATTGAAATTAAATCCTCTTTTTAAAGAAGAGCTCCAAATTTTCCTGGGTCATTCCGATTTTACAGAACCCGGAAAACTGGCTGATTTCGGAGTAGCCCTCACCACAGCTTCGCGGGATGATCTTCAGGATGTACTGGAGACATTTGCAATTGAAGGGAGAGTCGATAAAGCACTGACACTCTTAAAGAAAGAACTCGATATCAGCATTCTGCAAAACAACATCAACCAACAGATCGAGACAACGATCAACAAAAGTCAAAAAGATTTCTTCCTAAGAGAACAGCTCAAAACAATTAAAAAAGAGCTGGGCATCGAAAAAGATGATAAATCCCTGGACAGAGAAAAATTTCAGGATCGTCTGAAAGATAAAAAAGTTCCGCACGATGTAAAAGCGGTGATTGAAGAAGAGCTGGAAAAACTGAGTGTTCTCGATGTGCAATCGGCCGAATATGCGATTGCCAGGGGATATCTCGACTGGCTGACCATCATTCCTTGGGGAGTAAAAAGTGAAGAGAATTTAACTCTCGTTGAGGCAAGAAAAATTTTAGAAAATGATCATTACGGATTAGACGACATAAAAGACCGGATCATCGAATTCATCAGTGTCGAAAAATTATCGGGTGGAGTCAAAGGAAGCATTATTTGCCTTGTAGGTCCTCCGGGTGTGGGAAAAACCAGTATAGGCAAAAGTATTGCCAGAGCTTTAAACAGAGAATTCTACCGATTCTCCGTCGGCGGTATGCGCGATGAAGCGGAAATTAAAGGGCACAGACGGACCTATATCGGAGCGATGCCGGGAAAACTGATCCAAGCTCTTAAAAGCTGCAAGACGATGAATCCTGTCATCATGCTCGATGAAGTGGACAAAATGGGCAACAGTTTCCAAGGCGATCCCGCTTCGGCTCTTTTGGAAGTGTTGGATCCCGAACAAAACTGCGAATTTTTAGACCACTATTTAGATGTGCGATGCGATCTTTCCGACGTACTGTTCATTGTGACAGCCAACATGCTGGACACCATTCCGAGTCCTCTTAGAGATCGTATGGATATCCTCCGACTATCCGGATATGTGATGAATGAAAAAGTGCAGATCGCCAAAAAATATCTCCTGCCGAGAAACAGGAAGATCATGGGATTAAAAGCAAAAGATGTCCAATTTTCTGAAGATGCCTTTAGAAATATTGTCAACGGATACGCTTTGGAATCCGGAGTGCGGAATCTGGAAATGCAGATCAAAAAAATTCTCCGAAAAATTGCGGTCAAAATTGTAGCGGGTCGAGAAGAAGAGCAGAAAACCAAAAAAGGTAAAGGGAAAAAAGAAGAAGAGGAAAAAGCCAAATTTGTCATTACAGGAAAAAATATCTGTACTTATTTGGGAAATCCTTACTTTACCAGCGACCGTTTTTATGATGTCACCCCGGTGGGAGTCTGCACCGGATTAGCTTGGACAGCCATGGGCGGGGCCACTTTATACATCGAAGCAATTAAAATTACGGCCGAAAGGGTCGACATGAAACTCACCGGTCAGGCCGGCGATGTCATGAAAGAATCGTCACAAATAGCCTGGAGCTATTTGCATAGTTCTATCAATAAATATGCTCCGGAATACACATTCTTCGAAAAAACTCTTGTGCATATCCATATTCCTGAAGGGGCGACTCCGAAAGACGGCCCTTCAGCAGGTATCACTATGGTCACGGCATTGCTTTCTCTGTTGCTGAATATTCCCGTGCTCCACGATTTAGGAATGACGGGAGAACTGACTTTGACAGGAAGAATTCTTCCGATAGGCGGAGTAAAAGAAAAGCTGGTCGCAGCGCGCCGGTCGGGTCTTCATACTTTAATTTTCCCAAAAGAAAATGAACGTGATGTCTTAGAGCTTCCTGAATATATCAAAGAAGGTATTGATATTCGCTTCGTAAATCATTACGATGAAATCATACCGATTGCTTTTCCCGGACGTAAATGCATCGAAATTTAATTCTTCGGAACCGTGTTTATGCTCTATTGGAAAGAAAAATATAAAGAAAAGCTGATTCTTCCCGATTTTTTAGAGGAGACCCTCAAAAAAATTCGGATGCATAACAAAACCGTTGTCACCCTCAACGGTTCGTTTGATCTTTTGCATCCGGGTCACTTGCAAATTATTTACGAAGCTTCTCTTCAAGCCGATATTCTGATAGTTGCCTTGAACAGCGATGCTTCGATACAAACATACAAATGTGCAAAGCGTCCGATAATTTCTTTAGAGAACCGCCTGCAACATATTGCCGCTTTGCAGTTTGTAGACTACATCACATGGTTCGATGAAACCGATCCGCGAGCTCTCTTAGAAAAAATCCGACCGGATGTCCATGTAAACGGCGCCGAATACGGCGCAGATTGTATCGAATCGGAAACGGTTACAAAACACGGCGGAGTCCTCTATCAGGTCGGAAGGATCTCCGGTTTATCCACTACAGAAATTATCCAAAAAATCAAAACTCTCTAACTCCCGGTATCACTATGCGACTCATCCACACCTTCACCAATCCTGACCAAGCTCAAGCGTTTTCGAATCTGCTGACCGAAAATTCTATCCAACATACTGTAGAACCTATGCAAAATAACGATTGGGGCAATGAAAATTACGGTGTGACTACTTACAATCTCTGGGTTACCGATGAAGACCAAGCTGTCGCTGCTGTCCGATTGTTGGAAATTTTTAAGAGCGATCCGAAAGAGACAAAATTCACCGGAAACACCGTTTTTAACATCCCCGTCACCCCTTTAACTCAGGAAAAAGAAATTCCGAAACGTCCGGTTGAAAGGCCGTTTAAGAGTCCGATAACAAATTACATCCTCCTGCTATGCACACTCCTTTTTATCGCCTCTAATTTCACCTCTACTAAAAGCAATCCTTTAAACAGCTCTTCTTCGTATTTTCCGTCTGCTCTCACCTCGCCTGTCAACAAAGCGCTGATGTACGACTATCCGGAGACCTATCAATTGATCGACCAACTCGTGTCTCTGTACGGCCCGGAAGATCTGCAAACCCCCAATAAACTCTCTCCCGAAGGGCAATTTCTTTATCAAAAAGCAATGAATACTCCTTTTTGGCAAGGTTACTATAAATCGGTCATCCGCTATTTTCATCCTGAATCCGGTCCGGAACAACCTCCCGTCCCGATGTTTGAGAAAATTCGCCAAGGGGAAATATGGAGACTTTTCACTCCGGCATTGCTGCATTATGATATCTTTCACATTTTTTTTAATATGATCTGGCTATTGATTTTAGGCAAACAGATGGAGCGTCAGTTAGGATCTTTCCGCTACATCTTTTTTATCCTCATTGCCGCAATTATATCCAACACAGCGCAATATCTTGTTTCCGGAGCGAACTTCCTCGGATTCTCAGGAGTCGTCTGCGCTATGATTGTCTATATTTGGGTACGGTTATACAAAGCTCCTTGGGAGGGATACCAATTACAAAAATCCTCTATTTTGTTTGTCTCTATTTTTGTTTTAGCAATTTTCGGCATAGAGCTCCTCTCATTTTTTTTAGAAGCCTCGGGATTGCCGGCATTTTCTATAGGCATCGCCAACTCGGCTCATATGGTCGGCGCCTTCGTCGGATATCTGTTCGGACGCTTTAAAAATATTTTATTGCCGCAATAACCCGGCGACTTTATGAATTTATCCGGATTTTTAGTCCGAGTTGCGATACAATTGTTTTCATCCGAAAAAATTAACCCCCATCCGGTCCAATGAGCGTTCGAGACTTAATTATTTTAGGCACATCCAGTCAACAGCCCACCAGATTCCGCAATCACGGTGCCTATCTTTTTCGTTGGAACGACGAGGGATTGTTATTTGATCCGGGAGAAGGAACACAACGGCAGTTTATTTTTGCCGAGGTGGCGCCGCCGACAGTAACACGTATCTTTGTCTCCCATTTTCACGGAGACCACTGTCTCGGATTAGGCTCCTTCCTCATGCGATTGAATCTCGACCGGATTTCTCATAAAGTTCATGTTTACTATCCGGCCTCCGGGAAAAAATATTTCGATCGTTTGCGTTACGGCACCATTTATCATGAAAATATTGAAGTGGTGGAACATCCGGTTGAACAGGACGGAATCGTAGAGGATGACGGCAAATTTCGGATAGAAGCAAAGTTCCTGATGCACGGTGTCGACAATATCGGATGGCGCATTACTGAAGCCGACACGCGTAAATTTGATAAGACAAAATTGGCAGAATACAATATCCCCGGACCTTTAGTGCGGGAAATTCTGGAATCCGGAAAAACAGTGTGGAACGAAAAAGTGATCACTCTCGATGACGTAAGCGCCATCAGAAAAGGCGACTCCATTGCAGTTGTCATCGACACCCGCCCGTGCCCGGCAGCAGTGGAATTGGCGCGCAATGCCGAAATACTTCTTTGCGAAAGTACCTACCTTGACATACATCGCGAACTTGCACACAACCATTTTCACCTTACAGCGAAACAGGCAGCACATATTGCTTTAGAAGCCTCTGCAAAAAAACTGATCCTCA
>JABDBB010000080.1 GCA_013288845.1 Chlamydiota bacterium | reverse complement strand
TTCTTCTGAATCCGATCCGGACACATGCATAACCAATCCGGCATCTGCCTCTTCGTCGTCTACTTCCCCATCCGAACTCTGAAAAGTATCCGAATTTTCACTAGATGATTCACTAAATGAGGTAGTTAGGACCGGAGAATCTAAAAAATATAAATCTGAATCCGAATCGACAATTGGATAACGAGAGAGAAAATCCCCTTCTCCCCATTCCGATTCCGATGAGGAGAAGGATCCGGAAGAGTGCAATAGTTCTTTACCGGTCTCGCCTTCTATCTCAAAATCAGAGGAAAATATATGTTCATCATCGGAATTATTTTCCGCAGCCGTTCTTCTTTTTCCTATTTCTTCTTTTAAAAAACCGGGTCCGAAATCATCTAAAGAAAGAACACCTGAGTCCGTACTATCCAACGAAGAAGAGGCATCGGAGCTATCCGAAACGCTCATCGGCTCTACCTGTAAAGTCCTACGAACTAAATCTGTAAAATCGGGAGAAGACTCCAGTAAAGCATCGGGAGAGTTTGCCAATAAAGAATTAATTATGGAAACAGATTGCCTCAGCTCACCCTCACTCCAGTCTGCTAAAGAAGCACAGGAGTCGGACATGGAAGGAAGTATTTTATCCAGCTCTGTGATTCTCTTTTGTAAAATTTTGTCGCAATTGAATTGCATATTGACTAAGTCCTCCCGCTTTATTTTGGCGGTTTCAGCTTTAGTCCTTTCTAAGTTCTGATCGAATTTGATACATGCGTTACTCATTGCTACGGCTCTTCTTTGGAATTCTTCAGCAAGTTCGCCGGTAGTCAATAATTTGACAAGTTCTAAAATTCGAGAGTCCGGCTTATTTTCACGTGTAATTTCACTAAAGTAAGTATGATACACATCGTATATTCTCCGTAGTTGATCAGAGGTATTCAGTTTTCCCTGTTGATTTACATAAACAGTTTCCGCCTCTTTCGCGTAAGTCTTGGAAAGAGTTAGGAGACCTTGTAAAGCGGGCATAACAAGCTTTTTAATCGTATTGATTCGTTCTAAGTGCTTTTGGTTACCGTTTACAAGCATATTGACTTGATCGTCACAGTACCCCTTTGCCTGTTTAAATGTTTCGTCCACAACTTGGTACTTAAAAGCCTGTTCAAGGGCACGCGAAAATGCAGTGAAACACCCCGTTTCTCTAAGTTCTATTTGTATTTGAGAATCTACAGTTATCGGCTTTTGCCCTACTTTAAAAGTTGCTAAAATATTTAAATTTCCAATCAGAGTATCATAATATATTTTCATGAACTTGCCCCCTACATTTTTTTTTGATCCGAGCGTTAAATTTTCCGGAATTTTATCGATACATTCTTTGTATGATGAAAAAATTATTATACAATAACTTTTTTTTATTTTCGAGAGCTTCTTGAAAAAATATCTATAGAACTTTACAGTCTATGCATAAAGGAGATTTATAATGAAAACGAGTTCGGATTCCAAGTGTCTTGATAAAGTAAATCTTCGGTTTTTTTTTGTTATTTTTTTTGCAGGATTTCTATTTTTATCGGAAACAGGTTTGCCGGCTTCTTTGTCAGATCCTCTCAAGAGTATTCCTGTATTATTTAAGGGGCGCTTTATCCCTTTACAGGTATATGTAAAAAATAAAATAAAAGAGTTCCCGGAAAGTTCGGATTCTTTAAGCGACGCCGAAGTGGTCCGGTCTTTAGTTAGCATGCATTTTCTCGGCCCGGAAAATCAAAGTGAAAAAGAGTTCAATACATTTTTATCAGGACTCAAAAATCAAAATATCTCCCCTTTAGAAATTAAACGATCATCGGAATTATATTTTCCGATTAAGACCCGCTTAGAGAGAGCCGGAAATACATTTTTAGCGCTCCCTTCAGCGCAGGATCCGGGAAAGTGGTACTCGTTACGCTGTTTGGGGCTGCAGGTTTATGATGAACAAAGCGATAAATTGCGTCCGATAACAAACTTCACTTTTTATGATAATTTGACTTTTTCAGAGATTCAAAAATCCTATTTGGACTTCAAATCGGCTTTTGAAAAAAATTCGTTTGAAAAGGAAGCTGCCGCTCTTTCCGAAGCTCTTTTAAAAGGATACAGCTCCCTCGCAGGCCGGACATATCGGATCCGCGGATATGAAATGCCGGGATTCCCCTCTCTTTTTCGATTAAAACTTGAAGTACTTCTCGATACGATTCCGATAGCTCTATACTTATGGCTTAGTTATTCTCTTTGTATACTTTTTTTTATGATCTCTTATTTATATCCCCGACGCACCCTCTCATTCACCGCTTCTTTTCTCTGTTTTTGTGTCTTTTTTCTTCATACAGCCTATTTAATTGCACGATGTTATCTTTTATCAGGTCCTCCCGTATCAAACATGGCTGAAACAGTGCTGTTTGTTCCTTGGATAGCCGTTCTTTCCGGATTTTCTATCAGCATATTTTACAGGACGACAATTCCCATTTTTTGTGCCTGTATCGGAGCTTCCGTTTTGTTCGCCCTTTTGAAATTCAGCAATATAAATTTGGATCCGGAAAATGTACGGGCCGTCCTCAATTCCCGTTTTTGGCTTACTGTTCATGTGTTGGCGGTCGTCAGTAGTTATGGGGCTTTTATTTTGGCAGGGATTTTGGGACATCTTTATCTTGCCGCTTCGATTTTTCCAAAAATCCGGGAAACTTTTTTAGAAAACACCGGTAAAACAATCCTTTATTCTATTCTGATAGGACTCGGACTCCTCATTCCCGGCACAATTCTTGGGGGAGTTTGGGCTGCGCAAAGTTGGGGTCGTTTTTGGGATTGGGATCCGAAAGAATCATGGGCTTTTATTACAGCTTGTACCTATCTGATCAGCATTCATGCCTATTATTTTAAAATCATCCGGGATTTCGGACTTGCAATTTCTTCTATCGTAGGATTGACAGTAGTCGGTTTTACCTGGTATGGGGTGAATTATATTTTAGGAACCGGTCTTCACAGTTATGGATTCGGCAAAGGAGGTGAATCATTTTTTTACCTATATCTTTTTGTAGAAATAAATTTCCTGGTTTTTATTTCTCTTGTTCGATATCTTAAATCTCCTTATATAGAGAATCATAAAATTTAAAGATGCCGGTGCGTAAATTCCGGTTTTCCGGTATACTACTACTTGATTGAAAAAAGTGACTTTTTTAAAATAAAAAATAAGAACTCTTTTTTAAGAGATTCTTCCCTTTTTTGCTTTAGCATTTAGTTCAAAAAAAAACCTTAACCCAAAGCTGCCTCCGGCTTTATAATTTTGAGTGACTGATGAGACAAATTAAGAGTGAAAGATTAAAAAAATTAGAGCAGGAACTATTGGATTTAGAACAATGGTTGAAGTTAGGGTTGGTTCCTAAAAATGACATGGAAAGGCATAAAGAAGAAATCGATGTAATCAGAGCAAAAATTGAAGAAGAAAAAGAAAGATTGCAATTCCTGAAAGAAAGCGGCGACACAAACGATTTCACTCCCCCCAAAAGACAACAAGGAAGAGCCGGCTATACCGAAATGCCCTCCATTCCCGATATAGACATTAGTGAGTCTGCACAAACAATCGGCGATACAGCCTATGAACATGAACCGGAACATACCGAATCGGAATCATCCGTGATAGAAGAACGGGAAGATGACTCCGAAGATGCTACCTATGTGGAAGATGAAGAAGAGTCTTTCTTTAGTGATAAAAATCGGTGGCGCCGCGGATTCAAAGACATCATTGATCCTGAAGCAAATGAATGGTAATTCCTTTAGCCTCTCCGGATGAATTAAGTCTTTATTTTCATATTCCGTTCTGCAAACGCAAGTGTGACTATTGTCACTTTTACGTCATACCCGATAAAGAAGAATATAAAAATCTTCTGATGGAAGCTCTTAAAAAAGAATGGTTTTTCCGGCTTCCGCACATCCGGAACCGGAAACTCTCCACAATCTATTTCGGAGGAGGCACTCCCGCACTTTTCGGTCCGGAAAGAATTGCCGAACTCCTTTCACTCGTCGACAACTCTTTCCCCCTCAATGAAAAAATCGAAATCACCATAGAGGCTAATCCGGAAGATGTGACAGAAGAACTCATGACCGGATATAGGAAAGCCGGAATCAATCGGGTCAGTATAGGAGTGCAGTCTTTTGATGATTCAGAATTGTCCGTCTTGACCCGTAGGCATGATGCAAATAAAGCATTGTCTGCTGTTCATCACACCTATGCTGCCGGTATTGTCAATATCTCTATCGATCTTATGTACGATTTACCAAATCAATCTCTTGCTTTGTGGGAAAAAACCCTCACTAAAGTAGAGGGATTGCCGATTTCTCACCTATCTCTATATAATTTAACAATTGAAGAGCACACTGTTTTTTATAAAAACAGAGATAAACTGTCTAAATCCATGCCTAATGAAGAGACAGGATTGGAGATGTATACAAAAGCGGGCACTATGCTTGAGTCTATAGGACTTAAACAATACGAAATTTCTGCTTTTGCTAAAGACGGTTTTTATTCAAAACACAACACCGGCTATTGGTTAGGCAGACCTTTTTTAGGGTTCGGCCCTTCTTCGTATAGTTATTGGGAAGGGCAGCGTTTTCAAAATATCCCGCATTTAAATAAATATGTGGAAAAACTCAATACGAATGAGAGTCCTGCCCTTGCTTCTGACGGACTCTCTCATGAAGAAAGGAGAAGAGAACTTTTTGTAGTGGCTATGCGACTAACTACAGGAGTAGATCTCAACGAGTTTACTTTGCATCATGGGCGTCTTGATGAAAATACTTATAGTATGCTTTCCCGTTTGCTCGAAGACGGATTATTGTCAAAAGAACAGGATCGATATCGTCTGACAGAAAGAGGGAAAAATTTATACAATTACGTAGCATCCGAACTAATTTAAATAAGAAGTAATTGAACTCGCGCAGCGTTTGGAGTGCGGTGACTCGTCACCGCTTTGCCCTCGACTCGACTTGTCGAGGCATTTTAAGCGATATTTTGTGTTTATAGATATTCAGAAATTCGTTCAAAAATTAATCTCTAAATTTTCGAAACCGCATCGACAAGTCGATGCGAGGGCAAATCGGTGACGAGTCACTTCCCTCCAAACGCTGCGCGAGTTGAAATTTTCTTAATTCAACCAATTAATAAATTTTATGACATAAGAAATACCGCACACTTTTTTTCAA
>JABDBB010000079.1 GCA_013288845.1 Chlamydiota bacterium | reverse complement strand
AGTTAACTATTAGTTATTTACAGAATCTTATTGTCGAGCATTATGATCTTAGCTTAACGCGTAAGGTTTATATTGCAGCTTAGGATTTTTACTTTCTCTGCCAAATTTTTTCTGTTCCATATAACACAGCCGCTTAAACAGAGGAATATCGGAACGGTAATGAGTCCCACAGTAACAAACATTATATTTAAAGTGTTTTGTTTTGCCCGATAGGCTTTATAGCTTTGAGTATAACATTCTCCTATCACTCCGGCCATGAATTCGGATGTAAGTTGATCGGGAAGAAATCCTTGCACTGCCGTTATGGTAAAATTGCCGTAAGGAGCAATGGAATAGGGGAGCACTTGAACACTTGTGTCAAGCAAAGCACATGTCGCATTCCGTTCGATTCCCGAAAAATATTCATTCACCTTCTCAATACTGCAACCCATATACAGGTCCGTAAAATAAGAAGCATAAAGAGAAGAGACACTCGGATCTTCAGCAAGTGCTAATTCCCAGGTTTGGAAAGAATAACTATTGGTACAGAATTCATTTGGATAGTTCACATTGTAAGTGCCTGCGGCGGTATTTCCTTCAGAGATTGTCGATGCGTTAGGATACAAATTTGTTTGTTGAGTAAGATTTTCTTCATAGCATGTGTCTATAAGTGCTTGTGAAAAAAGAATCGTTTCCTGATCAGCAAACATTTCGGCAAATATGCCTCCTGAAACACTAAATTCTATCTGTTGAAGATTATTAGACGGGCCTGCAAGAAGGGTAAACTCTATTCCGTTGTTGAGTTCAAAATCACAAATTTTTGCAGCTCGAGAGGATGCTACCTCATCAAAATATTTATTCACGACTACGTCGGCAAGGCATCTTTGAAAAGAAATCGCAAATTCTTTCGGATCGTTAGATTGTTCTCCTAAATTATAAAAAGAATCATTGGATTGCACCAGGCATTCTTGTGAATAGTATAAGCCGGGCGGAAGTCCCGGATATCCCCAATAACCTGAACAACAGGGAAAGTCTCTTTCAACCGAAAATTGAGGATTATTATTCAAATACTCTTCAACCTCACGCTCTATATCCCCCCTCTTTTTTATAGAAGGCAATTCAGAAGCAGGTAAATCCGATTTTGTTGAACTAAAGAATCCGGTTACATAATTTGAAACTTTGCCATAAACACTTTGTCTGTTTCCTATACCAAAAATCCCGTCAAAAATTTTCCCTAAACCGGTAACGGATTCCTCCTGTAACCAATGTACGGGTGTCTTTGCATTGAATTTGGAAAAATCGATGTCTACAAAAGTGACTATTTGGCCGTTTACTTTACGTGTTATAGCTCCGTTTTGGGATACTCGGGACGGAATCATTGCCCCGGTTTTGAAACCGCCTGCCGAATAAGGATTGAAAGATTGAAGAGCTCCGCTTGTTGCTTGCATTGCCATAGTTTACCTTCCCGGTTGATGAAAATTTAAAAATTATTTTTTGTAATTTTGGTTTTTTTTGCAATCAAAAAATATTGATACAAATTGATTTCTGAATAGAATGTTATTGATTATTTTTTTTATTAATTCTGATTATTAATAGTTTAAATTAATAAATAATTAATATTTCTTTAATTATTTTTGTTTAAAATATGAGAATTATTTTTATGATTATAATAAGGAAAAACCATGGTATCAACCTCGCCAAATCACATGAGTTCAAGTGAATCGATTGCAATTCAAAATCAGACAAGGTCACCTGAACGACCTCAGGCATTCAGTGCAAACACACTGGAAATATTTAAAAAATTGGGATCAAATCTTCCGGATTTAAGGATAAAATTAGAGAAAAAAGGAAAAAAATATACCGATCTTATGAAAGCTTTGGAACAAGCAAAAAAAAATCCGGTGAAAGACACAACAATAGCAATGATCCATGGTTTCGTACAGGTATCTTTTCTTGTTTCACTTAAAGCATTAGGGATTTTATTAGGGATGGCTGCCATCCTTCTTTTCTGCAACAGTGCTTGGATTTTAGCTCCGCTTGTTCTCGTTTCCTCTTTGACTATTCTCGGTGGGGCAATCGCTGCTTATTTTATATTGAGTCATATAAATAACAGCTCGTATGGCAAATCCATGCTATCGAAAAAAGTTCATTTATTTTCTGATCTTGCTTTGCCGCTAAAAGCAGAATTGGGAAAAATTGATAGATTGAATGCTAAAACTCAAAGATATGCCGGTAAGGTGGGCAGTTTTTTTGCTGAATCGGGTCAGGTGCAAGAGAAATTGAAGGCTAAGGAAAAGAAATATTCCCATTTAATTGAGTTGGGAAAATCCGGCTTATTCAATGAAGACGAAAAAAATACTCATCGTAACATGCTCGCATGTTACACGAAAGCAAAAGAAGAACTGAATGCAGCTATAATATTTTATGCAAAATATGCACCTAAACCTAAGACCTTGGCTCCTCCTTTACCTCCGGTATCTCCGGAGACGGAGACTAAAACAGGCGAGTAAATCCGCTTTACATCAATTTTTCAAAACACCCGCGCAAAATTATAGCTTTGCGTGGGTGTTTTTTTCTCGATTTTATTGTTTTTTTGTGAAATTATGTGTGTTATTACACAAAAAATCCTAAAAACCCTTGTTTTTAACCTATAAAGTAGTTTATAAACCGGGATTATTAGAAATAATCGAAAACGGATCCACTATGCTCGAAGCCTTGTGCGGTAACAAAAATATCCAAAAAATTCTCCTCTTCCTTTTCGTAAACAGCAGATGCTACGGAACACAACTCCACCGGGTCCTCAAAACCTCTCTCACCCCTCTCCAAAAAGCTCTCAATCGCCTCGAAAAAGGAGAACTCATCACAAGCTATTTCGAAGGAAAAACAAGGATTTACCAATTCAATCCGGCATACCCCCTTTTGAACGAACTGGAACAACTCCTCAAAAAAGCATACACCTTATTGCCCGCTCATGAAAAAAGAGAGTACTACGTCGTAAAGGAAGACCTCACCATCCTTCCGGAAAACGGAGAAAATAAAACGCAGCTCGTCTTAAAATTTTGGGACAAACTCTCGGACGTCAGTCGACTCCTTTTTAATGCTGCCACAAAATCCAAAGACGAATCGGGTTGGAACGGAAAAGGAAAAGGCGAGGTCTTCGTGTTAAAAGAAGGAAGCGACATCCTCATTTTCAATGAAAAAGGCACATGGCAAAACAACCGGGGACCGGAAGTCAGCTTTAGCAATGCCTTCCGTTGGACCTTAGATCGCAAAGCCGGTGTCATCTCTTTGGAACATCTTCGCCGCGGACCCGACCGGCCCGTTTTTCTTTTTCATCTGGCCCCTTCCGGAAAGCACTCACTCGCCTCTATAGACTCTCACCTTTGCGGAGAAGATACCTATTTCGGAAGTATTCATATCGACCGGTATGGTCTTCGATTAAACTGGCGAGTGATCGGACTCAAAAAAAACGAAGAGCTCAATTACTACTACTCGTAAAAGATATAATAAAATTTCCTTTTCCGGATTCCTCTTTATAATGTCTAACGGTTTTAGTATAATGATTCTAATTTACTAATTAAAGAAAATGAATAAGCATTCCGATATAAAAATTACAATGATAGAATCGCCTGAGTCTTCCGAAAAGTTTTCGGATACGATCCCTCTTTTTATGACCGCAGTCTCGGCCGGATTCCCTTCTCCTGCTGATGATTATGTAGAAACGCAACTCGATCTGAATGAATTGGTCGGCGGACACCGACGCGCCTCTGTTTTTTTTGTAAGAGTTACCGGCGATTCTATGGAAAAAATGATCGGATCCGGAGATATTCTCGTTGTAGACCGTTCACTTCCTCCCGTAAATGAAAAAATTGTGGTCGCTGTAATCAACAGCGAATTCACCGTAAAAAAATATAGAAAAAACTCTTCGGGAATCTATTTAATTCCTGAAAATCCCTCTTTTCCTACCATAAAAATCGATGAATATGCAGATTTCAAAATTTGGGGAACGGTCACTTATGTCATCCGAAAACTCTAAGAAAATGTTTGCTCTGATTGACTGTAATAATTTTTATGTATCGTGTGAACGGGTTTTTGATCCTAAGTTAGAAAATAAACCTGTCATCGTCCTGTCCAATAACGACGGTTGTGTTATCTCTCGTTCAAATGAAGCCAAAGCTCTCGGAGTTCCTATGGGAATCCCTTTTTTTGAATGCAAAGACCTCATAAAAAAATATGGAATTATCGTCCGCTCCTCTAATTACGCTCTTTACGGCGATATGTCATCTCGTGTCATGTCCGGTCTTCAGGAATTTTCTCCGGAAGTGCAAATTTATTCTATCGATGAAGCTTTTTTAGATTTCGATGTTCCGAATAAAAAAGAATATGCGATAGAACTGCGCGAAAAAATTAAAATGTGGACCGGAATTCCTGTTTCTATCGGCATAGGAGCCACAAAAACTCTCGCAAAAATGGCCAATAATCTCTCGAAGAAAACGTCGAATTCTTCCGGAGTTTTTCTGATTGATGAAAAAAATCACACCGAAATTCTTTTGCAATATCCTGTCGAAGAGATTTGGGGAATCGGTTATCGGATCTCTAAAAAATTATACGGATCCGGTATACGTTTTGCAGCTGAATTAACTGTTCGGAATGATCCTTGGATCAGAACAAATTTTTCGGTGACCGGATTGAGAACGGTATGGGAACTGCGTGGAATTTCCTGTCTTCCTTTAGACCGGGCACCGACCGGAAAACAATCTATTACCTGCTCCCGATCATTTGCCTCATCGGTGACATCTAAAGAACATCTGAACGAAGCGGTTTCTTTTTATGCCGGTCGCGCTGCTGAAAAATTGCGAAAACAAAAGTCTCTTGCCTCTTTCATGTTGGTCTTTGTGGTCTTTCATCCGTATAAATCGGGAATAAATACGGGAAAAATTATTTTTTCCGAACCGACTTCCTACAGTCCGGCTCTCATTGAATATGCCAAGGCAGCTCTCAATCAAATATATTGTGAAAAATCTGCCTATAGAAAATGCGGAGTCATTTTAGGCGGTCTTATTTCCGAAAAATGCTATCAACCGGACCTTTTTTCTAAAGCCAATATGGGAGAGGATCACAAAAAAATGATGAACCTTATCGATAGCATCAACGGTTCCTACAAAAAAAAAGCGATTCAATTTGCTGCAGAGGGCTTTGCAAAACCCTGGCAAATGA
>JABDBB010000078.1 GCA_013288845.1 Chlamydiota bacterium | reverse complement strand
ATGACGAAATGAAAGCAATGCTTAAAAAAAGCGGACAGGTTGCCCCGGAAAAACTAGCTGTTCTTTCAAGGGGACTGATGATCGCCGCTTTATTCGAGGTTTTTGTAGAGCCTTCTCTCGTTCAACCTCATCACATCATCGATCATCCTGTAGAAACTACGGTTCTTTGTAAATTACATAGAGATCCGACTCTCAAAAAACAGGGACTCATCGAGCGTTTCGAAAGCTTTATCCTGGGCGGAGAAATTTGCAATGCCTACACAGAGCTGAACGACCCTCTTCTACAAAGAGAACTTCTTGAAGGGCAGCAGAAACGGAGAGATTCGGGAGATGAAGAGGCTGCTCCGCTGGATGAGGAATTTTTGGAAGCGATTTGTCAGGGAATGCCGCCTACAGGTGGTGTCGGGATCGGAATTGACCGGCTGATGATGTTGTTTACAAACTCACATTCTATCAGAGATGTGCTGTTTTTCCCCTGGATGAAATCGAATAGTTAATCCGGCAAATAAAAATATTGAATGCTTCAAAAAAATTTCCTTAAATTGAGGACTATATGCTTAAAGAGATAGAAAACGAAACTTTCGAAGAGAGAGAACTGAGAATATTGAATTTTTGGGAAAGGCACAATGTCTTTCAACGCTCTATCGAAAAACATACATATAATCCTCATTTTTCTTTTTATGACGGCCCCCCCTTTGCAACGGGACTTCCCCATTACGGTCATTTATTGGCGGGAACAATCAAGGATGTAATCCCTCGATATAAAACCATGAAGGGATTTTGTGTTCCGCGACGATTCGGTTGGGATTGCCACGGTCTGCCGGTAGAGAACGAAATCGAAAAAAGTCACAATCTTTCGGGAGCTCACTCTATAGAGGAATTCGGCATAGCCAATTTTAATGAAGAGTGTCGAAAAATTGTCCTACGCTATACAGCGGAATGGAAAACTGTCGTAAACAGAATGGGCAGATGGGTGGACTTCGAACAATCATACAGAACCATGGATCTTCCTTTTATGGAATCGGTATGGTGGGTATTCAGTCGTCTCTTTGATCAAGGTCTTGTCTACGAGGGATACAAAGTCATGCCCTTCTCGGCAAAATTGGGAACGCCGCTTTCTAATTTCGAAGCTTCCGAAAATTATAAGGATGTAGATGACCCTTCCCTCACAGTCTCTTTTCAGTTGGCGGGAGAAGAAAATTGCTCTCTTCTGATATGGACAACAACTCCGTGGACCCTCGTTTCCAATCTCGCGATTATGGCGGGACCGGAAATGGATTATGTGAAAATATCAGACGTTGTGACGGGCGCCTGCTATATCCTTGCCGAAGCGCGCTTATCGCAATACTTTAAATCGGAAGATGTCTACACAATAATAGATCGTTTTAAAGGCAAAAAACTGGAAGGAATGCGTTATAGTCCTCTGTTCCCTTATTTTGTAGAAAGAGGTGCACAAGGGGCTTTCAGAGTCATTATGGAACCGAGCGTTTCGTTAGAAGACGGAACGGGATTAGTACACTCTGCTCCGGCTTTCGGAGAAATGGACTTTTTTGCCTGCAAAAGAGAGGGGATTGAACTTGTATGTCCGGTAGACAATAACGGGCAATTTACTAAAGAAATTCCTGAATATACAGGTTTATTCGTAAAAGATGCCGACAAAGACATCATAAAAAGGCTAAAAGCTTCAGGAAGGGTCTTTCATCACACCACTTTCCGTCACCGCTATCCGTTTTGCTGGAGATCCGATACTCCTCTGATATACAAAGTGGTCACAACATGGTTTATTGCCGTAGAAAAAATTAAAGATAAACTCATCGAAGCAAATAAACAAATTCATTGGACCCCGGAACACATCAAACACGGTCGTTTCGGTAAGTGGCTTGAAGGGGCCAGAGATTGGGCGATCAGCAGAAACAGATATTGGGGGACTTCCATCCCGATTTGGCGCTCCGAAGACGGAGAGGTCCTTGTCATCGGAAGCGTGGCAGATTTAGAGCAACACACCGGAAAGTCTATAGATGATATACACAGGCATTTTATCGATGATCTCATCATCGAAAAAAACGGAAAGCAATTCAAACGTATTCCGGAGGTCTTTGACTGTTGGTTTGAATCGGGCTCCATGCCTTATGCGCAGAATCACTATCCTTTCGAAAATAAAGACTCATTTCACGATAATTTTCCGGCAGATTTTATTGCCGAGGGATTAGATCAGACTAGAGGATGGTTTTACACTCTTACGGTACTGAGTGCAGCTCTTTTTGATAAACCGGCTTTTAAAAACGTAATTGTAAACGGAATCGTTCTGGCCGAAGACGGATCTAAAATGAGTAAACGCCTTAGGAATTATCCGGATCCGATGGATGTGGTAAAAAAATACGGAGCCGATGCCATCCGCCTCTACATGATGCACAGTCCTGCCGTCCGCGCAGAAGACATGTGTTTCAAGGAATCCGGCGTGGAGCTTGTTTTAAGACAAGTGCTGATTCCTTTTTGGAACGCCTATAGCTTTTTTATTACCTATGCCAAAATTTATGAATGGACACCGGACAACGATTCGAACGGTAAAGAAAATGAACTGCCCGATGCTATGATCGATCGTTGGATTCTGTCCCGACTAAATAAACTGATCGAAGATGTCGAAAAGGGGATGGATCGCTACGATTTAAGTGAAGCGGTAGAACCGTTTGTCGGATTTGTCGATCAACTGACAAATTGGTATATCCGTCGCTCGCGTCGTCGTTTTTGGAAAGACAAGCATACTGCAGATCGCGATCAGGCTTTTGCCACTCTTTATCGTGTTCTTTTAGATTTATGTAAAATCGCCGCACCTTTTATTCCGTTTCTTACGGAAGCAATTTATATGAATTTGAGAAATCCTCCGATGTCCGACTCCGTGCACCTGTGTCGATTCCCTACCTATAATCAGGCGGAGAGAGATTTTCATTTAGAAGAGGTAATGGCAGCTGTACAAACCGCTGTGAGTTTAGGGCATTCTCTCAGAAAGGAACATAAATTAAAGGTACGTCAGCCTCTACAAAAAGCTACTGTAGTTTCTAATGATGTAAATGTTCTTTCTTTCCTGAAAGAGCAAAGTCATTTGATTGCCGAAGAGCTGAATGTAAAAGAGATTCAATTTGAAAATAATGAAGATACCTACGTTCAAGTCAAAGCAAAACCGAACTTCAGGACTCTGGGCAGAAAAGTGGGCAAGCATATGAACGATGTCCAAAAGCTGATCAATAACTTTACAAAACAAGACCTACAGGCTCTGGAAAACGGGGAAACTCGTGTTATTTCCGTCGGATCAGATTCTTTTGAAATCAAAGCGGAAGATGTAGAGGTCTCCCGTCAGGTAAAAGAGGGATTTGCGGCTTCTAATAGCGCCAATATCACCATTGTTTTAGATACAGTTTTGAATGATGAATTGATTCTGGAAGGATTCGCCAGAGAAATTGTCAATAAAGTGAACACAATGCGACGCGACATGGATTTTGCCGTGACCGATCGTATAGAAATCACTGTGGATGCAAGCGACGTAATAAAAAATTGTTTCAAAGTTCACGGCGCCTATATCAACAATGAAGTTTTGGCGGACGCAGTGCATTTCAGACAAATTTCTTCAGGCGGAATCGAGTGGGATCTGAACGGAGAAAAAGCCGTGATTGCCGTTGTGAAAAGTGTTTAAGTGTAATGGACAACATGGACAACATGGACAACAAAAAGAGCGTTTTATTATAGACTAATAAGCATCAAAAACCAACAATAATACTGTCCATACTGTCCATACTGTCCATACTGTCCATACTGTCCATACTGTCCATACTGTCCATACTGTCCATACTGTCCATACTGTCCATACTAACCTTTTAAGGTATTGATGGCATCCATGATTTTGGTTTCGGTAATATCTGAAGTTCCGATCAATTTTTTGCCTTTTTTCGTTTTGGTATTGATCACAACAATGGCAGGAGTTCCGGTAATGGCGAATTGTTTTTTCAAAGTCCGAAACATTTTTGCGGCAATGGCGATATCCCGATAACTCATTTCTTTGTAGGTTACTCCGTACGGTTTAATTGCCATTTGCACTTGAGTCTCTGAAGGACTTTTTGTATTTTCTGCCAGTTTGATCAAAGCATTGCGCAATTCGAAATAAACGGGTTTATTATTCACCATAAAAGAAAGGTTGTAGGGAATGAAATTCATAGACTCATCATGAATAAATGCATCAATGAAATACAACTTCGCAATTTTTTCAATTTTTGGCGCCACTTTTTCAATGTCACCTTCAGTCACTAAGCAAGCGGGACAAAACCAGTCGGTAAAGACATATACTTCAATAGGACTTGTACTGTCGCCGAAAGTGATGCTGTCTTTTAAAGTTGTTTGCAATTCTTCCGATGCATTGATTTTATGAGTTCCCGTGAACGCAAGGATAAATCCGAAAAATAAGGCTGTAAATCCTGAAAGTCCTTTTTTTATACTATTTCCCATTGTTATCCCTTCTTTGTATGTTAAAATACTCTTTTTTAAATACTTATAAAAATAGGCCCCCGCTGCAACAGCCAGTGAAAAAGCAATACCGAGACACAGCGGACACAAGTTTCCTATAATAAATTTCTGTATATAAATAAAATAAACCTCGGCACCCATCGCCGCCGCCAGTAAATATCCGGTAAGCGCGGAAAAAAAAGGGTAGAAAAATCCTAAAAAATGAGAAAGCAATAGGCCGGAAAAAAATATCAAACCGAAATGCTCAAATTTTAAAGAAAATATTCTAAATTTATGTCCTTCAACACAGGCGGATGTGCACATCTCAAAAAAAGATAATACAGTAAGCGTAAATCCAATGACTAATGCCAAGGTGCTGATTATCAAAATGCTATTCCTTTTAGTGTCTCTATATAGTATACTCATTTCTTATCACATAAGGCATGAATACTTTCCGCCCCCTCTAATCCCCATCTTCAGGATGAGCCTGCTTTCTGTCAATAATTAATACGTGCATCAGGGGCTTCCTTTACAGGATAAATGAGATCGTTTACTTGATTTTAATGACCTTAATAAGAGAATATAACTAATTTATTGAGACCGGAGAACAAACGTGAAAAATATCGTCAGCTACCTCATTATACTTTTTTTTCGATGCGCTTTTTGGTTTCGATACAAAATTGAAGTTCAAGGTCTTGATGAAATACAAAAAAAATTCCCTGACACAGGAGTCCTTTTTTTAGCCAACCATGGGACCGTTTTTCTCGATCCCACCATGGTCGCCGTAAAAGTATGGTCAAAATTTCCCATCAGACCTCTCATC
>JABDBB010000077.1 GCA_013288845.1 Chlamydiota bacterium | reverse complement strand
TTCTCGTAGATGATTTTATACACTGTTTCGGTGATCGGCATAGAAATGCCTAATTTTTTTCCGATTTGGAGTGCTGATAAACAGGTATAGGCACCTTCCACAACCATGCCGATTTTGTTTTTTGCCTCTTCGGGAGAGTTTCCTTGAGCTAAAAGAGAGCCGAATCTATAGTTACGACTCAAAATAGACCCGCAAGTCAGACAGAGATCTCCCATACCTGAAAGACCATATAATGTTTCCGGCTTGCTTCCGCAACCGACTGCAAGTTTAGAAATTTCATGGAGTCCTCGGGTGATTAAAGCGGCATTGCAGCTATCTCCCAAAGACAATCCTCCCGATATTCCACAGGCAATGGCGATGATATTTTTTAAAGCACCGCCATAGGAAACTCCGACAATATCGGCATTCGGATATACACGAAAAGTTTCGGTAGTAAACAGATCGCATACATTGATCATAGTCTCGCGAAAAAAAGATGCTCCCACTACAGAAACAGGTAAACCTCTGATCACATCGTCTGCAAAGCTTGGTCCGCTGATGATGGCTATTTTATCTTTAGATTTCTCCCCAAAAATTTCTAACAGAATATCCGGCAAGATCAATCCTGTATTCTGTTCGATTCCTTTCGAGGTAATTACCATCGGACATTCCGGAATTTTGATTTTTTTTATTTGTTCAAAAACCGGTCTTATCCCTTTCGAGGTGACCGATTCCACAATCATCTCGGCATCTTCAAGGGCCTCTTCTAAATTTTCTGTAAAACTAATTTGAGTATCGGTTTTTTTTAATAACTCTATTTGATTGGCATCAATAGACCAAGAGGTGACTTTGTGCCCTTTTCCGGACAATAAACGAGCCAGGCAATATCCCCACGCACCTGTGCCTAAAAAACCGATTTTCATTTAGAGTCCTCCGGAAAATTCAATATATGGATCTGTAGAGTGAGAGATTTTTTTATATCCGTCTGCGATCGTTAGGGGTAGGTAGTAAAATTTCTGTGAAAGTTCAAAAACCCCTTCCGGCGGTTCGGTATTCATAATTTTTTTCCAAAGATTTCGATCGGACTCCAACAATGCTGTTTTGACAGTCGCTTCACTATCCGGACCCGTACGATTTTTTAATGGGGCAAAACAGTCGGCTCTTTCATAGAGGAGAGCTTCTATACGCTCGGATGAGGGAAGCATATCAAACACAAATTTTTCGTATTTCTTAGCGAAAGGGACTCCGGATGTGATTATAAATCCTTTATTATCAACATGTTGCGTAAATTTATTGGCAATGTGGTAAGGGAGTATACTATCCGAATTTTCTGCGACTGACTGAATGAAATCCATGTTCATACAAAAAAGACTGATGTTGGCACATAGATATTTCAATTCGCCGTTTTCATTTTGTTCATTACGTGCCTTTTCAGAAATCTCGGAATATTCGATGACCCGGACCTTTTTGTCACTTTGGACTATGACACCTACTTTTTCATCGGGATTCAATCGGGCAACACATTTTATCGTCACATCATTTTTTTTGTCGTTGTGATATCCCATGAGATTGAAATCCACCGGATCAGCAAGGGGATTGTCAATCTGGATATAATTGACATATTCCACTCCCGCTTTTTTCCATTTGGTCCATATTTCGGAATTCACAAAACTTTGGAAAAAAGCTCCGTTACCGTCAGGACCTTTTGCAACGGAAAAAGGGGTATTTAAAAATAAATTGTTGTCCCCGTCTAAAAACCATGCTTCGGATTGTTCGAAGAAAGAGATTTGCTCTTTGTCCAATTGAAAATAATTATGCTCTTCAAAATATTTCGTTGTTTGCAGGTGATTTTCTTTAGAGGTCATGACGGCTACCGGAATTTTGCATCCGGTTAGTTTTCCGGCATAGAAAATTTTTTCTGCAAAAAGTTGAAAAAGGCTTTTATGTCGCACATTAGAAACGGGATAGCATCCTTTAGGACCGTTCAAACCGAGTCGTGTCCCTTGTCCCCCTGCTGTAATCACGACGCCGATTTTGCCCTGACGGCATAAATCGATCCCTTCCGCTCTGAAATCTATATCCGAGACTCTAGTGAAACGGAGGAAAGGATCGTAATCGGAATCAATGTCCGGCTCTTGGACAACGGATTGCAATTTATCGAGATCGGGTCCGTTAATTTTTGCTATATCCGATAAAAGTACATTTTTCTCTTCGGGTGTAAGGCGACTCCAAAAATTCATCAGATGAATTTGTCCTATATCGGTCAATTTGGAAACGGCTTGTTCATAGGTAAGAAGAGATTTTTCGGTTGCTTCCGTCATAGGGATTGTGCTCCACATAAAAAAACTGAATAGAAAGACTCGTAATAGCATATTTTTCCTTAACTTTACACTGTGAGGATTTTTCCGGAGGTCTCTTTGAGAAGGGCCTCGTATACTTCGTTTACCTGAATTTGTTTCATGCATACAAAATTAAATTTCGTAGGGCATGTCCGTAAATAGCAGGGGGAGCAGGGTACATGCTTATGAATTACCGTGCCGTGTTCATAAGGGCCTGTTTTAATCGCACTGGTGGAGCCGAAAAGGGCAACAAGAGGGATTTTTAACGCGGCTGCGATATGCATGGGTCCGCTGTCATTGCTTAAGACGGCGTTGCATTGTGTCATGATGGCCATCAGTTCCCGTATCGTGGTTTTTCCTGCCAGGTCAAATACTCCGGATGGCATATCGGCACAAATTCCTTCCACAAGCGGTGCTCCTATCCGGTCGCCGAAATACAGAACTCGGACAGAGGGATCGGTCAGTAGTTTTTTTGTAAGTTCTTTAAAACGTTCAGGCAGCCAGCATTTGGCTGATCCGTAGGCGGCTCCCGGATTGATTCCGATGATGGTATGTTCACCCGGAAAAATTCCTTTTTTTGCGAGAAATTTTTTAGCATCTTCTTTTTCTATATCGGTGACTGTAAGAGAGATAGGTGTGTTTGAGATAGGAATATCCAAAGGAGTAAGAAGAGCTTTATAGGTCTTTGTCTGGTGTTGCAGTTCTTTATTTTGCGGTAAAGCGATACTTTTGTTAAGTAGCAAGCTTCGCAGGTTGCCTGAAAATCCTATGCGATTATGAACGCGGCCGCAAAAAAACCACCATGCGGAGGAAAAAGAATTGGTGGTGAGAATTCCCGTATCAAAATTCCCGTAACGGATCGGTTGAATGATATCGCGATAATTCCCGTGTATCCAGCGATCCGGTTTTTTGAAGCTGAGGATTTCGTCGATAGCGGGTTCATGTTCTAAAAGAGGTGCGACGTTTGCCTGACACATCGCCGTGATCCTCGCTTGGGGAAATCGATTGCGTAAGTCGGTGAGAAGCGGTGTTGCCATCACGAGATCGCCCAGCCAATTGGGCATTCGTATAATAATATTTTCCGGATTCAGCATAGTAAACATCCTTCATTTATCTCAAAATGATACAGAGTATACAAGGATTTTTATTAAGTATACTCTTTTAAAAGTGATTATATATAGTGTTTTATTCAAAGAAAATCTAGAAGTTTTTTCATCAAACGATTATCTTGTCGTTGAGTCGGTTTAGAAAAAACGGAGAATGCATTTTGGAACATCCTGTAAAAACATCCTCTACGGAAGAAGAAGCTCTTGCAGCTTTATTTTACGAGAAGAAAAAAAATAAGATACTTGAATCTAAATTAAAAACCTTAGAAGAAAGAATTTCCGATCCGGAGACATATCCTCCCGATCAATATCCGAAACCTTCTTCTATCCATTTAGAGGAAGAGTTTGTCAATTTACAGGATTCCTATAAAAAACTTAAGCAACAGCATTTACTTTCCCTTTCCGCTTTGGGAGATGCTCAAGAGGAAACCAAAGCTTTACGAGGACAACAAACAGCTCTAAAAGATCTGATTGAGCGAGCTAAACAGGAAAAAATTGATCGGGAAAGAGAGCTTGCTCATAGTAAAAATGAGATCGACCGGGCAAAAAATGATTCGGAATTACATAGAAAAGAGGCGGAAAAATCCGACCGACTCCGAGAGGAAATTGCCGAAAAAGAAGCTGAATTATTGAAACAGGAAAATCGTTTCTCCGACTTGTATAATCGTGAAGTGGAACGGCAAAAAGAAATTGATGAATTAAGAAATACTCTGCAAGAGACGGAACAAAATCTACTACACTTAAAAACTTCTCATCAAGCTCTACAAAAAAATCATGTAGAACTGGAAAAAATCAGAAATGAACACTCTCTTTTAGAAAAAGAACAAACGGAGTTAAAAAAGAATTTTGAAGATTCATTGCAACACGGGCGACAGCTGGAAAGGGTCATTCGCTTTTTACGCGAAAAAAATGAAGAGGCTCTCCTTCAAAAACAACAGCTGGAAACAGAATATGAATCTTACTCGGAATCTCTTGGAAAATTAAAATCGGAAAAAGATGAATGGGTAGCAGGGCAAAATGCAATTCATGAAGAACTGGATGCGGAAAAAACTAAAGGGATCACTCTGACTTTAGAGTTAGACAGAGAAGCCGAAAAACGTTTCGAATTGCTCAAAAAAATTGATGTGCTGACCCAAGAAATTCATTCTAAAGAACAGATTGTTAATGAAATAAAAAAATCTTCCGACTCTTTGAAAGAGGAAAACAGGTCACTGCAATCCGAGATTCTCATGATTTCCGATGAGGTGGGATATCTTAGGCCTCTAAAGCAAAAAAATTCTGAATTGAGAGATCAGTTAGATGAAAAAATCCGGACGTTAGATGAATACAAAAACAGAATAGAGGCTCTGGAAAAAGAAAGCGGAGACCGGATTAAAGATCATGAAGAAAAACAAGGATTGATCCGGCACATTGCAGGCCTTGAAGAAAAACTTAAATATATTTCGAATGAAAGCGAAGAAAAAAATGAATCTTTCGAACAACAGCAAAGAACTGTTAACGATCTGAAGGCTTCACTTGCTTCAAGAGAGGCTACTTATCATTCGGAACTTCATAAAATTAATGCAAGAATTTATGAATTAGAAAATCAAAAGCTCGAAGCGCAAAAAAATCTTGAAGAGATCAAACGCGATCTGGTCTCGGAACAAAGGCGCCGCGAATGTGAAGGGGAAGAAAAACGAATTATTCGTGAAGAATATACTCTTCTCCAAAATCTTCTGCAGGAACAAAAAAATATTGCTGAATCCGATGCCTTGGAAAAGGAAGATGCGCAACAAAGACTTCTTGCCATTAGTACTGAATACGAACAGTTTAAAAAAGATACGGAAGAACTTCGCAAAACTACCGGAAAAGAAAGAGAAAAATTTGTCGAACTTGTATCGGAAAGAGATTCTCTCTATCAACAGGTCATTACGATAAAAAAAATGTGGGAATCGGAAAAAATTTCCAAAGATGAAATCATCTCGCATAGTGCTTCTATAGAAGAATCTTTGGCTGAATTAAAAAATGAATATAAAGCTCTACAGGAAGAATCGAAAGAAAAAATTGCTGCTTACGACAATAGCCTCCGGACCGTTAAAGAGCTCAAAGCCTCTCTGTCAGCAAGGGAAACCGCGCATCACTCTGAATTACTGGATTATCGTGACAAACTTCTGGAATTACAAAATTCTTACAATAAATTAAAAGAGGAAAAATCTAAACTTGATGATTTAAAACCTGTTTTAAATGAAGTGACGGGACAAAAAGATCGTATAGAAGAAATGTACAATGACCTGAGAGCTCTCTATGAGCAGTCACAGGATGCGGCAGGTATTTTAAGGAAAGAAAAAGATGAGCTGGCGCATCGTTATAATGAAACTGATTTAAAAATCCGGGATTTTGAAAACCGCTT
>JABDBB010000076.1 GCA_013288845.1 Chlamydiota bacterium | reverse complement strand
TCTGATACTCTTTGAGTAATTGTTGAATAGAAGATCCGGGAGGAGGAGTAATGTTGGGAAATAAAAGCTTCCAACCGTCTTGACCGACCCTCAATGAATTTAAAAATTCCTGTACAATATCCTCATTCTTTTCTGACAATAGTGCCGCGACTACCTCGTGTGAGGTAAATGAATTTGTTGGTATAGCCATAAAATGTCCGTTTTTTTCCGAATTGTGAGGCAAAACGGAATGTTCCTGAACTTTTTATGTATATCAATAAATTTATTTTAACCATAGGATATTTATGTGTAAGAGACCGGCAAAAAAATGCCGGTCTCTTAAAGAATTACATAATCAGAAGAGAGAAAACGAAAGCAAAAAGGGCAAACGACTCCACAATTCCTACAGCGGCAAAGCATTTACCGAATATAGCCGGTTTTTTTGCCGAAGCCTGTATACCTGTAGAGCATACTTTTCCCTGGTAAATTGCAGAGAACATCATGGCAACACCTGCACAGAGGCCTATGCCGATCCCTGATCCGGGTGCCAGAGTTTTTTCTTCTATGGCGCGGGCCATTAAAAGCATAAGGATGAAGCCGTAGATCACCTGTGAAGACGGTGCAGCAGCCATTCCGATAAATTTACCGTGTCCTTCTTCTACACGAGCCATAACGGCATGAGTCGTCATCCCTGCTATTCCGCAGCCGATGGAACTGCCTGTGGCACTCAGTCCTAAAGCCAATGCCGGACCAACCATATCATAATCCATTTGTATTCTCCTATTTATTCAATCTCTAACTTACGAAGCGGCTTAAACATTTTTCCGCCGCCGCTGAAACTATAATGATACCATTCCAAAAAGTTCAAACGCAAACCGTGAATCACCCCTCCCATTATTGCCAGAGCGATATTGACCGTATGTCCGAAAAGGATGATCAGCACACCGAAGACAAAAGGAACGGAGCTTGCCAAATCATTTACTGTTGTGCTGACAATTCCCCCTGCCAATCCAAGTGCGTAGAGACGCAGGTATGAAAGGATGTCGCTGAAGACCTGTATGACCGTCATGATTTCCAGGATTCCGGATAATTTATTTTGGATAAGACTTAAAACCGTGGCAATAGTCAGACCTCCGATCATGAGGTACAATCCGTTTGGTCCGATAACATCAGGATTTAATCCGAATACATAATTCAAAACGGAAATTGTTTTTAAATAATAAGGGAAGTAGCAATAGCCTCCGATGATGAAAAGAATCCACCCTACGCCCGTCCAATTTCGCCTTAAATTTCTGCAAAACGAGAGGATGACGTGGATCATTCCGATTAACAGAGCCAATTCGAGCATGATTCCGTCGTAAGTACTTCTGTACATTTCGTATTGTTTTATCCCTTTTTTCTCTTTATAGGCCGCTAAAACAACTTCTTGCGGAGAGGTCATATTTTTTATTTGCGGAAATTGCGTGGCCCATTCGGTAAACGTTGCATCGTTACGTTGCATATGGAATTCTGTTTTTTTCAGAATCAACCAATTGACCAATGAGAATTTTTGCATAGAGCTATCGGGATCAAATCCCATTCCGAAAAAAGAGGTGACAGAAAATCCCCAAAGTATACAGCATATTGCGAGCATGGTAGTTAGATTCAACAATCTTTTTCCGAGATTTTTAAGATTTTTGTGTTTGAATCTTATGTATAAAGCCACCATTAAAAAGATGAGACCATATCCTCCGTCTCCCACAATAAAAGAGAAGAAGAGGGCAAAAAACACGAGGACCCAGCCTGAAGGATCTTTATCTTCGTTGGAGGGGGTGTCGTATATATGGACCAGATCTTCGCCCATTCTTGCAGCGCCTTTATTTTCCAGGTAGGTCGGAACGAAATCCGATTCCTCAAAGGCAATTTCTTCGCAATGGATATCAAATTCTTTCACCAGCTCATCCAATTCCGCTATTTTATTGACCGGCACCCATCCTTGGATGACAAAAAGGGAGTCGTCGATTTCGTAAGACACTTTATTTTGCGCAAAAAAATAAAGCATAAGCATTTAATTTTTCGCGAAGAGCTTCGTGTAAGAACTTGTTGTATTTTTGAAAACTTTTAAAAGTATTTTCCACCTCTTCTTTTTCGAGACGTACTTTTCTGAGGGAATTTTTCGTCATATTGACGGGGATCGGAACTTTCATTTCGATCATGTTCTTGTATTCTTTTGTTTTTTCGTTGATAGAAAAAAAGTAGTCCAAGCCGTGACCGGAATCTAAATACATGAGATCTTCGGGCAGAGTTTCTTCTTCAAACAGATCTTGTTTTGCGCAAAAAAAGTGAAATTTTTTCCCCGTTTCTTTGGAGATATATTCGATATCTTCAGCGGAGAAATCGCCGAACACCTCTGTTCGGGAAATTTCCAATTCTAAGAGCCTTTCCTTTTCGGAGAGTTGTTCCAGATGATGTTTTGTCGAGATGATTTTATGAGAAATTTCATCCGCTTGAGAGTGATCATCTAATTCCAGCTGTTCGGTAACGGAGAGACTTCTAAGATTTTTTATTGCCAAAGCGCACGCTTCAATATCTTCGGGCACCTCTTTGGTGTCCGGTCCCGGAAAAATAAAATCAATAATCCCTTTTTCCTGCGCTTTTTCAAAAAATGCATTTTTGATATCTTTTATTGCCATAAAAACAAATTTTTTCACATCAAATCGCATTAGAAGCCTCCTTGTTTTTTTCTTGAAGAGACATATTTTCCCTATTTGCCTCTATTTTCTTTTTTGCCGCTTTTGCTTGCGATACTGCAGCCAGCTGCTGATCACCTAAAAAAACTTTAATTTTTTTGATGTTGAAAAGAGAGCGGGGAATCAATATTTTTTCAAAAAGATTTACCCGAATCGAGACCTCACGCAATTCTTTTTCCAGAGCAGCTTTTTTTTCTTCGGCCACAAGTACTTCTGCTTTTGATTCTGCGATTTTTCTTAATCCTACGATAGCCGCATCTACCCATGCAGGAGCTTCAAACAACAAGTAATTGAAATCGGAAAACTCAATCCCTTCATAATAAGGAACTTCTATTCCGGCAATATTTTCATATCGCCTTCTCACATTGAGAATATTTGCCGCGTCCTGCAAATCGATGGATTCCTGATCCGAAAGCATGATGCTGTATGCGTCTACATATTCTTTAGTTTTCTTATATTGAAGACGAAGTTGTTCGATCACTCCTCTCACTTCATTCACTTCGATTTGCAGCATAGCTTTTTTTAGCTGTAAAGTAGGGAGATACTTTTCCAGTTGGCTTAATTTTTTTTGCTGCGATCGCAACTCATTTTTTGTGAGCTTTATTTCTGCCACGGTAATTTCCCGAGTTATTTTACGGCTGCTTTAGGCCAAAATTTTTCAATCAGCATTTTTTTGATTCCCACCTCGTTCGGTAGGAAACATTCCGATAAAGTATCCCAGCCTAAATCCAAACTTTCTTCCAAAGTATAATTCACGGCAAGGTTCATCATTCGCTCTTCAAACAGGTAAGAATATTCGAGAAGTTTTTCATCCCATCGGGATAATTTAAATCCCATTCCCTGACGTTCACGCGCTTTTTTGGATTCGGCATAGAGACGAATCATGGCATTCGCCAGATCTCCGTGATCTTCCCTTGTGTTTTTGCCGATCACGTTTTGTTTTAAACGGGAAAGAGATCCGAACGGATCGATCCTGCCGTCATTCAGGTAGAACTGCCCTTCGGTGATATAGCCGGTATTATCGGGAATCGGGTGAGTCACATCATCCCCCGGCATTGTCGTCACTGTGATGATCGTGATGGATCCGCTCCCTTCTATAGACACCGCTTTTTCATATCTCGATGCGAGATCCGAATAGAGAGATCCGGGATATCCCCTGTTAGAAGGAACCTGATCCATGGTGATCGCAATTTCTTTAAGAGAGTCGGCAAAAGCCGTCATGTCTGTCAGAAGAACCAGAACATTTTGGTTATTCATCGCATACTTCTCTGCGCAAGCTAAGGCCATATCCGGAACCAGAATACATTCTACGGCAGGGTCGGTAGCACGGTGAATAAACATCACCGTTTTATTCATGGATCCCGCCTGTTCGGCGTTGTCAATGAAAGCCTGATAATCGACAAAGGTCAGCCCCATGCCGCCGATAATCACCACATCGGCATCGGTTTGATTGGCAATTCGCATGAGAAGTGCATTATATGGTTCGCCGGGAATAGAAAATATGGGAATTTTCTGAGACTTCACGAGGCAGTTGAACATATCGATCATCGGAATATTTGTTCGAACCAGATCTTTAGGGATGATACGTTTTGTCGGATTGAAAGAAGGCTGTCCTATTTCAATACTGTCTCCAACCACTTCAGGTCCCAAATCGATAGGTCGGCCCGCTCCGCTCAATCGCCTTCCCAAAAGATTCTCTCCGTAAACAGCTTGCATTCTACGATTGAGAAAAGTGACTTTGTCTCCTGTAGAAATTCCGCGAGTATTTTGAAAAACCTGTAGGGTCACTTCATCGCCGTTCAGACGTAAAACCGAACCGTACACACTTCTACCGTCTTTCAGGTTTATTTCCGCCAGCTCACCTAAGCCCACCCCTTCCGCATTCACGGTGATCAGGTTGCCGCGCATATCTTTTATTCGTTCATATACTCTTTTCATACCCGGCCACCTATCTTGTAGAATTTATCTGCTCAAGCTCGTTTTCAATTCCCTGAAAGTAATCGCGGTATTCTTCCGAGTTGAAGGCTATAAAATTCATATTTTTGATTTTGTTTTGTAAATTTAAAAAATATTCTCTCGCATTATCATGATCGGTAAAATGAAAGTCCGTATCAAATATACGTTTTATGAGAGAAAAAAGAGGAATTTGCCTGTCCATAGGACAATAAGCATCTTCTTTATCGAAAGCATTTTGTTGCAGATAGCTGAAATCGTAGAGTTCCGCTTTCAGGAATTCAATCATATCCTTAATAGCTGTCCCCTCTTCTCCTACAACTTCCATCCGCTTTCCGATTTCGCTTCCTTCTTTCAGGATTTTTTCCGCACGAACAACAGTGCTTGCCCAGCCTTCAAGTCGTGTATCCAATTCTTTTCCTACATCTCCCACATATTTTGACCAGGAGATCAAAGGATCAATAGCCGGATAACGTCTTGAATCGGAACGCTCACGCGACAGTCCCAAAAATGCCCCTACAACCGCTAAAGTTGCCTGCGTAACAGGTTCTTCGAAATTTCCCCCTGCCGGAGAAACCGCTCCGCCGACAGTAACCGATCCGACCTTTCCGTTCTTTAAACCGAGGACGCCCGATCGCTCATAAAATTCTGCTATTCGGGAAGCAAGATAAGCCGGAAAAGCCTCTTCTCCCGGAATTTCTTCCAGACGACCTGACATTTCACGCAATGCCTGTGCCCATCGGGAGGTGGAATCTGCGAGTAGCAGAATATCTAATCCCATTTGCCGATAATATTCGGCGATTGTCATCCCTAAATAGATGGAGGATTCCCGCGCTGCAACCGGCATGGAGGAGGTGTTGCAAATGATGACCGTTCTCTCCATCAGAGTCTTCCCTGTGTGCGGATCGGTCAGATGGGGAAATTCTCTCAATACTTCGACAACTTCTCCCGCTCGTTCGCCGCATGCACACACGACAACGATATCTACGGATGAGTATTTAGAAAGGTGATGTTGCAAAACCGTTTTTCCCGCTCCGAAAGGTCCCGGAGTGCAAAAAGTGCCCCCTTTCATGACAGGAAACTGCGTATCAATAATACGGCATCCGGTATCCATCATCACGGAAGGTTTTATTTTTTCCCCAAAGGACAGAGTATTTTTTATCGGCCATCTTTGCAGCATTGTAAACTGATGTTCATTCCCCTCTTCATCTTCCGCTTTCGCTACGACTGTGTCGACAGTGTAGGAGCCGGCCGGGATTATCCACGTGATGCGATAACTTCCGTACAGGGAAAAAGGGACCATAATCTGATGTTTAAAACGCATCTCATAGGTAAATCCTAAAGAGTCTCCTCTTGTCAGGATCTCCCCTACTTTCACGCTAGGAGTAAAGTCCCAATGTTTATTCCTGTCTATCGCATTCAAATAGACTCCGCGCGGAAGGAAAAATCCGGAGTGCTCCGCCACTTTTTCCAACGGATTCTGCAATCCGTCAAAAATAGAGGAAAGCAGTCCCGGTCCCAATTCCGCTTCCAGCAGATTTCCGGTAAATTTCACTTTTGTATGAAGTTTTACACCGTTTGTATCTT
>JABDBB010000075.1:1773-6468 GCA_013288845.1 Chlamydiota bacterium | reverse complement strand
TCCGGAACGGATACAAAAGAGAGCATATTGATGAAATCAGAGAGGGATTATCGTGCAAAGATTGCAACTGTCAAAAAGAAAGGCCAATACGATTGCAAACGGTTTATTTTTAATCTGTTTGGGAGTACTTTTTTATACCGATTTTTGGTGGCCCGGTATTCTTATTGCCATTTGGATTCTTCCGGCAACGAGAGAATTTCTCACCGGACGCCTCTATGATTTATTCATTACAAGCGCTATTTTTTTCGGACTTTTTGCCGTGTATATTTTCCATATCGAATGGGCGGTCCTGATGCCGGTCATGCTTGTTACGGGTGGAATTTATATTATTTTTAGAGAGTACTATTTCAGTGATAATTATGAAGCCGAGAAAAATATCGAGATAGAAAAAAGAATAGAAGAGACCCATGACGATAAATAAACCGATTCATATAGGAAAAATATCCGGACCGCAGGGAGGAAAAAAATATTTATTTCTTCATAAGATAACTACTAAAGAATACCAATGGTTTTTTGAAGACGGATCGGACACCGGAATCGGAGGTCCTTCTATCGAATATGCAATCAGAGAAGCAGGAAAAATGCGAAAATCGTTTTTTTTTAGTCCTGTATTATGTGGTTTTCGCTATACTCTTCCGGAACGGGATGAACATGGAATGAATGCACTGTTTCACCAACTTCTTTCTTCAAGAACTTCTTTTAACGGAGTCTATTTTGATGAGGAAGCCGGTCATAATTGTTTTGTACAAAATCCATCGGAGGAAGCCCTATCATTCGTCGCTAAATTTCAATCATCGGATTAAAACACTTTCTATAATATATGGATAAAAACGATAAAAATACCGGCAATGATCGTCCGGAGTTCTCTCTCTCCCACACCTTGATAGAAGGACATGCTCCTCAAGATAAAGAAGTTAAATTTTCTATCGGGCCATATAAAATCATTGAACTGATAGGAAAAGGGGGCATGGGGGAAGTTTTTCACGCTTACGACACCATTTGCGGAAGGAAAATTGCCCTTAAAAGAGTCCGGCCTGATCTGTTGGACTTCACACAAATCAACAACAGATTCCTCAAAGAAGCGCATGTGACCAGTCAGCTCACTCACCCCTCTATTATTCCGATCTATTCTATTCATAAAGAAGGTCCGGAAATTTACTATACGATGCCGTTTGTGCAGGGAGAAACTCTCAAGCAGATCTTAAAAAATATTAGAAAGCTGACAAAAAAAGGAAAAAAGGCAGACCAGTTCGGCGGATCCATCCCTTCATTAATCCGTATTTTCACTAATGTCTGCCATGCAATAGCGTACTCTCATTCAAAAAATGTTTTACACAGAGACCTCAAACCGGAAAATATCATTGTAGGACAGTTCGGAGAGGTTTTGATTCTGGATTGGGGTTTGGCAAAATTGCTCCGTCCGGAAGAATCTCAAAATATACCGAAAGATACTAAAGATTCGCTACCCGATCCAAAAACAAAAACGCGTTTAAGCGGAATTACCGGTGTCGGAAAAGTTGTAGGAACAGTAAGTTATATGGCTCCGGAACGTGCTTTGGGAAATACTTCTACTTTCCGTACCGATATCTATTCTCTGGGCGTAATCCTTTACCAAATGCTCACCTTACGCTACCCGTTTATTCGAGGAACTCTCGATGAATTCAGAAAAAAAATTGACGACGAAATTCTGATCGACCCTTGCGAAGCGGCCCCTTATCGGGATATTCCCAAAAAGTTGGCGCAAATCACCATGAAATGTTTAGATCCGGATCCGGAAAAACGTTATGCATCGGTCGATGAATTAGTCAGCGATATTGAAGACTATACCGAAGGAAAAGCGGAATGGTTTAAAATTGCCACCTTGGATCCGAAAAATAAAAGTGATTGGGAGTTTCAGGAAAACATTTATTTACAAGAACATTTGGCTATTACCCGCTCTTCGGATATGTCCGATTGGATGAGTCTGATGATCT
The DNA here is from genome assembly GCA_013288845.1 of Chlamydiota bacterium. GTDB lineage: Bacteria > Chlamydiota > Chlamydiia > Chlamydiales > Criblamydiaceae > JABDBB01. The sequence goes on along the minus strand of JABDBB010000075.1, from coordinate 4,495 downwards.
CCAAAGCCTCTTTTTCAGAAAATGTGATGCTGGAAGCAACGCTTCGTATCCGTGACGGCGGACACGGATTAGGATTTCTTTTTAGCATTCCTGAAACATTAGAGAGAAAACATTTAAATGACGGTTACTGTCTGTGGATAAGTTCTGAAGATTACCGGTCAACCAAATTAATGCGGTCGACTATCGAAGTGATTTTTACTCCGGAAGTAGCCTTAAAATATAATGAAAGCTACGATATACGCATTGATAAAGTGGACAACATCATCCGTTTCTATCTCAATAACAAATTACAATTTTCTTATATCAGTCATTTACCGCTGGTAGGGACTCATGTGGGTCTGATTGCAAGGGATTTTGATTTTGAAATAGAAAATTTCCATATTTATACAGGTAGCCAAAATGTAACGGTAAAATGCCTTGCTGTTCCCGATGCCTTTTTAGCGCATAAGCTTTATCAGATTGCGCTTAGTGAATACCGCCGCATCGGATACTCCTTCCCCGGAAGAGCAGAAGGTCGGGAAGCTCTTTTTCGTGCGGGAATCACACTGTTAGAAGAGGCTAAAAACAAACCGGACTCTCCCGAAACACAACACAAATATGAAGAGGCTCTGAAAGAATTCGAAAAGCTCTATAAAACTCCGGGAGCACCACTTGAATATTTGGGAAAAGCTTTGGTGTACCAAGCGTTACGGCAATATGATGAAGAGATTAAATGTTTCGAACTAGGATGCAGAAGATATCCTAAACACCCTCTTTTACCGATTCTTCAGGAACAGATTATATTCAGAATGCATGAATGTTCCCGCATTCATCGTAAGGCCACTTATCAGTTTATTCTTTTGACAACACGTCTTTTTAAAGATATGCCTTTGAGCAGACACGTAAAAAAACTTTTCGAAAGTCTCCAAAAACATTGGGAACCTCTTCCTTTTATTGAAGATCCTGAAGAAACAGAATCAGCTTCTCTGAATCGCGCCCTTTTTTCTTTAAAACTTGCGTTTTGGCTTGGAAAGCCTTATTCGATTGAAGAGATCATTTCGGATGCTCTCAACGAAGAAAATCCTTCAGCTAACCTCATCACCAATGCTCTGGTCTGTCTTATTAAATTAGGCAGCATAGCCATGGCACAAAAATGGATAGGAACAATTATCCAAAGGGAAAACCCTTTATTCTCCCCTCAGAACTTTCTTATTGAAGATTTAATCGAGATGATCAGGGCAGACGAAAGTCCGAATGACGAATCGGTCGACCGCTATCTCGACAATAAAATCACTCTGACTTTCTCCAATGAAAGAACTCTCCTCCATATATGCGACCGGGCTTTTGTAGCCGGTAACCCCGACATCATTCATCATATATACGCTAAAACCCGCAATAAATTTTCTTCAAAAAACAGTCTTTATCTTGATGCATACGAAATACAGGCTTATTTTTTAGAACAGCGGTGGCAGGAAGGGGCTCTTTTACTGATGAAATATCCTATCGAAGCTTTAAGTCAGGAAACCTCTATCTTACATACTCTATACGGATGCCGGCTTTTAATGACCGAAGGAAAAGATATTTCGCAAATCCACTTTTCAGGGGTGTTAGAAAGCTCTTTCCCGAGAAGCTGGACACTTTTATCTCATTATTTAAATAAACGGGATAATGATTTTTGGATCACAAAAGCCTTTCCTTGGGAAAAAAGAGAGCTATACAAACAACTGCGACTTTACTATATCTGTTTGGAAAATAAAGAAGCTTCACATAAATATTCTCTTCTCGAAAAAGAAGAGGCTATTGACCTGTTCTAGACCGGTTCATCCAAAGACATCCGATAATTCCTACAATTCCCACTCCTGCAACAACACCCGGAAATACGATTGTAACTGTTTTAAATAACAGTAAAGAGGTCCCGCTCGGAAAAGTATCTTCCACCAATTCTTTCCATATGCATTGTGCTACTACAGACCCGATAGCAACAGTACCTCCGACTACCACCATCAAGGGATAATCGTTTTCGCTTTGAGCCGGTATTTTTAATGAGGACTCCGATATTGCAGGCATGTTTTTTCTCTTTTAATTGTGATGATGAGATCTACTATAAAAAAAATCGGAAATCCCAACAAGAAAAAGTTGACAACCGAAACTCAGGAACGGTTGACATATATTACAGTACCGGAACACTATATATTTAAATTTTTAAACTCGGGAAATTTCTATAATGACTTATGTTCGTGAAGTGCTTGATACTATGGATTTATGCATACAGCAACAATTCCGGAACGGCTTCATTCATATAGAAGCGACAAAATTTAATCCTTTAATTTTTATGGATTTACAAACTTCTCTTCATATTCACTGCTTTGATTACACACGCCACTTTCAAGGTATAAAACTTCACTCTATAAGGAACATACGGCTCATAAAAAATGCCGAAACGTGTATTGAAGGAGATTTTGTGAATCCGAAATTTATCAACACTCTTAAAAAAGCCTTTTTTACTTACCTCTCTCGTATGGCAGAAAGATTACCCGGCTTCTTATGGAAAGAACCGGGAAATTCAATCGAAAGCTCTGAACTCATCACAAGAAAAATTCCTTGTCCTAAATATCTTTTGGAAGATATCGCACAAGCTCATAATTTCACAGAAATCTGCTTTAACGATTGTTATAGTGCAACAGGGACACAAGAAAACTTCACTAAATTTTGTGAATTATTTAAAGCAGAATCTCTCTTAAAA
>JABDBB010000075.1:0-1763 GCA_013288845.1 Chlamydiota bacterium | reverse complement strand
CAACCTATTGACTTAAATTTCTCGGCGGAATAATGTGATCTTATCTCATAAATTAAAAAAAAGAATCGCCATGAGCTCCGTCACAACAGTTTTTCAGGCCATAGATGCAATAGAGCAACTAAAATTTATTTGGGGAGATAGAATAAATGTTGATACCGGCAACTCAGAAAAAATCTTTCTTCGACAATTACAAATTTTTATGAGAGGCAATTTTTTTGAATCCGATATCCAAAAAGATCCCGTAACAGATATTGCCACTTTAAAAATCTTAAGGTTGGTCAAAACTCCGATTACCTGTACAGATATAGATGTCAGCCCCCAATTTATCAATATGCTCAAAACCTCTACGGTTGCTTTATTTTCTTTTTTAGGAGCGGATTGGGAAAAACCCGATAATTTCTCCGATGATGAAGACAAATCAAAAATTATTTTCATGCAAAAAACCTTTTACGACTTCTTGGTTGCCACACTTTCTTTTGAGACATATAGCCAAAACTCACAACTTAGAAAACAAAATAGAGTTCTCCTATATATACGGATTCGGATGCAAAGCTATAGGAAAAGAAAAGCATTTAGACCTATTTTTTAAAAAACTGCAAGAGGCATCTGCTTTGTCGGAGTAAAAAAAGCTATCCGTAAATACATCTAAACGTTAATATAAAAATTTTATTTACTGAATAGAAACTCAATATTTAAAATAGTTATATACACAAGGGTGATATCTTATGAATAACTCAATAGCTAACGGACCTTATCTAAGACATATTTTTGATGCAGTTGATCAATTAGGTACACAAACATTCAAAAATGACAGTAAAATGCATGTTGACGGCACTATAATAGATTCCTTAGCACGTGGTTTTTTATTAGAATTAAGTAGTTTTTCAAACAGGGACTTCTTTATTCCGGCCGGTTGGACACTATGCCAAGGGATAGATAAAGAGAGAGAGACAGAGGAACCTGTATCTTCGGAAATTCGACAAAATTTATGGTTAGATAAAAACAAAATCGTGCAAATCAATGAAAGGGATATACCTGTATGTGTCGAGGGCAATACTATAAATCCGGCATACCTGCAGGCTATTAAAACCTCGGCGCTTATTTTAATGAATTTTTTTGTAGAACATTGGAACACAACGCCTCCGTCATTCACTTTGCAATTGGACCCGAAATCTCGTTGGAATCCTAATTCAGTTTTACAAGATATCGCCTCCTTTCATCAAATTAAAAATATTATTTTTAACAGCCATTTTTATCCGGCGACAAACACTAGGATATTTTATGCTTACGGAACACCGGAGTCGTTACCTCTTTTTCATGACATAGTAAAGTTGGAAGGCTCTTACACACTCCCAACAATTAAAGAGTTATCATAAACATGGCAATTAAAATACATATTCCCGGGAATTATACCGAACACATTGTTTCTTCTTTCATCCGTTTTTTTGAACAACAAACCTTTAAAGACGAGAAAATTGTAGTCAAAACCGACGAATTTGTCATAAATTTTTTTAAAAATTTCGATCTATTTTTTAAAATGAAAGTTTTTATATCTCTACCGTTCCGATCGGAATTAAGATTAAAAAAAAAGACAATAGAATGGTCGGTTTTGAAAACTTTGGACACATTTACTGACGGTGATAAAATAAATCCGGAATTTATCACACGCATCACCGGCTTAGCAAAACTTTTCATCTCTCACGGAATAAAAACATACATCGATCAAAATATTGAAAGGCCTTTTTTCACATCTGTTTTTTCCT
>JABDBB010000074.1 GCA_013288845.1 Chlamydiota bacterium | reverse complement strand
ATCTGCTCTACTTCCGCATTTGTAAGCGGAGTGGGAGCATCGCCTCCGAGAAAATCAATTACTCCGGGAGTTTGTTTTACATATTGCCATGATTCATCAGTAAGAATCATTTTTATGAGAAGGTATCCCGGCCATATGCGGCGTTCTACAACTTTTTGTTCGCCTTTTTTTACTTCCGATACATTTTCAACAGGAACAAGAACGTCATCGATAAAATCGATCATTTTTTCATTACCGCCTTGTTCCAGGAGGTTTTTTTTGACTTTATGTTCATTCGAAGAAAAAACTTGTACTACGTACCATTTATGCATTATTACACCGAATCAATCAGGATATTCCCGGTTTAAAATTTTTACCCGAAAATGAGTAAAGCTACTTTTTCTAACGTTTCTAAAGAAAAGCGAATTAAAAGATCCGCAAAATATACACTCATGCCACAAATAAAGGTGGCACCGACAACCAGTTTTGTATAAAGTTTCAATTCTTCTTTATCGGTCCAAGTGATTTTATTGAATTCCGATTTTACATCTCTAAGAAAATTCGCGGCTTGTTTTGATTGCTCAAAAGATCGGACCGACGGGGCATCGGAAGTTTTTTTTGTATCGATTGATTTCACATTTACCGCCATATTCTATTCACCCGTTTCTAAGGACGTTATTGTTATATACACTATGTCTAGTACGAGTGCGGAGGGATTCGAACCCCCGACCCGCGGCTTTGGAGACCGCTGCTCTACCAACTGAGCTACACACCCTTAAGGAGCTTCTTTTAAAGAAGCTCCTTGATCTTTTCGAACTATTGAACGATTTCGGATACTGTTCCCGCACCGATTGTTCGTCCGCCTTCACGAATAGCAAAACGCATACCCACTTCCATTGCGATCGGCGCAATCAGAGTACCTGTGAACTCTACGTTATCACCCGGCATCACCATTTCTACCCCTTCAGGAAGAGTGATGGTTCCGGTTACGTCTGTAGTTCTGAAGTAGAACTGAGGTCTGTATCCTGATAAGAAAGGCTTATGACGTCCGCCCTCTTCTTTTTTCAGGATGTAAACCTGACCGATGAATTTTGTGTGAGGTTTGCACTGGTTAGGAGCGGTAAGAACCATTCCGCGCTGTACTCTGTTTTTGTCGACACCGCGAATTAAGATACCGACGTTTTCCCCTGCACGAGCTTCGTCAAGAAGTTTGTTGAACATTTCAAGACCTGTAGCTACAGTATCCAGAGTGTCTTCCAGACCGACCAGTTGAATTTTATCGTTAATCTTGATGATACCGCGCTCAACACGTCCTGTAACCACAGTTCCGCGACCGGAGATAGAGAAAACGTCTTCAATAGGCATTAGGAAAGGCTTGTCGACATCTCTAACAGGAGTAGGAATGTTTTCATCGACAGCATCCATCAGTTTCATGATCGCTTTTTCGTATTCTGCATCGCCTTCAAGAGCTTTTAGAGCGGATCCTCTTACGATCACTGCATTCATGTAGCCTTTAGACTCCAGCAATTCCTGTAATTCCATTTCAACCAGATCCAACAATTCCTGATCTTCAGGACCTAATTGGTCAACTTTGTTTAGGAATACAACGATAACCGGAACGCCCATTTGGCGGCAAAGAAGGATGTGTTCACGAGTTTGCGGCATCGCTCCGTCTGTTGCGGATACAACCAGGATAGCTCCGTCCATTTGCGCAGCACCTGTAATCATGTTTTTAACATAATCCGCGTGACCCGGGCAATCTACGTGTCCGTAATGTCTTGCTTTAGTTTCGTATTCTACGTGAGAAGTATTGATGGTAATTCCGCGAGCTTTTTCTTCGGGAGCGTTATCAATCTCAGCGTATCCCTTAACTTTTCCTTTCCCGGTTACTTTTGCGAGAACCGTTGTGATAGCTGCTGTAAGTGTAGTTTTACCGTGGTCAACGTGTCCCACTGTACCGATGTTAACGTGTTCTTTTTCACGTTTAAACTGTTCTTTTGCCATTTAGCTTCCTCCATGGAAATCAGAATTTTTTGTTTTTTGTTTACTTTTTCCCTGACCTCAATGTAATCCGACAGAATCTTTGACTAACATTTCGGGCCATGTATTCATATTTATAGGATAATAAAAGCTCACCAATACTTATTATTTACTGTTTGCCCGGAATAGGAATCGAACCTACTACCGCTTGCTTACCATGCAAGTGCTCTACCAATGAGCTATCCGGGCAAAAGATTTTTTTATCTTTACAAAGGAGTCATGTACATTCGAAGATTTTGTGTAATCAAAGACACGTCTCATTTAATCGGACTCGAAGGATGTAATTGTAGTACCTCTTTATAAAAAACGCAAGCGGATTCGCCTGATTTTTTTTATGCTATATTTTTTAATCGAAATTTAATCTTTTTTTTCGACAATTACTTCTTTCGATAGACAATTCGCGCTTTCGTCAAGTCGTATGGGGACATTTCGGCCGTGACTGTGTCACCTACCGATACCCGGATATTTCTCATTTTCATTTTTCCGCACAAATGTGCAAGTACCATCATCCCGTTCTGGAGTTTTACACGAAACCGCAAATTAGGCAGGAGTTCTTCTACGACTCCGTCGAGTTTTAACGTATCTTCTTTTGTCATAAATTGTTGACCTAATTCCTCTTAATTTCTTATTACAAATGAATAAGTATATTTAATATTTTCTTATTTAATGTCAAGAGGGAAAACTTCCTTCGAAAAGACCCTGTCATTATTTTTAAACAATTCTTTTTACACACCCTTGCCCGTCAAAAATTTTAGGGCGTCCTGTTTCATTCTCAAATGAATACTATATAGACCGTTTGCACGACCCGGAGTGAGACCCGCACCGATTCCCAATTCATCAAGAAAATTCGGTGGGCAGGTCAATATTGTTTCCGGAGTTTCGCCGGAATACACTTTGATGAGTAGCACTGACAGACCTGCCGAGATGAGCGCTTCTGAATCCGAAGCAAAAAATACTTTCCCCTCTTTTAATGTAGAGTGCAGATACATGATGCTTTGGCATCCTGCAACCAGATTTTCCTCTATTTTAAAAGCGGCAGGCAGTTTCGGATTCTCCCTTCCCAATTCGATGATTTTTGTATAGCGTTCCTCTTCATCGGAGCAGGTTGAAAAAATTTCTTTTACTCTTTGTTGTTTTTCAATACATGTAACCATATTATCCCGTCATTAGCTCAAAAGTATCTTTACTTTCGGATTTCATGGTATTGCGAAGACTTGTAAAAAGTTCTCCGAAATATCCGTTATCCGCTCTTTTTTCCTGATTGATTTCCCATTCCTCTTTGATTTCACCGCCGGACAGATAAAAAATATGATCGGACAGAGAAAGAGCATCCCGAAAATCGTGTGTGACCATTAGAATGGTCGTATTATATTTAGCCCGTAATTTTCTCAGGAGTTCATACATTTGCTCTCTCATAGAAACATCGAGTGAGGCAAACGGTTCGTCCAAAAGCAATAAAGGACTTTTTTGAATTAGGGCACGGGCTAGTGAAACTCTTTGCCTCATTCCCCCTGAAAGTCGGGAAGGTAGTTGATCACGATACTCTTCCAGCCCCATATCCGCCAGAAGTTCCATCGCCTCTTTTCTGACGGCCGCTTTGTCCGATTTTTTCTTACCTAATTCGGAGACCAGCATTATATTTTCCAAGACAGTTCTCCAAGGCAACAGTAAATCCTGCTGCGTCATATAAGAAGGAGCATCCGGAGAATCGATTGTAAAACACCCTTTTTCCGAGGTGATGATTCCGGTCAGCAAGCGAAAAAGTGTCGTTTTTCCCGATCCGGAAGATCCTATTAAAGAAGCAATTTTTCCGGGTTCCAAAAAAAGATTTAAATTTTTTATGATTACCTTATCTTTGTAGGAAAAGAATAAATTTTTAATTTTCAACATATACATACCCGGATAAAAATTTGTTGCGACTATAACAAAATACCGATCAAAATCCTAGTGCTTTGTCACAACAATTTCTATCATTGCGAACAATCGGGGATCGCGTTAAAATAGCCCTTTTATCAAAAACTATTGAGAGAATTATGGAAACAAATCAAAATCCGCCCAAAGGAAGTCTTATTTCGGCGATGTTTTTAGTAGCCGGCTGTTGTATCGGCGGCGGTATGCTCGCTTTGCCGGTCGGATCGGGACCGGGAGGATTCATCCCCTCTTTGGTGATGATGACCCTTTGTTGGGCTATGATGACAATATCCGCGTTACTACTTGTAGAGGTGAGCCTTTGGATGGAAAAAGGGGCTCATGTCATAACCATGACATCAAAAATTTTGGGACCTATCGGCAAGGGAGTGGCTTGGGTTTTATTTCTCTATATTTCGTATGCTTCTCAGGTAGCTTATGCTGCAGGCGGGGGAATCCAGGTAGCGGCTCTACTCAATAATTATATGGGCACGGATCTTTCCAAAGATGTAGGAGCGGCAATCCTCACTATTATCCTTTCCGGAGTCATTGTATTTGGCGGACGTTTTGTCGGGAGAGTCAATTCCGTTTTTTTTGTAGCCTTGATTATGGCATATTTTGCGTTGGTTACGATGGGAACAGGCAATATAGACACAAGTTTACTTTTTTATAAACGCTGGTCGGCAGCCTGGCTTGCGATCCCCTTGTTGCTTACCTCCTTTAGTTTTCAGACAATGGTTCCCAGTTTGACACCAATTCTCAGGAGACATACCGGAGCTTTGAAAGGAGCCATTATCGGCGGAACAACCATTGCTTTTATTGTGTATGCAGTTTGGCAGTATCTTATATTGGGAATCATTCCTGTAGAAGGACCGTATGGATTGGTGCATGCTAATTTAGAGTCTGTTCCCGCAACCCGTTTTTTAGACCAACATGTGGTACATCCCCTATTTATTTATACAGCTGAATTTTTCGGTTTTTTTGCTATTATCACCTCTTTTTTGGCTATGGGTCTCGGATTATACGACTTTTTATCTGACGGATTAGGAATTAAAGAAAAAGGATCCGGAAAAATTATTTTATGGTTATTGATTGTGATTCCGACGATTCTTTTTGCGGTTAAATTTGAAAGAGCCTTTATGCTTGCCCTTGATACTTCAGGCGGATTTTGCGATACTATTTTAAACGGAATGATTCCTGTGATGATGGTGTGGATAGGAAGATATAAGCTCGGTTATTCCGATACTTTTCGCGTTCCCGGCGGCAAATATTTACTTGTTCCTGTTTTCTGTTTTTTCTTTGCCTGTCTGTTATTAGAAATTTTTGTAGTCACCGGTATTTTACCGAGCGGATATGAGCTCTATGATATACTTAAAATTCATACAACGGATAAGATTTAAGAATACTCCTAATTTTTCTGAGGTAATTTAGTCATGAATATTTTTCAAAAGTTTAAACTTTTTTTTAAAGTTCTAAAAAATCCCGTCTCTGCAAAATTATTGTTGGAGGACATTCAGGAAAAACCTGTGAAGAGTGATCCGTCGCACATACGCATGTTATCACTATTGCAGCAATCCGGAAGGTTGATCGATTTCCTTAAAGAGGACATTCAAGGATTTACCGACGGGCAAATCGGAGCCGTTGCAAGAAAGATCCACAGTGATTGCAATGCAATTTTGGAAGAGATCGTGACAGTGCGTCCGATAAGACAAGAGAATGAAGGCACTACCGTCACTATCGATAAAGGATTTGATCCTAGTGAAATTAAAATCACGGGAAATGTAAAAGGAGAAGCTCCTTATACAGGAAAGCTTGTCCATAAAGGATGGAAAGTGCACAAGCATTCATTGCCGAAACAAACCGGTTCGGTCACGCCCGGAATCATTTATCCTGCTGAAATAGAAATCTAATATAACCGACGGACACATCATGAGCACTCCCGAATTTGTGATCGGAATAGACTTAGGAACGACAAATTGCACCCTTTCCTATGCGTCACTTGATGAGGAAGATCCCTCTATCCGCCTTTTTTCAATCCCTCAAATGACTGCTCTCGGAGAGACCGGAGAAAGTCATTCTCTCCCCTCTTTTCTTTATCTTCCGACAAAAGAAGAGAGCCTTTCCCGTTTGACCTCTTATGATCCGGAAATAGCAGAGGAATATTGTATCGGCATCCTCGCTCGCAATCGAGGGGCTGAAGTTCCCGGCAATCTCATTTCCTCCGCTAAATCGTGGTTGTGCCACAGAGGGATGAACAGAAAGGATCCGATTCTCCCTTTAGATCACCATGAAAATGATAAAAAAATCAGTCCTCTTCATGCTTGTGCCAAGCTTTTGGAGCATTTGAAAAATTCGTGGGATACACAAAATCCGGAATATGATTTCCGGTCGCAACAAATTTTGATCACCGTACCCGCCTCTTTTGATCCCGATGCCTCTGCGCTTGTGATTGAAGCTTCCCGGAGATGATTTAGATTTTGCAGTGAGCTACGGGGCTGTGTTTTATGGCCTTACATTGAAAGGAAAAGGGGTAAGAATTAAAAGCGGAACAAGTCGCAGCTATTATGTAGGTGTCGAAGAGGCTGTTCCTGCAA
>JABDBB010000073.1:2923-6657 GCA_013288845.1 Chlamydiota bacterium | reverse complement strand
TTTGAAATAGGTAAACAGACCAAGTGTGGGATATCTTTCAATTCTTAGTTCCCTTCGTTGAAATTGTTGTCATAGCAGTCATGATATACTATTTCCTCTCCTTTTTTTGGAACACCCGCGCGATGGATGTCATCTTCGGATTGCTCTCTTTTTTGGTCCTCTTTGTTGCATCTAATTGGTTTCAACTTCCCGTCATTCAAAAGCTGATGTTGTATTTTGTGAACGTGGCTGTTATTGCCCTCCTTGTTTTATTTCAACCGGAAATTCGACTGGCCCTTTCCAAATTGAGTGTAAAAGGGAAAAAATATCATGAAGTGACCGAATTCGATCGATTTTTAGACAGTGTAGCATACGCCGTGTATCGCATGGCTGATAAACGCCACGGCGCTCTTCTCGTGTTGGAAAATCAGGATTCCCTCGATGAATATGCCAATAAATCCGTACTGCTTAGCGCTATATTTTCTGCCGAACTTTTGGAATCGATTTTTATTCCCACCACTCCGCTGCATGACGGAGCTGTGATCATACGGGGAACAGAAATTGTATCGGCAGCGACGATTCTCCCTTTAGCCGATGACAGCACACAACTTTCAAAATCTATGGGAACAAGACATCGTGCAGGATTGGGAATCAGCCAACTTACCGATGCCTTAATTATCGTAGTATCGGAAGAGACCGGAAAGGTTTCTATTGCAAGAGACGGCATCATGACGAGAGGAGTTAAAATAGATCGCTTCAAGGGAATTATTCGAAGTATCTTTACACCACCTAAAACAACTATTGAAACAGGAATGGATGCTTTGAGTTGGCTTAAGGAGTGGAAACGATGATAAAAGATTTTTTCACAAAAAACTGGCAGAGAAAAATTGTTGCTCTCATTACGGCAATCATTTTATGGCTATTTGTAAATCACTCTATTATAGCGACAAAGATAGTTCCTAATGTACCTATTCGCATCATTAAATTGCCTATCGACAAAACAGTCATCGGATTACTCCCCAACGGCATTCTGAGAAAACGGGTTTCTTTGACGATCAGCGGCACCCGCGACATCATTGAAGAGTTGGAGCCGGGAGATCTGGAAGTTGTGATCGACGCCTCGACAATAGACAGAGATGAGTGGATTGTCCGGATAGGGAAGAAAAATCTTACAAGTTTAAATCCGGCTATCGATTTAAAACACCACGTAACGAATGTGACTCACAACGATTTTGTACTCAAAATGAGTCGCGTAGTAACGGCCAAAGTTCCTTTGACAATACTGGAACCTATCGGCGATATTCCGAAGGGATATGAATTTTTGGATATATGGCCGAAGCAGCTGATGCAAACACTAAGCGGTCCTGCCGAAGAAATTCAAAAACTGAAAAATAAAGGGCTGGTTGTCACTTTTGATCTGAGTAAAATCACAAAACAGGAACTTGACGATTTAAGACTGCAAAAGAAAGGTTCACACAATGATGAGGTGAGTTTTTCCGTGCCGGATAAATGGAAAAAAGTCCTGATTCGCTACCGCAACAACAGCTATGAAGAGTTCAATGATCCTGAAGCGGAAAATCTGAAAATCGATTTCCTTTACAAAAACTATTTACCTATCGAAAAGAAAATTCCTATCAGAGTGTTTTATCCTCTTGAATACAGTAAAAAAATCAATCCGAACACCTTTAAGCTCACAACAAGCTCCAAAGTGGAAGAATATAACAACATCACTGTGTTTACCTTCCCTCTATATTTAAAGAATATCAGCCACCTGTTTTTAGAGGTGATACGGGACAATCTGGAAATTGTTCTTGTAGCCGCTCCTAAAAGTCAGAGAGAGGTCTTGGAATGGAGCTCCGAAGTAATCGATCCGGGTGAACTGGAAGATACCTACATCGCCTATATGATTGCAGAGGAATCCAAACAATCAAACGGATATGTCCCCCTCTCTAAACAGTGGGAAGCCATGCTGCGTGAACGTTTTAAAAGATATCTCGAACGGGTTGTTCTTTGGGTCACGCCCAACCAAAAATTGAGCCTGCAAACGGTTCTTGAAGACGATGAAATTAAAGTAAAATAATGCCTGTTTATCGCTACTATACTCCTGAAAAATTAGCCGGGAAATCCTCTGTCACTCTTAATGAGGGAGAATTTCACCACTTTATCCATGTGGTCCGAGGAAAAGTAGGCGACACCGTCGAATTAATTGATGGCTTGGGCAATCTGGCCACGGCAATAGCGTCCGATAAAACAAGGCGCGATGTGACCTTCCACATAGAGAATGTCGTCTCTGCTCCGCCGGAAAAACAACGGATCATTATAGCGCAGGCCTATCCCAAAGCCAACAGATTGGATTTCATTTTGGAAAAGGGCACGGAATTGGGAATGACCGAATTATGGCTTTTTCCCACGGAAAAAAGTGAAAGGAAAATTGCGTTTGACTCGCATATCCACAGAATGAATGTCATTATGATTGCAGCAATGAAGCAATCGGGAAGATTGTATCTTCCTCAAATAGTGATCAAACCAAAACTTCCTGATTTAAAAGAGATCGCTTCTTTAGCCGGATTTTTTGGTGATACGGATCCGAATGCTCCGTCTTTTATCTCTTGTTTAAAAAAAGAAATGATCGGGATTGATCTTATATTTTTCATCGGACCTGAAAGCGGATTCACCGGGAATGAAGCAGAATATTTGCATACAATCGGCGTAAAGGGTGTTAAGTTGCATCCCAATATTTTACGCACGGAAACCGCTCCTCTTGTATTCCTGAGCATCCTCAGTCAGCTACAACTATAAAAGATTACATAAGAGGATTCTAATTCGCGCAGCGTTTGGAGTGCGGTGACGAGTCACCGCATCCAAACGCTGCGCGAATTAAAATCTTCTTAATGCGAGTCAGCGTCTAGGGTGGCTGCGCTGAAAATTTTGTGGGAGAGAGATCCCGGTTCCCCTATTTTTGGCTTAGACAAAAATTGTACTCGTGTATGAGAGAAGTCCCCGACACTTTCATTACCGACCCAAATTCCGCCTTGCGACTTCTCTTCATTTTTAAAGTTTCCGGGAAGAGAAACATCCGATTTATGTAAATAGCTTTCCATAAACGCTCTTATATCCAAACAAAACAAGGAAAAATATTCTTTCAATGGAATCGATCCGTTTTTTTCAATAAGCGCTCCGATTTCTTTACACTCAGAAAGTAGACGTACCGCTTTGTTTCGGATCTCATCTTTCTCACTATCATCTTTTTTTGCTGTGTTTTCACGCATCTCGGCGATATCTAAAGCAATCATCCTTATTTTGAGGAAAATTCGCTCATGTTTGCTATACTCGATATCGGGTTGATAAAGCTTAAACCATTTTTTAATTATCCCTTCTGCACACTCTTTATGAAGCATTTTTTGTCCTGCAGTCCAAAAAGCACAATCGGCAAAACTTCCTTTTTTCGGAATCATTCCACCCAAATGTATAATTCCTCCGAAAGAATAGTCATGAGACAAAAACTTAGAAAACAGTTCCAAAGGAATGCTCGGCCATAATCCTTCTCCTGAATTTATACAGCCCGTATTGACGATGGGCATAAGCCCTTCCGGACTGTGGTCTGATAAAAATAACCTATTCCACAGAGGATGCTCCTCTAAATAATCGTGAAACGGTTTCCCGGCGACTGCAGAAAAGGCTATGAATGTTCCCGGTTTTGTATTCAACAGTAAATTTTCTAATCGATCGGCCTGTATTTCGGCAGTTTTTTTTTT
>JABDBB010000073.1:0-2913 GCA_013288845.1 Chlamydiota bacterium | reverse complement strand
GAACAGGGAAGGAAATAAATGAATGTGCTTTTGTCGGGGAGGATATTTTCGAATATCCGGATTTCGTCTGACATTTTATCTTCAAGAGTTTTATGCGAACCCGAGGGATGAAAACGAAAATCCGGTTGCTCATATAAACTTTCCCAAAAAAACAGGCGAACAAAAGGAAATTTTTTAAAAAAATCCCGGAGAGAATTCGAAATTCTTTCCGATAACACTTCGGAATACACTGAATAGGTCAATTGTTCATCCGGAGAAATGTACAAAATCGGCTTCACAATGACTTTAATATCATAGAGTGCAAATAGCTCGAAAAGTTGCTTTAATTCTCTAAAAACAAGTGTCGGCTTTTCCCGAAAGGCAAATTCATTACTCCCTAATATCACGGCATTATAACCGGTTTCTATCAGTCTTTGACAAAAAAGTTCAAATTTTTTCTTTTTCGACTGTAAAAAAAATTCCGGAAAAACTAATCCGACATGATCGGTGACAGCAACATGGGTATCGCAACGAATCCATACCGGTCTCAAAGGAATCGGCAAATTTTCTCTTACATTTTCAAAAAGTTTTTTTTTAAAATGATTTTTTTTTTGATGTCCTTCAGGGGTGGAGTATCTAAAAAAATTTTCTTCTTTCATTTCCAAGGCTTTTTTCACGGCAACAGTGTGAATTTAATGGTTAATTTTGCTAAACTCTATTTTTATCCGGAATTTCGGTTTTTTTCCTATACTAATGCAGAGTGAGCAATATGTCGAGAGATAACAGATCCAAAATTTGTCAAACATCTCTTCCCGGTCCAAAAAGTGTAAAAGCATCTGCTTCATTATCTTCCGAAGCGTCTGCATATCTTCTTGATATTCGCCGGCAAATTTCTCGTATTTTACAAGGTGAAGATTCGAGGATGCTTCTTATTGTCGGTCCCTGCTCCGTTCATAGTGTTTCCGAAGCGAAAGAATATGCTTTAAAATTTTTAGATCTTCAAAACCGGGTTTCCGATACTTTTCTTCCGATTATGCGAACCTATTTTGCAAAACCCCGCACATCTTTCGGTTGGAAAGGTCTGCTGTTTGATCCGGAATTGAACGGCTCCTGCGATGCTCTTGCAGGAATTCATATCACCAGACAGCTTCTTGTCGATCTGGCAGAACAAAAAATTCCTTTAGCGACAGAATTTTTAGACCCTCTTTCAGGATTTTATTTTGATGACCTCATTGCCTGGGGATGTATCGGAGCGAGAACCTCCGAATCGCAAACTCACAGGGAGATAGCCTCGGGGCTTCCGATGCCGGTCGGATTTAAAAATAACACAAACGGTAATCTTCAAGTTGCGGTTAACGGAGCTTATACTGCTTCAAAATCCCATTCTTTTTTCGGTATTGATGAAGAGGGAAAAATTTCTCTGATCCGTTCGAAAGGGAATCCGAACAGCCATATAGTATTACGCGGAGGTGAATCCGGAACAAATTATGACCCTAAATCTATTTCGGAATCATTAAAATTACTGAAAAACAAAAATCTTCCCGAAAAAATTATTATAGACTGTTCTCACGGCAATTCTCTTGATGATCATCACAATCAAACCTTTGTCTTCGAATCAGTGATCAATCAGGTCATCGAAGGCAACACAAAAATAGCCGGTGTCATCCTTGAAAGTTATTTACAGTCGGGCCAACAAAAATTAATAGAAGAATCAAAAACGGGTCCGACTTACGGAATATCCATCACTGATGCCTGTTTAAATTGGACAACTACCGAACAGCTTGTTCTTTGGGGAAACAATAAACTGAGGAGACATTCCCTGCCTCAAAAAAATCCGGAGCTTACCTTCCATAATGCCGTCATTACCTGTAAAGAGTAGTTGTTTGTCTTCTTACTTTCTTCCGGCGATTTTTATCTTTCTTTTCTCCGGCTGCAACAATAAAATTCTAAATCTTCAGGTCGACTATATCAGTAAAGAAAATCTTGCAAGTTACCACGTGGAAACTCCTGATTTTCGATTGATTTATCCGCCTTCAGGACAAAGAATGATTGTCTCCTGGTCGATCCCCAAGAATTATTTTTCCTTACACGATATAAAAATCCATGTACAAGTCCATTTTCGAAATCACACTTCGGATGAATTTTGGATAACGCCGAAAAAATTCCACGGTCTTTATCTGTATTATCTTTTAAATGAAGAATATTTCTCCAAACGAGGTTTACTAAGCTATAAAGCAGAGGTCTATTCCGATGGAGACATCATTGAAAACCGGCAACATCATTTATGGGTGAATCTGATTACCTTTCCTGATTCCGAATCGGAGGAGCTGTATGAACTTGAGCCGGAGGTGAGAGGACCGGAGGTTCCCGGCTTAGATTTTCCGGATGCATAAACCGATGTCCGGTTCATGAATCCGAAAATAAGTAGATATCTATTCGCTTACCTGACCGGTTACAGTTGCGGTCACATTCGGAATCTTTAGGTCAACCGGAACGCTATAAGTCCACACGGGTTTCGGTTCCTCCAATATAAATTCGAGAGGCACAGTAGCACTTTTTACGAGTTCGATATATCCGTTAAGCAGTTTACTTTGCTCTTTATATGCTTTAGAGACTTCGGAAAAATGTCCTTTAAGAGAATTTTCAATCGAATAGCCCAGGAAGAAGCCGCCTATTCCTCCGCCGATTACCATAATAGGAAATAAGATAATTCCGCCGAAAGGAATAACAAAGATTAAGGCGAAAGGAATCACGAGAGCTCCGGCTAATACCGCAGCAGATAAAGAAATGACAACAACCGGTTTTGTTAAAAATGATAGCACGTCGGATTTCAATTTAATTCGGTTAAACACTTTAAGAGCCATCTTATTTGTTAATTTGTCAATTGTTAGGTTTTCACTTTTTAATCTTTCTTCTACTGATTGCTTTGTATTT
>JABDBB010000072.1 GCA_013288845.1 Chlamydiota bacterium | reverse complement strand
TATCGATAATTTTTAAACGCTATAGGTATATCATGGCAAATCCACACATTTTTCATTTTTTGGAACAATCTCCCCAAATAAAGTGCCTTAAAGGCAGCAGAACCGATGCCTGGAAAAGTCAATTTCCCGTATTGGACGGAATGGCTTTATCACTTTTAAGCCTTGATCCCAAAGGACAAAGGGAACCTCATTGGCATCCGAATGCAAACGAATTAGGATATTGCCTGGCCGGAAAAGGTCTGATGACAGTTCTGTCTCCCGGCGGAATACACGATACTTTTACCTTGGAACCCGGAGTAATCGCTTTTGTCCCAAGAGGTTCTATTCATTACATTGAAAATATAGGCACCGAACCTTTAAAACTTCTGCTTTGCTTTAACCACGACTCACCGGAAGATCTGTCTTTATCCTCTTCTTTAGGAGCTATGTCTGATAAAGTATTGGGAGCCACTGTCAATTTGGAACCTGCTTTTTTTGAAAAACTTCCGAAATCGGTCAAACCTGTATTCATCACGGAAAAACAATTCAGTGCAACGGCCGAGCCGGATCAACAAACGAATCGCCTTAAGGTAAACTTGGATGCAATTCAAGCGCAAATATACAATCAGGGCGGTTGGGTAAAACCGGCAAACAAGACTTTATTGCCGACGTTGGACGGATTGGCTGTTTTTAGAGTCAAATTGAAAAAAAACGGGATCAGAGAGCCGCATTGGCATCCGAATGCACACGAGCTCAATTATTTAATGAGCGGATCGGCAAGAATCACGCTTTTGTCTCCGATTAACAAGGTAGAAACGTTTGATTTAAAAGCGGGCGATATTAGTTTTTTACCCAGGGGATATTTACATCACATCGAAAATACGGGAGATGATCCTGCAGAATTTGCTGTTTTTTTTGGTCATGAGTCTCCGTCCGACATTGGATTATCCGCATGTTTAGGAGCCTTTGAAAATGAGGTGATCGGATCGATGTATGATCTTCCGGCTTTTTATTTCAACGGTTTAACGAAGTTTCAGGAAGATCGATTTATAGTAAGAGAATTGTTATAAACAGAAGATGAGGTTTATAAAAAAGCGTACTTGTCCGCGCAATAGCGCAACCAAAAAAATATATAAATAAATGTTTTGGTCGGAACTATTGCGTGAACAAGTACGACATGTAAATTAGAGATGAGGGATTTATACCCTATCAGACAACTTTCAAAAACAAACGAGAGTTTGCGTTTGATTATGCTATTGTCACATCCATTGCTTCAGGACCTTTACGTCCTTCACCTATTTCGAAAACGACTTTTGTACCTTCTCTCAGAGCATTAATGTTACCGTTAACATTATTTGCGTGAACAAAAAGATCTTTGCCGCCGTCGTCCGGAGCTACGAATCCGAATCTTTTTTCGCTATTGAAAAATTTTATTGTACCTGTTGATTTTGCCATACGAATTTCCTTGTTGTTGTATGAGACTTTGATTGTAATACAAAGAGCCTTTTTATGCGATTTTAATTTGCAATTTTCTTATATATCTGACTTTCGTAAAGTTTTTTTTGTAATCGGCAGGGGGAAAGCATAGTAAAATCTCCGTACCGTTCCGGATTATCCGGCTCACTTCTTTACGCGAATACCCTCTCCGGTTTATGTTTAAGCGTTGTAATATGATAACCATCTTGGCCGGTGAGGAAGGAGTCGGGGTTTTCGAAAAAAGGTTTAGAATCTTGAGTGATTTCGTTCCGGTCAACAATATTTTGTCCCGGAAAAATCTCAAAAGCTACACCCGGAGAAATCGACGCTCCCATTAACAGAGAAAAAGCTAAAAGAACTCTCATATAAATCTCATAAACAAATATTTTTAATCATCTTACCTTTTTTCAGAATTCGTCGTAAACAACTTTTTTTATTTTTTCACATCTCACTTGAATCATCCCTCGTTGTTTCGGGAATAAATTTCCGGATTTTTTTTGTATTTTTTTCCCGTACAATCTACAGTATTCTCTATTAAACTTAAGTAGGTAACAATGAAATCCATTATGATTTTAGGGACAAGTTCCGATGCCGGCAAAACTACGGTTGTAACCGGCCTTTGCCGACTCTTCGCAAATCTCGGAGTGAAGGTAACACCCTTTAAATCACAAAATATGTCTTTGAACAGTTTCGCTACTCTAAACGGAGAGGAAATCGCAAGATCTACGGCAGTGCAGGCTTTTGCTGCAAAGCAGGAGCCCTCTGTGTATATGAATCCGATCCTCCTCAAATGTAAAAGCGATACAGAGTCTCAAGTGATCCTTCTTGGCAAAGCGGTGGAAGATTCGGCAGGTAAAGACTATTTTTTTTCTTCCTGTTGGTACGAGCGAAAGCTCGCTGCCGTCCAAACCTCTATACAAGTTCTACAATCCCGCTTTGATTTGATCATTGCAGAGGGAGCCGGCAGCTGCGCCGAGCCGAATTTTCGGGCAAATGATTTGGTGAATATGGGAATGGCCCATTTATTGGATGCTGACGTCTATTTAGTGGTAGACATTGACAAAGGCGGAGTCTTTGCCGATATTTTGGGGACATTGCGCATTTTAGAATTGGTCTCTCCCGAAGATAAAAAACTGATCAAAGGGATTTTCATCAATAAATTCAGGGGTGACAGAGAGATCCTGCAGCCCGCAATAGATTTTATTGTAGAGCATACAGGCATTCCCATTGCAGGAGTCATCCCCTACCTTCCGAATCTTCATTTAGAAGAGGAAGACCGGATCAAAACTTTTTCCTGCTGCCGTCCTGAAATCGACATTGCCGTTGTCTATCTTCCCCATATTTCCAATGCAAGCGATTTTAATCCCCTTACTGCAGAACAGAATGTCCGGGTCCGCTTTGTCCGGACTCCCGACCTATTGGGATCACCTGATCTGATTATTCTTCCCGGAACAAAAAATACGACGTGGGATTTAGATTTTTTACGAAGAATAGGTTGGCAGGAAGCCATTGAAACGTTAGTCCCGACGACCCCTTTGATGGGGATTTGTGGGGGATTTGAGATGCTGGGAAAATATTTATATGATCCGCATCATAAAGAATCTCATTTTTCCGAGATTTCCGGATTCGGATTTTTTGATTTCACGGTGAAATTTCAAAAGACTAAAAAAGTCGCTCAGGTTGTCTATCGAGCGACATCCGGCAATTTATTTGCAGAGATAGGTGACCTATCAGGATATGAAATCCGGTGCGGTGAAATCGAATATGGTCCGAACGACACCCCTCTTTTTACATCCGATACCGGTTTTGACGGAGTCATTTCGAAGCATCCGCTTGTATTCGGAACATTTATCCATGATATCTTTAAAAATCCTCTTTTTACCCGGACGCTTATCAATCACCTGAGAGAAAAGAAAAAACTGCCGCCCCTGAAAACTCCTCTTATCGATATAAAAGATGACTTTGAAAATCAGTATGATTACTTAGCAAATATCCTGAAAGAAAACTGTTCGATTGCAAACTTTACTAAACAAACAACTTAAAGAGAGTATATTATGATTAAAAAGGAAGAATTTAAAGTTCTAAAAACATCTCGGATCGATACAGAGCTTGGTCCTATGGTTGCGATAGCAGACGAGGCATTTCTTTATTTTTTAGAATTTATCGATAGAAAAGGTTTTGAAAAACAGCTGCAAAAATTCCTGAAAAAAACCGGCATATCTATTATTGAAGGTTCTACAAAACCTATTGAATCGATAGAAAAAGAACTTAGACTGTATTTTGAGGGAAAATTGACCGATTTTAAAACACCCATCATCATGACAGGCACCCCTTTCCAACAAAATGTTTGGAAAGAACTGTTGAAAATCCCTTTGGGAGAAACCCGCTCATATAAAGATATAGCCGCGGCAGTAGGACAATCTCAAGCCGCCAGGGCTGTAGGAACGGCCAACGGGTCCAATAAATTAGCCATCATCATCCCCTGTCATCGGGTTATTAATGCCGGCGGTGCTTTAGGAGGATATGCAGGAGGACTTCACCGAAAAAAAAGAATTTTACAACTTGAAAAAAGGGTGTCTTAAATTAAATTCCTGTAGATATTTATTCAAATATCTCGGTAAAGTAAGTCTAAAAAAAAAGGATTTTATTATGGTAAACACTTCCGATGCAATTGTGAGAAGCTATATTCCAAAGGAAAACCGGGGAACGGCATTAAAGGTTATCTATAATACGCGTTGGTATACCATACTGTTGAGAGTTCCGTATGCTTATAAAGAAAAAATAGAAACATGCCTTAAAAAAATCGGCGCAATATCGACTGACTACTGCAAAAAACCTTTAAGAGCGACATTTAGTTTAAGACCTGATATGTGTATGGAACATACTTTTAGAATATTATCGACAGACGAAATCATTACCCTATCTTCTTATGACTTATTAATGAATGATCCCCAATTTACTTCCGCAAGTTATCGTACCGGAAGTATGGATATTTATTACATCAACGGTCCGTATATACCGCTTGAACCTCCTGTTACATGTAAAGGAATGCGCGATATAGAAGATCTAAAACGGGGAATCACTCCGGAAGATCGTTTAGCTATTAAACAATGGAAGAAAGAATTTAAAGCAAAACTTGAACCGGCAAATAGAGAACATCCTCAAGGATCAATGCAGTTAGATCCCATGAACAAGTTCTATAAAGCATTTTACGAACGGCGTAATCTGACCTAAATTAGCTTTATCAAGTCGCATGTTACAAAGCTCTTCTTCAGGAATACTTTGAGGGCACTCGGAATAAGTCTTATTTTATAGATCAATCCGATGTGATGAAAGCCGTAAGGCTAATTTTCCTTATCAAGATACTCTCCGGTAGCTGTTGCAACTCCGAGAAATTCCTGTTCTTCAGCAATTAAAGCCGCTTCTTCCAATAATTCACGTTTTAAAGTCCCCGGTCAGGACTCTCGCCGAATTCAATTCCCCCGCCGGGTAAATCCCATAATCCTTTGTAAGGTCCTGATTTTTTTAAAGTGAGTAGAATAAATCCCTTATTCATGACTATACCATATACGCCGTATCTCTGAATTTGGTTCATGTTTTCATTTCCTTTAACTTAAGGGGTAGGGTCTTTCTATAACGTTCGATAGAAAGTCCTCTTGATCGGAGGAGTATATGACTTTCCTCTTATGATGGACTTCTATATAGATTTGAGAGAAAATAAAGTAAAATAAATTTTATTAAAGGAAGTTTATGGATCTTGAACAAAATTTTCAATTATTACAGAAGCTTATTAGTGCGAGGGGTCCCTGCGGACAGGAAGATGAGGTTCGGGAGATATGTAAAGAAGAGTTGCGTTCGATTACCGAGGAAATATGGACGGATCCGGCGGGAAATCTGATCGGGAAGATTCCCGGAACGGAAAGTAACGGGTCAAATGCGCTTCGTATCATGGTGCATATGGATGAACTCTCTTTAATTGTGAAAAGGATTAACGAAGACGGTTCGTTGAGGGTCAATCCGTTAGGAGGCATTTTTCCCTTTACTTACGGACAGGGGCCTGTGGATATTATGGGTGACAAAGAAATTTGTCCCGGAGTCCTTTCGTTCGGCTGTATGCACACGACGAAGGAGACTGCGCATATCCATAAAATGCTACCGGAAGAACATAGAGGTTTGGGCAAAACGCCTGTATGGGAAGATGTTTCCGTCTTCACAGGCAAAAGTCTGAGGGAATTGAAAGAAATCGGCATTCATCCGGGTACACGTGTGGTCATAGCGCAGGCGAGACGCCAATTGTTTTCTTTCGGTGATTACATTGCCGGGTATTTTTTAGATAATCGAGCGGCAATTTTTGTTGCCCTTGCCGGATTAAAAAAGATGAAGGCAAAAGGGGCAAAAGCTAAAAAAGACATCTATTTTGTGGCTACCTGTTCTGAAGAGATCGGAGCGCACGGGGCCTCTTATGCGGCACGTACATTGCCGGGAGAAGTGACTTTGGCAATTGATGTGGGACCTGTTGCGAAAGAGTACCAAACAAATTTAAGTGCTGCTCCTATTATTGTGTATCAGGATACAATCGGATTGTATGACAAGGGCATTTGCGACACGCTTCTGTCTTTAGGGACCTCTTTAGGGCTACATCCTCAATGTGCGGTATGGGGAAGTTACGGTTCTGACGCTTCTTTAGCACAGAGTAGGGGTCAGGCGGCTAAATCCGGATTGCTTTGTTTCCCTGTAGAGAATACTCATGGGTATGAAATTATGCATAAGCATAGTCTTGATCAGTGTGCAAAATTATTAGAAGCATATTTTTATGTATAAGAATAAGGCCTTTAGAGGCCTTATTCTATTTAGTGATTATTCTCTTAAAGAAAGTTCGAATCTTGAAGGAACCTTCGCATCACCACGAATTTCAGGAAAAATTTGCATTAATTTTGCATATGCCATTAGTGATGGCTCATTTATCCATAACCTTGAATTGCAGTCGCGGCCTTCCGTAGATTCTTTAAAAAGACGCATCATTCTTTCGGAGTCGGGAGAATCCTTAAAATAGGTAACAGCGTATCGCTCTAAAAATTCCGGTTGGATAAGTTTATAAGCAATTTTCGGATCACCGAGGATATATTCCAATACCTTATCACCCGCACAACGTCTACCTTCACCACGTTCGATTAATAGAGTTGCCAGTCCTACTAAAGGATCATTTTTGAATTCCTCTTGATCTAAATTTTGTTGAATATATTTATATTCATGTTTTTCATCAGCAAATTTTTCATAGACTTCTGCTAATATATTTACGGCTTGTAGAGA
>JABDBB010000071.1 GCA_013288845.1 Chlamydiota bacterium | reverse complement strand
AGTCATCAATTGCTTTTATTTCATTTGCCGTTAAATATTCCGTTTTTTTTGAAAGTCCTTCGGCTTTTTTAAGATCTCGTTTTAGTTCTTTTATACTGATATTGCTTTTGTTTTCCTGATCCGGATTGTTTTTAATTTTTGTGCGGATCTCATCGACAACCTTATTTATTGAATCGGCGGCATTTTCACGACGTTCCGCTATTTTTAGAAGCGCATATAATTGTATTATGCTTTTTCCGATTCCGGGTTTATCAGAAATTTCTCTTGGTGTTTCATAGTCATTTGTTGTTTCTTCAGAGGGTTTAGACACTTTTTTCTTTAGTGACTTACATAAGCTTGCATCGCGTTTTCCTAAATATTTTTGCATATTGATATTTTTTTCTTTTAACTCTTTATTAACGAACTTTTTAATTATATTGAACTTTGTTTCTTCCCCACCCCTTAGTACCGTCCCTTTTTTTATTTCTTTAATCACTCCCTGAACAACGGCTTTTACCGGATCCGATTGAAAAACTGATTTTATTTTTCGTACACATGCTATCACAATATATTTGGCACTTTTCAACTTTTTTAAAAAAACATTGGATCCCTTTTCCTGAAACACACTATTCATTACACCTCTTGAAAATTTATCAGGTAATTCCACAACAGACTCTATTTCTAAATCGGAATCATCTGAATCAGAATCAAGATTATCGTATTCAGGAAATTTATTTAATTGTTCACCTTCATCTCCACTATCATTTTGCGCCGGTTTCGGAGAATTAGCGGATGAAGTTTTGTCTATGCTACTCATTTTTTTTCTCCCTTAAATTTTTTTGTAGTTTCCTGCACGGCTTTTTAAATATTGGTACGTTTCGCCCCATGCTTTTTTACTTTCAGGACTATTCCCGATGATTTTTTTGGCATGATCGAGGGCTATTTCCGCTTCAGTCGTATCGCCGTTTGCGATGCAGTTATTGGCTCCGTGGATATACATGGCTATATTTTCAGGGAAAAGTTGCTGTCCTAATTTACAGAGCTCAATGGCTTCAGGGTACTGTTTCATTTGGTTGCAGCAGAGGATAGAGCAGATCCAAAATTCCGGAACTTCAGGGGATATGGCGGTAAGAAAAGCGAATAGGGCCCGGGCATCGGAGTATTGTTTTTCTTTGTAGAGAGTTTCTCCCAATTTATAGCAGGAGTTCAGAGTTTTTTCACTTATTCCGCACATCTCTGCAATGGAGAAGTGTGCATCTTCCTGTTCCGATTTTTTTTCTTCCATGGCTTCGAAATGGGCTACTAGGGCTTCATCGGATTGTATGAACTCGGTACTTATGACATCCCATTCGTCAGCGGAAACATATTTGGGTAGGAGATCTCTGATGAGAATCAGGGCACGCTCGATACGATTTTCAGAATCTTCGAGGCGAAAGGCTTTCATGAGTTCATCTTTTGTCTGTTCTTTTTGTTGCTGTTTGCTTTTAAGGGGAGTTTCGACAAAAAGTTCGCTGCTGTTTTCGTCCAGATATTCCTCGACTTCCTTATCGAGTATACGGCTAAAGTGTTTTTCCCAGTCATCAAAGTCCATTTTAAGGCTCCTTATGTAAAAAACAATTCATAAGACACTAAAAACAAATAACTTACAGGGTGATAGAGATGTAGATTTTTGATCCCCTCTTTATTTTTATTGTAACAAAAAATCATTTAAACTAATTCACAAACAGATAATTTTATTTATTAACAATAAATTAATAAAGTTTTTATTAATTTATTGTTAGATACCGCCCGGAGTGATGTTCGGATTCAGACTTAGATCTTCCGATTTTTTGAATCTCTGATCAATTTCGGCCAATTTTTTTTCGAAGCGCTGTTTGAATTCATTCGGATTTGTAAACATTGTTGCAGCAGCCGTGCTGCTTAAAAATCCTGAAAGATACGCAATTTTATCTTCTAAAGATCCTGTAGAGAATATTTTCTGTACTTCGGGCGGGGGATCATAGTCTTTATTGATAAAAGCGTAAGCGCTCTCTACAACTTTGGATTTTTGTGTGTAGATGGCTACAGAGTCTATTTTTTTCAGTCGTTCAAATTTTGAATCTTCTTTTTTAAAATCCGGTATTCTTGTTTTCATCAGGACGTTTATTTCCGCTATTTCTTCCGGCTTAAACCGTCGGTGTGATAATCCTAATTCCATAGATTTTCGGAAATTACTCACCTCATCTTTAATTTTGCTTTTCCATTTTCGGGATTGATTCTCAAAATCTTCAAGGGAAGAAACGTAGAGCGGATCGCATTTTCTCAATAATTCAATTACTTTATCATAATCGTTTTCCGCGCCGAAATCGGAATTTTGCGTAATTTTTTCCCGCAAATCCTGTTCCAATATTGCTAATTTCTCAGGAGCATTAAAGCTGCTCACAGCTAATTGTAGATAGATTTTCAATTTTACAACTTCCGAATCGGATAGAGAATTATTTTTATATTTCTCTATCAATTTCGCACAATGTTTGTTGTCTTTCGGATTTAATAACCCGGATAATTGAAACTTTTGTGTCGCTTCCATGAGTGTGAGAATATTCCCGCAGCTTTTTTTCATCTTTTGGATCTGTTGCGGAGTTACCTTTTCTATTGTTTTTTGGATTGCGGCATTAAAATCCATAGCGGTAAAAACCCGGACCATTTGTTTAGCTACGGAAGCTGCCATCTTATCGAGTATTATGGCTACATTCTTGCCGGTAGAGGCTCCGAAATAAAGTACGAGGGCCACCGAAGCCGCAACACCTACTCCGATCATGAGGACAGTTGCCATCGTCGGCAGGGGTAAGAGTAAAAGAACGCCTGTTCCGACCACGGCAACAGTGAAAGAGACTTTGGTGAGTGTGGGTATTTCCCGTAATTTAGCCTCCGCCATTTTCAATAATTCGTCCGGTTTAATTTCCGGATATCGAGTTCTTGCAAGGGGTGGTGAGGAATTGTCGATGGGAGAATTGGCATTCAAGCTCATAAAAACTCCGAGATGGTTTTTATTAAAAACTTAATCATTTATCTCTATTATAGCATTATATAAATTTATCTTTCATATTTAAAAATAACTAAATCGGTAAAATTTCATCTAACAGATAAAGATTTCGCAAATGTTTCATATTCAGCACCTTACACAATCAATAAAAATTCATGACACACACCTCTATTGAATTAGCGGGATGAATCGGCTAAGATAAGAGGAACATTAAAATAAGAGAGATCATAGAGGTATTTATGTATAGGGACGATCAAAAAAACCACACCCCCGAAACGACTGATCCTTCACAAAATTATATGTCCCGATCTGCGCAGCCTTTGGATGCCCTGTTTTATCCTAAAAGCGTCGCCCTTATAGGAGCAAAAGACGACTTAGGAAGTGTGGGTAGAACCATGACGGCAAACCTCCTGAACGACGCCTTTAAGGGGCGGGTGTATCCTGTCAATCCAAAGAGAGAAGAGGTGCTCGGAATAAAGGCCTACCCCTCCGTCGCAGATATACCCGAAATTGTCGATTTAGCTGTCATTGTCACTCCGGCAAAAACCGTTCCTTCCGTTATGCGCGAATGTGCCGCTGCGGGAGTGAGATCTGCGATTGTCATTTCGGCAGGATTCAAAGAGACAGGTCCCGAAGGATTGTCGAGAGAAGAAGAGCTCGTATCGATAGCCCGGGCAGCGAATATCCCTGTGATAGGCCCTAATTGCCTGGGCATTATGAATCCTTTGACCGGACTGAACGCCACCTTTGCAAAAGGGATCGCTTTACCGGGGAATATAGCCTTCATCAGTCAATCCGGCGCTATGTGCACTGCAGTTTTGGATTGGAGTTTTAAGGAGCATATCGGATTCAGCTCGTTTGTCTCTATCGGATCGATGGCGGATATCGATTGGGGTCATTTAATTCGGTATTTAGGCGGTGATCCTGAAACGAAAAGTATTTTGATCTACATGGAAACCGTGGGCGATACCCAATCCTTTATGACAGCAGCTCGCGAGGTAGCTTTAGAAAAGCCTATTATTGTCATCAAAGGGGGAAGATCTCCCGCTGCCGCTCAGGCTGCTGCCTCCCATACAGGTTCGCTGGCAGGAAGCGATGAAGTGTTTGACGCAGCTTTGGCGAGGGCCGGAGTTTTGCGCGTCGATACCATTTCCGAGCTGTTTGATATGGCCTCTGTTTTGGCCCGTCAGCCGTTGCCTAAAGGTCCGAATCTCGGCATTGTCACGAATGCCGGAGGCCCCTCTGTTTTGGCTACCGATGCCGTTACTCTGAACGGCGGCGGAATGGCCAAGCTTAGTGAATCCGGTTTTCAGGAGTTAAATGCCGCTCTTCCTCCTGCATGGAGTCATGGGAATCCGGTCGATCTTTTGGGAGATGCCGGACCGGACCGCTATGAATTAGCTGTCAGGGTTTTAACGAAAGATACGAATGTCGATGGAATCCTTGTGATTCTATCTCCGCAGGATGTCACCGATCCTGTCTCTACTGCCGAATGTTTACGCAGTTATGCCAAAATTGACAAGCCTATTTTGGCAAGTTGGATGGGCGGAGATACAGTGAACAAGGGGATACATATACTGACGCAAGCAAAGATTCCCACTTTTGAATACCCTGACGATGCAGCTTGGGCGTTTGCAAAAATGTGGAAATACAGCCAAAATCTAATCAATTTATACGAGACCCCCACATTGGAAGAGGGGGAAGAGGAGAGCATTCCGCCGGGATCTTCAGAGATTATAAAAAAAGCTCTGAAAGAAAAAAGGACTCTTCTCGATGAATTCGAATCGAAAGAATTTCTTGCGGGCTACGGAATCCCGGTTGTAGAGACGGTCATTGCCCGTTCCCGCGAAGAGGCCATGTCAGGTGCGGAAAAAATAGGTTTTCCGACCGTCGTCAAATTGTTTTCCCAAACAATTACCCATAAAAGTGATGTGGGCGGCGTGATTTTAAATATAAAGTCGAAAGAAGAGGTTGGTGAAGCCTACGACAACATTCGTCGATCGGTGACCAAACTTGCAGGAGAAAAGGCTTTTGAAGGGGTCACTGTACAAAAAATGATCAAACTCGACGGATACGAATTGATTTTGGGAAGTTTCTGCGATGAACAGTTCGGTCCGGTACTTCTCTTCGGTATGGGCGGACAACTGGTCGAAATCTTCCGGGATACAGCCTTGGCTCTTCCCCCTTTGAACAGCAATCTCGCAATGAAATTGATGGAACAAACAAAAATTTTCGAGGCTTTGAAAGGGGTGAGGGGAAAAGAAAGTGTCGACATAGACAAGCTGACAAAAATTCTCGTGTGCTTTTCCCGGCTGATTGTGGAGAATCCTTGGATTAAAGAGCTGGATATCAATCCTTTGCTCACATCTCCCGAAGGGATCATCGCACTCGACGCCAGAATTGTTCTGCATGAGCCCGGCACTCCCCCTGAAAAACTTTCGATCCCTTCTATCCGGCCTTATCCGTCACAATATATAAAACAAATCTCCTTGTCTGAAGGTACCGATATTCTTTTGAGACCCATCAAAGCAGAAGATGAGCCGGCTGTAGTGCAATTTCATAAAGAGCTATCGGAAAACAGCGTCCGGCAGCGGTATTTTGAGTTTTTGACTTTTGATGAAAGGACGACTCACGAGCGAATGATTCGGATCTGTTTCAACGATTACGATAGAGAACTTGCCTTAATTGCCCTGACAAAAGAAGAGGGAAAAAAAGAGATCATCGGAATAGCAAGACTCATCAAAATTCAGGCAACGGAAAGGGCTCGGATGACGATGACCATTGTCGATAAGTTTCACGGGAAAGGGCTTGGCAATGCGATGCTCACTCAGTTGATTTATATCGCCCGAAAAGAGTACATAAAAGAAATTGTAGCGGATGTCCTTGCTGAAAACAGCGGAATGCTTCACTTATGCAAGAAGCACGGATTTACCGTGACCTATCCGGACAAAGGAAATGTGGCGGAGTGCTTACTTCGGCTATGATTTGATGTCGCGCAGAAATTGTTGAGCCGTTTCATCACCGAATTTTGCTGCTAATTCATAGTATTTTAAGGCTTCTTCATAATTTTTTTCTTCGAATTCATGAATCAGCCCCCGATCACGCAAGGCCTGACTATATACAATTCTCAAATTTTCTTTCCCTTCCTCATAACCCTGCTTGGCTGCTTTGATGAAATATTCTACAGCTAGCCCTTCATTTTTCTCTATCCCTCTTCCGGTTAAGTACATAGCTCCAAGATACGTTTGAAATGCCGGATTCCCCTCATCAGCAATTTGTTTTAAGAGGTCAAAATCTTGGACATCTTCCGGATTAGCCGGGCCTTTTGTAGTGCCGAAGATTTTTTGCACACGAAGCGTATGTTCATCAGGTTCTCTTTCCCCTATACAGCGTCCTATGAGAGAGGCTATTCCGTAAGTGACTAATACTCCTGCGGGTATGATGAGTGTGCAATAAGAGGCTTTTACGATCCAACCCACCTTTTTTTTAGGGGAGAGCTCTTGTTCAAATCCAAATAATCCCGATAAATAGCGATCGCAAGCGTTTTTTATATTCATAGTAAATCTCTTGGTAACTATAGATATATTATAGAAAATTTTTCATTAAAAATAAAATAGTTAATAAAACGATATAACCTGCCCGGAAAGAAGAATTTAATTTGCACAACGTAGTAAATAAGTACTTGATAATTAGATAATTATATAAGAGGTAATTGAACTCGCGCAGCGTTTGGAGTGCGGTGACTTGTCACCGCTTTGCCCTCGACTCGACTTGTCGAG
>JABDBB010000070.1 GCA_013288845.1 Chlamydiota bacterium | reverse complement strand
ATAGGTTAAAAGTCGGCGTCTCTCACAATGCAGAATCCGTCTTCATACACTATGCCTTCTTTTCCTATAGATAATGTAGATTCGAAGTATTTTTTATAGACACTCAAAGCCTGAGATGCATTTTGCACGCAATAAAAACAATTACTGACCCATTCGGAACCTTTAATTGTTCCGGCTGCCAGATTCGCTTTAAATCGCGGAGTAATCTTTTCTGTCCAATACTCCACCTCTCCCATAAGCATAATGGGAGTCGCTTTTACCGAACCGACTTTTCTTCTCACCTCTTCCAGACAATACTCAAAATCAGTTCCTATTCCGCCGGTAAGGAAAATCGGGAAATCTAAATTAAATTCGGCTTGTCTCTCCACAAGTTTATCCAACCTATAGGTCATTTTAGCTTCTACATACGGATTTTGTTTCTGCTCATTTACAACAGAGGAGTCCTTTTGTCGGAAATCGACGATATTGGCGCACGATAAAATTCCCAATTCCTTGGCGACTTTATTGCCTAACTCCATAGCTCCGGGTCCGCCGCCTGTCACTAAGGCTAAAGGAGTGTTTTTTGAGAGCAACGGATGATTACAAATTTTGCGCAGATCAAGAAGTCCTGAAAGCAATTCTGTCAAAATTTGTTCGAAAGGTCCGCTGAGAAGATTAGAGCCGTAAATTCCGAAAATTGTCGACTTTAAAAAAACGGAGACTTTTTCTGCAGGGACAAACATGCCGGAATCGGATTCGGGTTTCTCAACATATTGCAAAACTTTTTGTGTGATTTCATCCACCCAAAAAACGGGAATTCCAAAATGTTCTAAATCATGTAAAAGAGCTCTGTCTTCTGCAGAAAAGAATACGTCTGAAGAGAGGGAGGGCTTTTGGAAATAAATGCGTTTAAGAGCTCTTTGTTCATGATATCCTAAAAGCATTCGTTTCATCAGAGGAGAGGGAAAATAACGGGTAAATAAAACTCCCTGACTTGTAATCACTCTTTCACTGATGCTCTTTAAAAAGGGATAGCAGGGTTGCTGTTCGATATACCGTTCTACCATTAATGCCTGGCGATCGGTTTGAGAGGTTCCCGGAAATTCAAAAGGGCGCGTTTCTCTTGCAATCCAATCTTTGGATTCTAATGTCAACAATTGATCACTTTTCACAATAAATGTTGCAGCACGCAATGTTTCGGGAAGAGGTGCTGTTTTAAAAGCATTAAAGAGAAAAGTATCATTTTCAAGACTTGTTTGTAACTGATCGCGATCCGCAAAGAAAACATACTCTCTATATGGCTCTAATGTATAAAATTCTAAAGGAATATCTGTAATTTCTCTTTTACTTTTTCCAAAAACTTCATAAATATCCCCCGAAGCTGCTGTATCAGGCTGTAATATAGAGGCACTTGTATGGTGATATCCTTCCGAAAGCAAATTGTCGACAACTCTTCCGAATACTGTTCTTATATGGAGCGGAAGGGTTCTTACTAATAAAATCTCATTTTCTTCTATATTTCGTGTGGCATTGGGATCCCACTCCTGATGCAGCCGAAGAAGTCTACGGGTAGGCAATCCTTTTACTAATGCTTTTGCGATGGTACCTAAAAATCCTTCAATCTCATTGCCATATTTCAATCGTCCGTTTTGTAAACTTAAATAGGCAACAGCGCGTCCGTCCACGACATCCAATATCAGATGCTCACTTCCATGCAGCCCTCCCAGTGACAGTAAAGGGGAGCCGATAAGATCGGATCTTCCGAACATTCGGGATAAATAATAGGGTTTTCTTACTCTTCTCCTTTCGTCTGCAGCAAACAACTTTCCGACGGCAGCACCGTGAGTCAGTAAACCGAGCATTTTTGATCCGATATGTCCGTGCGGGATGAGGGTGACTTTGACCTGAGCACAGAAATTTTTCGAGTCGAGCTCATATTCGGTTCCTATTCCGTCGACTCCTAATTGCGCTAAAGTACTTTTAATGTTGAAGATAACGTTTTCGGGTTCTATTTGGAAGCCGACAAAAACGGGGGAGATATTTTCGATAAAGACTACTGCTTCAGCGGTGCCGTTATCAAGATGTTGAATATGCGTGATGGTTCCGTCGGGAGTAACGAGATCGAAATGTGTAGGATCCAAATAATAACTGATGGAAGGCATAATAAACCGCTCGAAAGCTTAGGGTGCATAAAACATCATCCTACCGGACGTATGATTATTGTAAATACTCGGAATTTCGGAATCTTGTAAGGTGTCGATTTTTCGTCGGAAACGTGAATTTTTAGGTCCCGTATTTTTTAGTACGCATTTTGTACGCATAAAAGGGAGAGTTCGATTTTTTATTAAGGGATATTTGTTGAAGACTTGTTTACGAATTGTCGGTAATCGTAGCATTATCTTTCATAAAGGTACTTTTCTAAGGAATAAAACGTCTTAGATTTTTTTAGTTTTTTCATAAATATCTAACTATAAATATGTTACATAAATAAATGAATTAAATAGGGAAAAGAGCTTTTGAAAGAGTTTTTTCAAACTTTTTGTTCATAACTTTTTCGATATTGAGCAAAATTTACGTTTTCAAAAAATAAAATTGGAGTTATAGATCTTTCAAAGCTTGTTCGATTGCAAAAAACAGGGGAAATGTGGAACATGTCCTTATGTTTTCAGAAACATGTATACCGTCGGGTAAATAAATCGGCGCAGAATATAAAATATTTTCACTCAATTTTAAATTGTGAAAATATTCGCGCTCTGCGACAATTTTCTATCTCCGGCAAATGACCAGGAACAGAGATATGACCTCTACAAAAAATATGCGGAGCTGCGGTACCCACGACGGAGCCTTTCATGCAGATGAAGTAACAGCTTGTGCCCTTCTTTTTATTTTTAACCTCATCGATAAAGATAAAATCATACGAACACGGGATCCCGAAAAATTAAAACTCTGCGAATTTGTCTGCGATGTAGGAGGAGTATACGATCCCGAAAGCAAATTATTCGATCATCATCAGGTAGAATATAAAGGAAGCTTCAGCAGCGCAGGAATGATTCTCCTCTATCTGAAAAATCATGAATTAATGAATGAAGAGGAATATTACTTTTTTAATAATTCTTTAGTTTCAGGTGTCGATGATCACGATAACGGACTCGATCCCCAAATTCCCGGCGTCTCTACCTATTCCCACATAGTTTCCAATTTTACCCCCATCAAGCATAATGCCGAACCGGAAGAACAGGAAGATGCTTTTTTTGAAGCGCTGTCTTTTGCAATTGGGCATCTAAACAGAATGAGAGAACGCTACCGTTATACACAATCCTGCAAAGAAATTGTCGCAAGCGCCATGGAACTGAAAAAAGAATATCTTTTATTCGATAAAGCCATTCCCTGGATGGATTCTTTCTTCAGCTTGGGCGGACTCAATCATCCGGCATTATTTGTGATCATGCCCGCCGGAAAACATTGGAAATTGCGAGGGATTCCCCCTTCTTCTGATGACAAAATGGAAGTGCGCATGCCCTTACCGTTTGATTGGGCCGGACATCTGGATTTGGATTTAAAAGAATTGACCGGAATCAAAGGGGCAATTTTTTGTCACAAAGGGCGATTTATCTCTGTTTGGGAAACGAAAGAAGATGCTTTAACCGCCCTGGAATATACCATACAACACGCGAAAGAATGAGAGAGCATGACCACGATATTCGATAAAATCATCAAAAAAGAACTTCCCGCAGATATCGTTTTTGAAAACGAAACTCTCATGGCTTTTAAAGACATCCATCCGCAGGCGCCCGTCCATATTCTCCTTGTCCCAAAAAAAAGCATTCGGGATGTCGCCTCTTTATCCCCGGAAGACGGCGCTGTTATCGGCGAAATTTTTCTGGTCGCGCAAAAACTGGCGGAAGAATTTGGCTTAGATAACGGATACAGAATCATTACAAATACAGGAAGCGACAGCGGTCAACTTGTCCCGCATTTGCATTTTCACCTCTTAGGAGGTCGTAAATTAGGTCCTATAGGATGAAAAAAAACATTCAAATTCATAAAGAATCCACCGCTTTACTTGTCATCGACATACAAGACCGGCTCTACTCTCATGTAGAGCGTTCCTGCGAAGTATTTCAATCTGTCATGAAAATAATTAAAGGATGCAAAATTCTGCACCTTCCTATATTCATCACGGAACAATATCCGGAAAAAATGGGCAAAACCCTCTTGGAACTCCGAGAGGAATTGCCTGAAGAGGAGTACTCGTATTTTTCCAAAACGGGATTCTCCTGTATGAAATCGGAAGAATTCAAAAAAGAGGTCCTTGCCCGACCGGAGACAAAATGGATTCTTATCGGTATTGAAGCGCATGTCTGCGTTTTGCAAACTGCTAAAGATCTGGTTGCTATGGGTAAAGATGTCGTTGTCCTGAACGATGCGATTACCTCCCGATCTATTTATGATTACTCTACTGCCATCGCAGAAATGAGGGATATCGGCGTGAGAGTCAGCACTGTCGAAACTGTTTTATTTGAATTAGTTGCCGATTCTAAAGCTCCCGAATTTAAAGCGATCAGCGGATTAATAAAATGAGAAAACTCGTATGGCTGCTAATCCCCTTTTGTTTTGTTTCCCGCAGTCATGCAGACCCCGTTGAAGACAGTATAAAACGGGTCAATGCTCACATTTCTATTGAAGATTATCGCTCCGCTTGCCTTGAAGCCCGCACCGTGATTACGGAATTTCCTAAATCACTCGACGCAGTCGGAGCATACATCCGCGCACATGCTAAAGCCGGCGACGAAAAAGAAATGCTCCGAGCTTGGAAATATTACTGCACTTTGTCGGAAGATCCTTATAAAAATAGAGAACTCCCGGAAGCTATGGGATGGAGTATCATCGATAAAGGCTCCAAATCGTGCTCTCCTTTAGTGCGGGTCATTGCGCTGCTCGGAGCCTACTTTGCGCAGGATGCTCGCGGCATCCGGGTCATCCGGAGGAGTCTGCGTGATTTTGACGCAATGGTGAGAGATGTTGCATTGCAGATTGCAGCCACCCTCAAAGATGATTGTCTCCTTTATGAAGTGCTGAATCTCTATCAAATGGAACAGATTTGGTCTGTGCGTCTTACCGCCATAAAAGCGATAGGAAAAATGAAGATAAAAGCCGCTCTTCCTGTATTGATGAAATTGATCGAAAATCCGGGCGCCGCTTATGAAATGCGTGCGGCTGCTTTGGAGTCTATTTCTGAAATTCAGGATAATATTAGCCGTTCCGATTTAATACGCCTGGCTTCCGACAGCAAAACCGGTTTGAGGGAATTGGCGTGTCAATTGATTGTTTCTTTTGAAAGGGAGAATGATTTAGATTTAGTTCTTCCGCTGATCAATGATCATAACGCCGAAGTGCGCGCTGCTGCACTGCATTGCATAGGGATGCTACGACCGGATAAAATAGAAGGGCATCCGATTCCGGAATTGATCTATAGTACCCTGAACGATACAAATGACACTGTAGCCATTATGGCTGCATGGTTGATGACTTTATATGACTCTCCCAAAGGGCATGAACATTTTATACGATGGTTGTCTCACGGCGATAAAAACACTCGAATATTTGCCTCCGCTGCTTTAAAAGCTACGGGAAAATATGGTCAACCTCTTCTGTCTCAAGCATTTAACGAAACGAAAGATCCTTATGTTAAAATGAATTTGGCTTTGGGATTGTTATCACAAAGAATCTCGACTAGAGAGGCTTGCCGGGCATTGCACAATACATTGCTCGAAGTAAAAGATCGACTGATGTGGAAAGAAATTTTTCATTTCAGAGCGATTGCTCCGAGTATTGTCCGACATAATCCCGCAGTCCCTCATCTGCCGGAAGCGGCAGACAGCCTCGTGAGATTAGAAGTATTCAACGCTCTTGCCATCTGCAATGATCCGCACGCACAGGAATCAATTAAAAAATTTCTTGAGGAAAGAGATCCGGGAATTAGCGCAACAGCCTCTTCTCTTTTACTTATGGAAGGGGATAATCGTGCGGCAGAGATGGTCGAAAATTTATTAGATCATCCCGATACTAACGTACGCATCCGCTCCGCACTCATTTTAGCTTTGTGGGGAGAAGGAGAAAAGGCTTTTCCTGTTTTACGCGACGCTTATGATGATGCTGACAGAAATATGAAAGAGAGAATTTTGGAAGCATTCGGAAAAATACCGAGAGAAAATGCACTGCCTTTTCTGATAGATAAATTAAGGGAACCTAATTCCAATCTGAAAATCATCGCTGCAGCAGCTTTGTTGAAATCCATGTATAATTAAGATATTTCTCAATTTTTTTCATCTTTTTCCTTGTAAGTAAGACAGAAAGTATTCATAAAAGTAGGCAGAAACTCTCTCAAGGCGCATTTATGAATAAAAAAAAGATTTTATTTCCTACCCTCTTTTTTATAAGCATTATCATTGTTTGGGAAATTCTCTCTTCCTCCTCGGAATCTATTCGATTCGTCCTACCCTCTCCGACACTCATTATGAAAGTATTATGGACTAAAAAAGAACGCTTTTTATTTCATTCTCTCGTGACATTAAAAGAAATGGCGGGAGGAATATTGATTGCCTTCTCCCTCTCTTTTCCTCTTGCCCGGATCATGTACTTATCAAAAACCGGCCGATATATTCTTCAACCTCTGTTTCTGATCATTCAATGCATTCCGATTTTTACCTTAGCACCTATTATGGTCATCTGGTTCGGCTGGTCATACTATTCTATTGTCATTCCGACAGCTTTAATGATCTTTTTCCCGTTGACGATGAATATT
>JABDBB010000069.1 GCA_013288845.1 Chlamydiota bacterium | reverse complement strand
GAATTCGCCGCTGATCTTTTCCGAAAATAAAGACTCCAGTGTTTTTTTCACTTTTTCGAAAGTAAGATCGGGTGTTTTTTCTATAGCAAATCCTCCGAAGCAGATTGTTTTTGCATTTTCAATTTCGTATTTTATTTTCATGCGAGGAGTAGAAACCATAATAACGGATCCTTTTTTCACAGAGAGAAGAATCATTCTTTCTCCCGGCCTTATTTAGAATTATTCCATATATTGCGATATTGATCCACCACGTTACTAAGAATAAAATTATTTGTCAAAATTTTATTCTTATTTCGCACCTGAACGGGAGATAAATTTTCTTGTAATTACTCAAGAATTGTCCTACAGTAAAACTCATTCATTTATTTTTATCGGAGAGGCCTCATGAGTAAAGTAGCTTTGATCACAGGCGCTACAAGCGGTATCGGTTTGGAATTAGCTAAAATACACGCCTCTAAAAAAGGTGACCTGATTTTAGTCGCCAGAAGAGCCGATCTTTTGAATCAAATAAAAAATGATTTAGAAACAAAATACGGCATCAACGTATACGTCATCCCCCAAGATCTTGCGGATCCTAACGGACCGGACCGGGTGTACAACGAAGTGAAAAAAATGAATCTGCAGATTGATTATCTGATCAATAATGCCGGATTCGGAGGACACGGTTTTTTTGCCGATCGTCCCTGGATACATGACAAAGCAATGATAGATCTCAACGTCATAGCCACTGTCGCTCTTACCCGTTTTTTTCTCCCTGACATGATAAAAGCCAATGAAGGTCGTATTTTAAATATCGCTTCAATGGCCGGATTTATTCCGGGACCTCTTCATTCCGTCTATTTCGCAACAAAAAGTTTTGTTATCTCCTTCAGCGAAGCGATCGCGAACGAATTATCCGGAACAAAAGTGACCGTCACGGTTTTGTGTCCGGGACCGACCGCTACAGGATTCTTCGAGGCGGCTGATATGAAGGGTGTCCGTTCTCTCAAACGTATTCCCGCTTCTGCAAAAAGTGTAGCGGAAAAAGGATATAGCGCAATGCTCAAAGGAAAAACTGTATCGATTCCGGGCGCCGTAAATAAAATGTTGCTTTTGTTTCTTCGCTTCATGCCCCGCTCTCTCATCACGAAAATTTCAGGGGCCATGATGAAAAAAGAATAATCCTGAGAGCTTATACTTGTGAAAAAAAATCTTACAACATACAGTCAAACCGGATCTTGAGTTTTGCCCTTTCGCCGCAAAAACAGAATTCTTTTTTTCAGACAGGGGGAATAATGAAAAAAATGATACGCACTCTGAAAATAAAGTGATCGCCTATCGATCCCATCCGTGGCACGGACTTTCTTTGGGAGAACAGGCGCCTTCAATCGTGAACTGCTATATCGAGATCGTCCCTACAGATACGGTAAAGTATGAACTTGATAAGGACACGGGTTTGCTGAAATTGGACAGGCCCCAAAAGTATTCGAGTTTATGCCCCACACTTTACGGTCTTATCCCCAAAACGTATGCAGGACAAAAAGTAGCCGACCACTGTATGGCAAAAACAGGGAGATCCGACCTGAAAGGAGACGGCGATCCTCTTGATATATGCGTATTTACCGAAAAAGCAATCGTCCGAGGTGATCTTTTGGTAGAGGCTATTCCGGTAGGAGGATTCAGGCTGCTGGACGGCGATGAGGTGGATGATAAAATTATCGCTGTTTTAAAAGGGGATTCCCTATACGAACAAATTACCGACGTGAAAGACTTCCCCTCAAGTGTGTTAGAAAAATTGCGACACTATTTTTTAACCTACAAAGATAGTCCGGACAGAGTAAACAGCAAGGTGGAAATTGTCGCTGTTTACGGAAAAAATGAGGCTCATGCCATCATCAATCTGGGTTGTGAGGATTATCAACTTCGCTTCAAATAAAAAATTTTTAATCAGAAGGTGTAAATTTTTTCTTGAAAATACTTTTATTTTTCGTTAATCTTCTGTAACCTGAGTTTCGATTGAGACAAAACTTTATTGACAATGAAATAGGGGTCGAACACATGAAAAAATATTTATTTCCTTTGGCATTTCTCGCTTTTTCAGGATGCGGCGCCGTTCACGACATGAATTGCATGATCAATGAAAGTACTCGAGCCATTCGCGGTAATTGTGAAGCTGTTGAAATGAGCACTCGAGCTATTCGTCGCAACCTTCAGGCAATTGAAGAAAGTAATCGGGCTATAGAAGAAAACAGACGGCAATTAGATGAAATCAACGGTTCCCTACAAGAAATGAACGAGCACGAAAAGTCCTCGTGATTTACCGATTTCAATAAAAGATTTTATTTCATTTTTATTGATTTCAATTTAGATAGGGTTTACCATCTGTAATCTGATAGTGTCCTTAAAGAAAAATAGTAACACTATGGTTTAAGACCGGGAAAAAGCTTTTTGCTTATCTTAACCGTCTTAAATGAACATATATAAACAATCAGAGGTCAAATTAATATGACAGAAAACAGTCAAGCTTCTTTCGGGAAGCTCAGGTCGATCATTTGGCCTGTTCATACTTTTGAGTTGCGTAAACTCATCCCGATGCTCATCATGGCATTTTGTATATCTTTTAACTACACGATTTTGCGCGATACTAAAGATACGATCATCGTTTCTGCTATCAGCGCAGAGGCAATTCCTTTCCTTAAGTTGTGGGGAACTGTTCCGTGTGCGATTATTTTCATGCTTATTTACTCAAAATTGAGCAATATCCTCAGTAAAGAAAATCTTTTTTATGTGACGATTGCTCCGTTTATTGTGTTTTTCGGATTATTCTCTTATGTAATTTATCCGCTAAGAGATGTTCTTCATCCTCATGCAGCAGCAGACTATTTGCAAACAATTCTTCCTCACGGTCTTAACGGACTTATCGGTTGTTTCAGAAATTGGACCTATTCCATATTTTATATCGGTTCCGAACTTTGGGGCAGCGCCGTTCTTTCTCTTATGTTTTGGGGATTCGCTAACGAGATTGTTCGTACAAATGAAGCAAAAAGATTCTATACCATCTTTACTCTGTTCTTCAATATCGCCCTGATGTTCTCAGGTCCGTGCATTTATTATTTCTCTCAAATGGGTGCAGATCTTTCAAGCGAAGTCCGTTGGCAGATTACTCTGAACTACCTAATGGGTATGTTCGTTGTGTCCAGCTTGGCTATCGTGGCAGCTTACTGGTGGATGAATAAAAACGTTCTTACAGATAAACGTTTTTATGATCCTGAAGTAGATTCCGGTAAAAAGAAAAAATCAAAACCGAAACTATCTATTGTTGACAGTCTTAAATTCCTTGCGAGCTCTAAATATCTACGCAATATCGCGATCCTCGTAATCGGATACGGAATGTCCATTAACCTCGTAGAAGTTATCTGGAAGAGTCAGCTGAAATTGCAATTCCCTACAGAAAATGAACTAAGTGCATTCATGGGGATATTCTCTACCTGTACAGGGTTCATTACTATTTTGATGACTTTTGTCGGCGGTAACATCATCAGAAAAACAAGCTGGGGAACTTCCGCTATCATGACTCCTATCGCTCTGATGGTAACAGGCGTAATGTTCTTTGCTTTCGTTCTTTTCAAAGGATATCTTGAAGGATTTGCCGCTTCAATAGGAACAACAACAGTATTCATGGCTGTACTTGTAGGGATGTTCCAAAACATCGCAAGTAAATCTACAAAATACTCGTTATTTGATCCTACCAAAGAAATGGCTTATATTCCTCTTGATCAGGAATCAAAAGTTAAAGGTAAAGCAGCGATTGATGTTGTGGGCGCCCGTTTAGGTAAATCCGGCGGTTCCCTGTTCTACAACGTACTGATCCCTGTGTTAGGCGGATTAGCTGCTGTAACACCTTTCTCTGCCGTTCTGATGGTTGGTGTAATTTTTGCATGGATGAGTTCTACCCGTTCATTAAATACACAATACAACGAACTGACAGGCGAAGACGCAGCAAAAAAACCTGCCGATACTTCTTCAGAACCTGCACCTGCTAAAGCATAAGCTTTAGTCGGATTGCCGGAAAAAAAACCGACACGGGATCACACCCGTGTCGGTTTTTTTTGCCCGTAAAATATCCGGAATAAGTCGTTGATAATTAGTTAATTTTATAAGAGGTAATTGAACTCGCGCAGCG
The DNA here is from genome assembly GCA_013288845.1 of Chlamydiota bacterium. Lineage (GTDB taxonomy): Bacteria > Chlamydiota > Chlamydiia > Chlamydiales > Criblamydiaceae > JABDBB01. The sequence goes on along the minus strand of JABDBB010000069.1, from coordinate 3,044 downwards.
TTTGGAGTGCGGTGACGAGTCACCGCACTCCAAACGCTGCGCGTATTCAATTCCTCTTCTGTAACCGGGTGATATTCATTTCTTTACTATTGAATCAAAAATCGGTTTTAGGGTACTCTGGATGGTTACTTATCAAAGGAGACCACTGTGTTCACCGAACAACAAAGCGATGACAGATTCATTACGATCTCCGGTTTCAATAAAAAAGGGAATGGAATCGGCCGCATCCTACAAAATCCGGAAACTGATATATCTACAGAAATTCCTTTTACTATTCCCGGTGATGTATTCAAAACTATTGCCTCTTTGGCTAAAAAAAAGAAACAGTTTTTCCGGTCCGAAAATTTAACGACTTTGTCAGAATCAAGAATAGCCCCTCGATGTAAACATTTTGGAATATGCGGCGGATGCCGATGGCAACAAATGGCCTACGATGAACAACTTCGACACAAAGAAGAGAGCGTTCGTAAAGCTTTTTCCGATATGATCACTTCCGATGTACACTTTGAACCGATTATTCCTTGTCCGAGAGAATGGCGCTATAGAAATAAAATGGAATTTTCTTTCTCCGGTGATGCCGATCACAATCGCTATCTGGGACTGATTATGGATTCAAGCAAAGGTCGGGTTGTCAATCTGACCGAATGCCATTTAGTCAATCCGTGGTATATGTCTGTTTTGGAATCGGTAAGAAAATGGTGGCTTGAAACAGGCCTGTCTCCCTACAGACCTTGTAAAGACAGCGGATCTCTCAGGACATTAGTACTCCGGGAAAGTATGCGTACGGGTGATCGTTTAATTATGCTGACAGTTTCCGGCAATCCGGACTATGCTCTCAATAACAAACAATTGGAAAGTTTTGTCCAAGCTGTACAAAAAGAAGCTAAACCGGCAGATCCTCAATCTAAATTGAGCATTTTTTTACGCATACAGCAAACAGCAAAAGGAATGCCTACAAATTTTTATGAAATGGTTCTGTTCGGCCCCGATCATATGCGGGAAATGTTAGAGGTGCAAATCCATAAAAATGAACCACCGCAAAAATTACATTTTCAGGTAAGTCCCACAGCTTTTTTTCAACCGAATACCGGTCAGGCGGAGTTGCTGTACTCAACAGCGCTTCAAATGGCAGGGGTCGAGGAGGGGTCTGTTGTCTATGACCTCTATTCCGGCACGGGCACACTCGGTATTTGTACAGCCAAAAAAGCCAAAGCTGTCATCAGTATCGAAGTGTCACCGGAATCCGCTCTGGATGCCCGTACAAATGCCGCTTTGAATTCTATCGAAAATATCACCATTCTATCCGGTGCAGTCCGGTACCTTTTAAAACAAATTAAAGAAGAACAAAAACATCCTCTGCCGGATCTTGTCGTCATCGATCCTCCGCGTACAGGAATTGACGCTGAAGCCATGCAGGGACTTCTTAATTTAGAAGCTCCGAAAATATTGTATATTTCCTGCAATCCGCAAACTCAAGCGGACAATATAAGGGAAATTATTAAAAACGGTTATCGACTGACTGCCTTGCGGGCTATTGATCAGTTTGCGCAAACTCCTCACGTAGAAGTGATTGCCGTTCTGGAAAGGAACGTATAGTTATGGGAACTTTACTATTCACACTTCTTCGGGAGGACAGCTCTTCTAAAGCGCGTTTAGGGACAATTGAAACGAAAAACGGAACGATAGAGACTCCTATTTTTATGCCTGTCGGTACGCGCGGCGCAGTAAAAACTCTTGTGAATCAACAGCTTTATGATATCAATGCACAAATAATCCTCGGAAATACATACCACTTAATGCTCAAACCGGGCATGTCGATCATCGAAAAAGCAGGGGGACTTCACCGCTTCATGAATTGGGAGCGCCCTATTTTGACCGACTCAGGGGGATTTCAGGTTTTTTCTCTTTCAGGACTCAACAGCATCAGCGATAAAGGTGTGAATTTTCAATCCCATATTGACGGTTCACGTCATTTTTTGGGACCTAATGAAAGTATGGCGATTCAAAAAATTTTGGGATCCGATATCGTCATGGCTTTTGATGAATGTTCTCCTTATCCTTGTAAAAGAGAGGATCTGGAAAAAGGACTTGAAAGGACGCTTAAATGGGCTGCTACCTCAAGAGAATATGAATTGCAATCACACCAAAGTCTTTTCGGAATCGTGCAGGGAGGTATTCATGAAGATCTCCGAGCACAATCGGCCCGGGCTTTAGCTGCCATAAATTTTGAAGGATATGCCATCGGGGGTCTTTCTGTAGGGGAGCCTGCAGAGGAGATGTATAAAGTCATTGAGTATACAGAACCGTTCCTTCCGAAAAATAAGCCCCGATATCTTATGGGAGTGGGGACTCCGCGCAACCTGATCGAAGCGGTTATGCGTGGTATTGATATGTTTGATTGTGTGATGCCTACAAGAAATGCAAGGAACGGAACAGCTTTTACGACGCAAGGAAAAATCAATATTAAAGCCGGCCGTTATGCAGAAGATTTCTCTCCTTTAGATTCCGGACTTGATTGCTATACCTCTTCTTTTTCGAAAGCGTATATACGACATCTTCTTAATGTAGATGAAATCACAGGTTTAACACTGGTGACTATACAAAATCTTGCCTTTTATCTTGATTTGATGAAAAAGATTCGGCACTCTATCCAAGAGGGGACTTTGCAGGAGCTTTATTGCCGCATTTGCGAAGTGTATCCCGAATAACTACAAAGGATTCCTATGAAAAAAAAATTTGTATACGCTCTTTTTTTCCTTTTTCCCGCTATGTTAATGGCTGATCCGGAAGAAGTAACTTCTACACAAAGTATGGCGCAAACTTTTGTGATGATTGGTATTGCCGCTTTATTTTTTTATGTAATCTTATGGAGACCCGAGCAAAAACGTCGAAAGGTGTTAGAAGCACAACGAAGTAATTTGAAAAAGGGCGATCGGGTAACTGCTATGGGCATTATCGGTACTGTAGATGAGATTAAAGAACATAGCATTGTACTGAGAAATATTGACGGTAGTAAAATAGAAATATTATCAGCCGCCATTTCC
>JABDBB010000068.1:6101-7223 GCA_013288845.1 Chlamydiota bacterium | reverse complement strand
ATATCGCCGTTGCCGACAACGGGGATGCGCAGCAATTCTTTTGCTTCCGCAATCAGTTCCCATCTTGCAGGAACAATATATCCGTCCTCTTTTGTCCGGGCATGCAGAACTAAATAGCGAATACCGCTTTCCTGCGCAGCCAGTAGATTTTCTTTAAACAGAGAGATATCCGAAAATCCTGCCCGCAATTTGGCTGTAACCGGAATATCGACCGCATCGACCATTGCTTTGGCAATTTTAAAAAGATCGTCGGGAGCTTTTAATAAAGACGAGCCCGCACCGCGACCCGTGACGGTTTTGGAGGGACATCCGCAGTTGATTTCAATGCGCGGAGCCCCTCTTTCGGCAAGAGTGCGCGTCATGTCGGCCATTAGTTCCGGATCCGATCCCATAATCTGAGCGGCAAACGGAATAGAGCCAAGTTCTCCCGCTTCGTAGACACGAGCTAAGCTCGCGACATGCGCGTTGGAAGGGACTCGTATAAATTCGGAGCAAGCTTCATCGAATCCTCCTATAGAGGCGATAGCTTTTCGAAAAGTACGATCGGCCAATCCCTCCATGGGAGCTAACATAAGATGGGGGCAACCGTCTTGATTTTGCGGTAATAGATTCATATCCGATACATTTAATTGAAGGTCTTTGAATTATACCCTCAAAGAAAATACGAATCAATCTATTATTTTAGTGTGTAAGTTTAGTTTTATAGATGATTTACATTACATGACAATAATAAGTATCCTTATTATTTATCTGCGGATTTGAAACTTTTGAGTTAAATGACTGATTGAATCGCGCTGTATTGTCAAATTTGCTTTTAAGAAACTCTTGTCTGCGGGTTTTCGTTCCGTTTCCGATTTTTCTCATTTCCGCAGGATTCACAATAGTTCTTGTTTCGACAGAGAAAATTTCTTCTTGGAAACTCAGAGTATTTTGCCCCACATTTTGGATTGTAGGGATATTTTTGCGATATTGACTTTCGAGAGGAGCGGAAAATTGCGATTTTATTTGTTCAATCCGTGCTTGGACTCCCGGATTTGCCGGTATTTCGATTTCCATTCTATTACCCCGTTCAAAAAAATTTCGATTTATTTTACATTATAATTTAAAAAAATTATTTACAAT
>JABDBB010000068.1:0-6091 GCA_013288845.1 Chlamydiota bacterium | reverse complement strand
AAAAATATAATCGAAAAAAAATGGGAACTATTTTGATTTTTTCATCAAAAGAACGTGAGATTCAGCTGCAAAATTAAAAAAGAAAATGACCGTAGGAGAAAGGAGCGCTACAAAAGGGATCATCAGAATAAACCGACGAACAGTAAAAAAAAGTTGTGTTTTGTTGGGAACACATTCAGGTCCGGACATAAACACAGCCATCATCAAGATAATAAATCCGGCTACAAATGGGATCACACTGATCAATCCTAATACAACACCTGAAAAAATATCTTTTTTGAATTTTACGAGAATATTTCGAAAAACATCCGATCCGCTAAACCCTTTCAGAGCAAAAGCCGGCGCTCCGAAAAAAAGCATCGCCACGTTTGCAATACAAAGAAGAATGGCAGCTAAATTGATAAGAAAAGGGCCGAATGCCAACAAGACACCAAAAACAGGACCTATTCCCGGGAGCTGCTCAAACAAGAGAAAGACTCCTAAAATCATCCATAACAGCAGATACACAAGAATTATAGGAACAGAAAAATATGAGGCGCCGGCCATGATTTCCCAAGATTTTCCCAACACAGTTTTATAGCTGATCGGCTTTTCTTTTATTTCATCATGATAAATGCGTATAAGGAGAATCCCTGCAGCAAGCAAAACACCTGCACATAAAAAAACCGGCAAAAAAGTCAGGCTTTTTTTCATCCAATTACCTGCTCCCAAAGCAAGGCTATGAAAAAAAACAAGAAGCAATCCGCAAAAAAAGAGTACTCCGAACATAAGGAGTAATTTATTTTTGCTAAAAGTTTTGGACCAGGCACGATTAAAAATATGGCTGATATCGGAAAAATTCATTAAAGCTAATCCGTCTGTTCGTTAAGCGGTTTGTATAAAAATTTGGGACGGACAATCGGAGTTCCCCTCTTATTGCGCGCCTCCAGCCTCTCGTACACAATCTGCCGTGCAATACCCACGCATCTGGATAATCCGAACAATACCGTAAAATATTCCGGATAGGGAAATCCGGCGGCACAAAGGACTATTCCCGAGATGGCATCTACGTTAGGGAAAGGATCTGAAATTTTCGGATTTTCTCCTAAAACTTTAGGTCCCCTTTCTCTTAAGAGCAGAGCTAACTTGACGAGAGGAAAATCTTTATATCTTTCCTGCGCATATTTGTAAAGTATTGTTGCCCGCGCATCTTCCACTCTTAAGACCGCATGGCCGAATCCGTAGATAAGTTTATCATTTTTCAGAAGTTCACGAATAAAAGATTCGATCCGGTCTCCCGTAGCATTTTCTCCCACCTCTTTAAGAATCTCCTGAACAAAAGCCAAACTATCCTGATTGGCTTTTCCGTGTCTCGGTCCTGCCAGTGCGCACATGGCAGCGCATAGAGATCCGTACATATCTTCGAGGCCGGAGGCGACACCCTTTCCGATAAAGGTCGATAAATTTCCTCCGCCGTGATCGTAATGCAGAACATTGAACAGTCTGAAAACTTTATTGAGCTCTTCGGTATTTCCCCCCGGCATATTGAGCATATGAGTGAAGTTTTCCATATAGCCCAATTCAGGTTTGGAAGCCTTGATTTTTCCCCAACCCGCGTGCCTGTTGATGACAGCTGCAGCGATGCAAGGAATTTTTGCGGTAATATTCAGACAATCTTCCTGATAATCGCCGGTACCTTCAAACATCCCTGCAATAAGAAGTGCAGCGCAAAAAAGTTTCATCGGATGCCCCTCTCTCGGGAGAAGATAAATTTGGTCAATTACTTTAGGAGAAACGATCGATCTTTTAGCGATATCTGCAGTAAATTTTTTTAGCTCTTCCGGATTGCCTTCTTTTCCGTGAAAAAGCCGATAGATTACTCGTAACGGATCCCAATCCGCCATATCCGCGACCGGGAATCCGGTATAATAAAGGCCTTTGTAAGGATCTACAGTTGAAGTCGTACAATAACCCACCGGAAAACCTCGCAGACCTGTTTCCAGCTGATCTTTTGTGATTTCGAAAAGTACTTCGGATTTTGCTTTATCGTCCATAGGTTCCTTTATTTAATATCTTCTTTAAAATAATCTCTGCCGCTATTTTTTACAAGGATCGGTCAACTCTTAAAAGCCAATTCCCGCTCTTCGATCAGCTCCGCTTCCGATGCTTTCATTTTTTCCTTAAGAAAATTATTGAGAGGGATTCCTTTAACGATTTCAGGAACCCCTTTTTCGTTGGTGCGGCAAGGAAAAGAGTAAATCAGATTTTCTGCGATGTCATAAGGATTTCCGTCGCTGCATAGGGCCACAGAATAAAGTTCGCCGGCAGGAGTCGGATTGATGAGAGATTTCATGGTGTCTATTGCTGCGGAAGCGGCGGAAGCGGCGGAGGATTTGCCCCTTGCTTCAATAATAGCCGCCCCTCTTTTTTGTACATTGGTGATAAAAGTGTCGGCCAGCCATTCTTCGTCGTGGATTACGGAGGTGACAGGATTTCCTTCAATTTTGGCATTGAAATAATCGGGCACCTGAGTGGAAGAGTGGTTGCCCCATATGATCATAGGTCGGATTTCCGAGACATGAAATTTGCTTTTTTGGGCTAATTGCGCTTTTGCACGATTTTCATCCAATCGGGTCATAGCAAAAAAGTTTTTTCTCGAGAGGTGGGGTGCATTGGACATAGCGATGAGGGCGTTGGTGTTGCACGGATTTCCGACTACCAGAACTTTTACATCCCTGTCTGCAACTTCGCTGAGTGCTTTTCCCTGACCGATAAATATTTTTCCGTTTTCCTTCAACAGATCGCCTCGTTCCATTCCCGGACCTCTCGGCCTTGCTCCGACCAGAATGGCATAACGGACACCTTGAAAAATTTTATAAGGATCACTTCCGATTACGATCTCTTTTAAAAGAGGGAAGGCGCAGTCGTCCAGTTCCATTTTGACACCCTGCAGTGCGTGGAGAGCTTCCGGAACTTCCAGAATATGAAGAGAGATAGGCTGATCGGGACCTAACATTTCTCCGCTTGCGAGACGAAACAGGAGACTATATGCAATTTGTCCCGCTCCTCCCGTAACAGCTATTCGTATAGGCTCTTCGCTCATGCATCCTCCAAAATTACCATATTTTTTATCCGATCGGATCCGAACTAAATCGAAATTCGATAAATACTAAATTCGATTATTGTCACCTTTTAACAAAAGTCAAGTGAATTAACAATCCTCTTTTTATTCGTGCTGTCCAAATATTATTTGATACTTCTCAATTATTGATCGGTACTTTATAATAAATCGAGATTTACCATAGGCTGTAGTATGTTACCCATAATCAAAAATAATATTATTAATATCATCGAATTATTTGCCAGTGTTCAGGGAGAAACAAGCTTTTCCGGTATCCCCACTGTTTTTGTTCGTACGGCAGCCTGCAATTTACGTTGTTCCTGGTGCGATACCACCTATTCTTTCGGTAGGGGGAATCCGATGACGATCGATTCCATTATCGAGTTTGTGAAAGAATCCGGCTTACAATACGTTTGCATCACCGGCGGAGAGCCTTTGCTCCAGGAACACATCTATGCTCTTATGACCGAATTATGCGATTTAGGCTATATCGTCACCATAGAAACCGGCGGATCGCTTCCCACAGATCAAATTGATCCGCGTGTATGTTCTATTCTCGATATTAAATGTCCCGGAAGCAAGATGGACCATAAAAATTACTTTAAAAATCTTGAATCTTTACGTCCGGATGACGAGGTAAAATTTGTGATCATGGATGAAACTGACTACTCATACGCCAAAGAGGTCATGGAAAAATACAAACTTCATGAAAGAAAAAATCGGGTGCTGTTTTCTCCCGTTCACGGAGTGATGGATCCGCAAGTTTTAGTCAAAAAAATTCTTGATGACCGTTTACACGTCAGATTAAATTTACAGATACATAAATTTATTTGGACGCCTGAAACAAAGGGAGTGTAATACACAATGAAAGCGATTATTTTACTAAGCGGCGGCATCGACTCAACAGTTTTATTGGCACTTGCTTTAGAACGAGGATTAGATTGTTCCGGATTGAGTTTTGACTATGGACAACGCCATTTAGTAGAATTGAATTCCGCCCGTGCCATTTGTCAGTATTATAAAATCCCTCAAAATATCATCACCATCGATCCGCAGGTTTTCGGAGTATCCACCCTTCTCAAAAGTCAAATTTCTCAACCGGTCCCTACAGGATCCCCCGAAGAAATCCGTTTAGCAGGTATTCCGAGCACCTATGTACCCGCCAGAAATACTTTATTTTTGAGTTATGCTTTGGGAATTGCGGAAATATCCGGAGCGGAAGAAATACATTTCGGAATGAATTTGCAGGATCGTTTCGGTTATCCCGATTGCCGACCCGCTTTTATCGAAGCATTTAAAAAAGTAGCCGAGTTGGCTACAAAGCAAGCAGTGGAGTCGATCTCTCCGAAAATTGTCACTCCCCTTCAGGATTGGGATAAAGCTCGGATTATTTCAGAAGGAATGCGTTTAAACGCCCCTTTAGAGCTCACACATTCCTGTTATAATCCGACAAAGGCCGGATTACAATGCGGGAAATGCAATTCATGTGTTCTTCGAAATGAAGGGTTTGCAAATTATTTGTAGATCTTAGGCAATTGTTTTTACAAAATTTTCTGCCAAAAGAGAGTGATACAGGAGACCTTTCGATCCGAGTCCTGTGAAAACAAAAATACGTTGCTCAATTTGTTGAATAAAAGGAAAACGATCCCGGCTTGTTACCCGGATTCCGGCCCGGCATCCCGTCGGTTTTATATCGGAAAAGGCGGGATATAATTTTATCAGGTGAGGCAGCAATTTTTTTTCAGCCTCTTCCGGATCCGGATCTGCATTGGTGAATTCCCTTTCAAAAGTACTCCCTACGAAGCATTTTTTATTTTCTCTATCCGGCACAACATATATTTCGGAGCTCAGCGCCGATTTCGGCATCGGAATATTTTCAGGCCAAGGAAGTTCCAAAATCTGTCCTTTGAGAGCATTTATTGGTAACGAGGGGAAAGGAGGAGCAAGTATTCCCGCCCCTGCGGCTCCGATGATGAGATCAAATTCTTCTAACTCATTAAAGTTATGTATCTTACGTTTTTTATGACGCGCCCCCAATGATTCACACCCCTTCCAAAGGGCTGCCATATACTTATCGGGATATACCGTCAGGCAATTTTCGATAAACAGTCCGGGACTCGGGAAGACGCCCGGATTCATCCGCAAACATTCTTCAGCAGACAGCCAATGGACATCCGGATAATCCCTTGCAGCCGCAATAAAACATTTTTCCTGATTTTCATTAATAGGAAAACGCAAAAGACCGCTATTTTCATAAATAGGCGCGGAGGAAAATTCAGAGGCCGCATCGAGCAATTGTCGAGTCGATTCGTATCCCTCTTCTCCAAGAAAATTTTTTTTCGCCTTAAGGCCCGCATAATAATGAAGAAGACCTGCTGATACACCCGATGCGCCCGACCCGATTTCATTTTGTTCGAATAAAGTAAGAGAAATAGATTTTTTTATCCGGAGAAAATGCCAAGCAAGAGCCAGTCCTGCAAATCCCCCTCCGATAACAGCTATTTGCATGTGAAACCTATTCGTAAAATATTTCTTTTGATATTCTAACAAGTATACCGGGTTTTAGCCGCGCAATCGAGAGGAAAAATGGTGACCGATAAATCTGCCGCTTTTAAAGAGATCAGAAATTTATTATACGTCCTCGGAGCCGGTATTCTGGGCGCTCTTTTGCTCGGAATGGTTCTGATATTTCTATACGGACCTTCAGGAAAATATGTGATAAAAAATATTATCCCCGAACCCGGAATGCTTTCCGAATTGCGCATTTCTGATCCGGACAATACAAAAGAAAAAACGATTTTTGTTTACGACGGAACGTATTTTTTCACTTACGATCAAAGTAAAAATGAGAGAAAAAAAATTCCGGTTTCTTTCGATCAATACAAGCAAATTTTTACTCTTATCGCTAAAGACACAAGCCTTGAAGAGGTGTCCGAAGACATTATAGAAAAATTCTCTACCGGATTTCCGTCCGTATTGACCATAAAAATT
>JABDBB010000067.1:1201-7528 GCA_013288845.1 Chlamydiota bacterium | reverse complement strand
TTTTGAAACCGTATTGACAAGTCAATGCGAGGGCAAAGCGGTGACAAGTCACCGCACTCCAAACGCTGCGCGAGTTTAAATTTAGGTTATATGCCGGTCCTACAGACCGGATTTTTTTTTACTTTTTCCCGGGGCGTTGCCCCGGGCTTTTATGTATAGGTGCTTTGCCCCTGATAATTATTACTTACATAGCATGAATTTAAGCACATTCAGCTTTTGCTGCAGAATAGCGCTCTGCGACATTTTTCCAATTGACTACGTTCCAAATGGCTTTTAGATAGTCAGGGCGAACATTTTTATATTGAAGATAATAGGCATGTTCCCAAACATCAATTCCCAATAGAGGAATGATGCCTTTAGCAATCAGAGGATCCTGATTTGCAGTGACGGCGATTTCTAAACGTTTAGTTGTTTTGTTATAGCCAAGCCATCCCCATCCGGATCCTTGTATAGGACCTGCCGCTGCATTAAAACGGGTAATGAAATTCTCCAAAGAGCCGAACTCCGCTTTGATAGCATCGGCAAGTTCGCCTTGAGGAGAAGTGCCTCCGCCTTGATTTGTCGGAGCCAAATTAGTCCAAAAAATGCTATGATTGATATGGCCACCGCCGTTGAAATTGATTGCGGACAGCTGACTTGCCATAGCTGCTAAGTCGCCGTTTTTCTCTGCAGCATCATATTTTTCTGTAGCGATATTCAAATTGGTCACGTAAGCCTTATGGTGCATATCGTGATGTATTTTCATGATTTCGCCGCTGATGGTCGGTTCTAAGGCATCGAATGCGTATGGCAATTCCGGTAATTCAAATTTTTTTGACATGTGGAGTACTCCTTGTAAAATAATGATCAAGATAAGAGGAATTTATTTCGCGCAGCGTTCTGCGCGAGTTCAATACACTTTATGTTAAAGGATTTTGGATTTTTTTTAAATAATTTTTCGTGATGGGTCCTATCGTACGTATCTCTTTATTTTGGGGTAGAGAACCGTATACAGCAAGAAATCCGTCTATTCCGGAAGGACTGGTGAACATAATTGCTTCATAGTCTGTGGGTGGGATTTTTTGTTCCGGTTGTATAAGAACGGTTTGATAGAGAATCGGATCTCTATAATGTATCCCTTTTTGTTTTAAATAGTCGGAGATAACGGAGCGTGCCCGATCAGATCGTGGCCATAATATATATGCATCGGAGAGGTTGAGAGAGTGAAGGACTTCGATAATACCTTCTGCACATTCATTTTTTGCGGTATAGGAGACTTGAATACCTTTATTTTTTAATGCATTCGCTGTTGCGGTTCCGACGGCAATTACTATTATATGCTGTAAAAGGTGTAACTCATTGTGTATTAATGAGTTAAAGAATCGAACCGTACTTTGAGAGGTAAAAATAAGATGTGTATAAAAAGGCAGATCTTGTAGAGCAGCGACAAGAGTAGGGTGATCCCGATTTTCCGGAATCACATCGATTAAAGGATGGCTGATAAAACACTCCCTATCGGATCCTGCGGGAGTTTTTAATCCTGTATAAAGAACACGCTTCACGGAGCAACCGGAATACGACTATCGATGGAAGAGAAAATTTGCTTCATCCGGATATTGCCGAATTTTGCCGTCACCGCTAATTTTCCCTGCCCCTCTACGGTTTTCCCCGGTAAAATGAGTCGTGAAAGATGTGTAAGCTGTAACCGAATCAAAGCCGCCTCGGCAATGACAATGCCGTCCGCTTGTCCCGAAAAGAGAATTTCCAACCTCTCTTCGATGGTCCCCCGTATATCCGTGAAAACAAAATCATTCCGCAATTCCCGGATAGCCTTTTCCCGACGATCTGAGGAAGCCGCTATTTTTGCACCGAAAGGGAGAGACGAAAGAGAATATCCCTCTCTGAACACCAGAGCATCTGCAGGGGTAAGTCCTTCGGTGATTGCGATGATTTCAATATTGCATTCGTATGGATCCGGAAGATCTTTTGCAGAGTGAATTCCTATATCCGCTTCATTTAAAAGAAGTTTTTCATCAATTTCTTTTGTAAAGAAGTTTGTTTTCCCCAAAGTTTTCAGAGAAGTTTTTCGGTCTTTATCGCCTGTAGTTTTTATATAGTCTTCCGAAAATCGGAGGTCCGGATAAAAAGGAGAGAGCAATCCGGATATCTCGCGGACCTGCTTTTTTGATAGAAGAGAATCGCGTGCACATACCCGAATTTTTTCTTCAGTAAACAAGGGCATCGACAGCCTCTTCCACATATTCGACACCGATAATTTCTATCGACTTCCGAAGCTCTTCAGGGATACCTTTCACATTTCTTTTGGGGATAGCGCAGCGTTTGAATCCAAGCTGTACAGCCTCTTTAATACGACTTTCGCTTCGGGAAACACTGCGTATTTCGCCTCCCAATCCCACTTCGCCCAAAACTACCGTGTGGGGATCAACAAATTTATTTTTCAGAGAAGAGGCCACTGCAATCAGAACACCTAAATCGATTCCCGGCTCGTTGATTCTTACTCCGCCTGCAATAGAGACAAATACGTCCTGACGAAATAATTTATATTTCATACGCTTTTCCAAAACTGCCAGTAAAAGAGCGAGACGAGTCTGATCGATTCCCGTGCATCTTCGAGAAGGCGTTTCAAAAGAAGTTTCGGTAACAAGCGCCTGCGCTTCGATCATGAGAGTTCTGGAGCCCTCTAAAGCCGGGATGATGACAGATCCCACACTTCCTTTTGAGCGCTCTTCCAGGAAAATTTTGGAAGGATTCGGTACTTCAGCCAATCCCCCTTTTTGCATTTGAAACACACCGATTTCATCTGTAGGTCCGAATCGATTTTTCACGACACGAATTAAACGATAGTTATGTTGTTTGTCCCCTTCAAAATAGAGAACCATATCCACCAGATGTTCCAGCAATCGCGGACCTGCAATTTCACCTGATTTTGTGACATGACCTATGATGAAAGTGGTGATTCCTTTTCCTTTGGCTATGTGCATGAATTCCGTAGCGGTTTCTCTGACTTGAGAGACCGATCCCGGAGAAGAGGCTATTTCGCTTTTGTAGACAATTTGTATGGAGTCGACGATGAGCACATCCGGATTCAGCTGTTCGATACGGTTATGAATGACCGAGTAGTTGGTTTCGCTTAATAGGTAAAGATTGTCGCTGTCGATGTTGAGACGTCTTGCACGCATAGAGGTTTGTTCTACAGACTCCTCTCCGCAAACGTAGAGAACCTGCAATCCCTGTTTAGCAAGTACATTAGAGAGTTGTAGCATCAGCGTGGATTTGCCTATACCCGGATCACCGCCGATCAGATTGAATGAGCCCGGAACTAATCCGCCGCCGACAAGACGATCGAATTCGCCGACACCGGTTAAAATTCTTGGAGTTTCAGAAAGGGTAATTTCTTTTAAGCGAAGAGGTTTGGCCCCTTCGTTATTTTCCCCGCGAAATCGTTTTTTCGATTCATCGATTTCGAACTCTTCGGCAAGACAGTTCCATTCGCGGCAGGCGGAGCATTGACCCGACCATTTTTTTTGTTTGTGTCCGCATTGGGCGCAGCACCAGATACTTTTTTCTTTTACAGCCATTTACCCTCTCAATTGTTATCGAGAAGTAGTTGCTCATAGGCACAATGAGCCGCAGCCTGTTGCGCCTCTTTTTTAGAGGAACCCTCTCCGATACCCGCTTCTTTGCCGTTGATCAATACGGCAATTTTAAAAATTTTGCCGTGTTCCGGTCCGGTTTCATCGATCACATCGTAAGTGGGTGCCGTATGATATTTTTTCTGACAATGATCCTGCAGCATAGCCTTCCAATTAGAAAGAGGAGTCTGTAAAATTTTTTGCATCTCTTCAGAAAAATTGGAAAAAATAAACTCTTTTGCAGAGAAGAATCCGCCGTCTAAAAAGATGGCTCCGATAATTCCTTCAAAGAGGTCAGCAAGAATCGAATCACGACCTCTGCCGCTGTTCATCCTTTCCCCTTTTCCCAGTAAAAGATACTGTTCTACATCGAGTTTTTGTACATACCGTATACAGGAGCCGGCTTCTACGAGACGTGAACGGAGGTAGGAAAGGTCCCCTTCCGGCGTTGCGGGTAAAAAAAGATAGAGGTATTCCGCAATGATCACACCCAAAACGGAGTCACCTAAAAACTCCAGGCGTTCATTATGTTCCGGTACGTCACTGTGCTCGTTCACATAAGAACAGTGAGTAAAAGCAAGAGACAAAAGAGTACGATCTCTAAAACGATATCTTAATTTTTGCTCTATTTCGTCGGCATGTTGTAAAAGTTCTCTTAAATCGCTCATACTCGGAATTTTATCTTACGCATCGTTTTTCGTCAGTAAAAAATGTTTCCGTTTCTGAAATAAAAAATGTTTTTTATCTTTTTATAAGGCGGCATAAAATATCTACCGATTTTTTTTGCTTTAAAGAACGAATATGGTAGTGTTCTAGTGCTCCGCAAACTTAAACTAGGGAGAACCGGCATCATGACACTCGCCCCTTTGCCGACTCAAGTTACCGCATCGCAAGCCCCTCAAATATTCAAAACATATAAAAAATATACTTTGCAGAAAAATTCGGAGATTCGCGCCGGCTATACCGGGTGGAATCCTGCCGGAGGGATGACGCCGGAACATTGGATGCAAATTGTCATAGCCCGAATACAGTATCTTACACAGACCGGCTTGTTTGAAGGATATCATTTCGGAGGGATTCCCGGAAATAAAGGTTCCCTCTATTGTAAGGCTATTTTAATGGCACAGGATCCTTTAGGGAATCAATTAGAGATTTGTTTTCCGTACCTTAAGGGAATAAACGAAAGTGAGTGGAAAGTTGCGGAATCTAAAAGGCCTTTATCGGCCTGTTCGCCGGAAAAATTGAATGTGTTTCTTAGTTATGCCGGACATAACAATCGGCCGGAAGATATTTATTTTGCCCTTTGCCACGGAGCTAAAGTCACCTATCAAGTGTATGCCGATTATTTAGGGAAGGCATCTTTTTCTTGTTATTTGCTCCTCAATCAGGCAAAAAATATTTCCTCGGTTCGCAGCTCTTCAGGGGGAAGCCCTCTTCATCTTGTCATTTCGAAACGGCGCCATAGCCCTAAGTGCTTCGATATTTTGATCCTCGATTTAATTCACAGAGGAGCCGACGTCAATTTGCGCAACAAAAACGGAACGACACCTCTCGAACTTGCCATCGTAGCAAAAGATGAAGAGGCCGTTAAAACTCTTTTACAGGCAAAAGCCGATCCCGATCTGCAAGGTACCGGTAATAAACCCCCTTTGTTTTTTGCCGCTGAACACAGCCGCTTACAATATATGCATTATCCTTTTCCGAAAAAATTCAATCCACGCATCATCAACATGCTCTTAGAGGCAAATGCAGAGGTCAATGTATCCTATAAACAAAAAACAGCTCTTACAAAAGCCTGTAAATTAGGTTGGATCTTTTTAATAAAAAAACTACTTGAATTAGGAGCGGATCCGAATCCTCCCGGCGACACAATTATCTCCCCTCTTTCTACGGCTATACAATACAAAAGACGTAAAAATGAAACCATATATTCAAGGGATACAAGAGTTAAAAAAGCGGTTCTCCTTTTATTAAAGGCAAAAGCAGATCCGAGCCAACGTCCCGGCAACTTACATCTTCTTCAGACTCAAGACGCCGGTCCGACTAAAGTAAGTTTGGATTGTTCGGAAGTCGGCATCTCTTTTCCGGATAATTTTCGTTATTTGAGCAAGTTGTTTCTTCCGGATACCCGTTATCTTGCCCCTTTAGATGCAGCTATCCGGACAGATAATTTTTCCGTTATTAAATTTTTATTAGCGGCAAAAGCCGATGTGCAAAGTTGTGTCAGACCCGGAATACAACCTTTGTATTTATCGTTGATTTCCGGAAAAACGGAAATTACAAAAATGTTACTTGATGCAGGAGCCGATCTTGAAACAAGACGGAAACCCGCTTATTTTTTTGACGCTATTGTAGCCGGCAATACGCCTGTAATGAAATACTTGCTTCGCAAAGGGGTGAAGCCTAATGACCCTCTCTCTTTAAAAGACTCTTCTTTCTCGCCGTCTGTATTGTCCGATAAAATAAGTAAAAGACATACAATTTTTCCTCTTTTTTTAGCTATAGATTCTTCTAAAGAAGCGGTTAAATTATTGCTTCAAAAAAAGGCCGATATCAATTGCTCGCAAACATATCGTGATATCGAGTCATTTTTTCATTATTTTTCGGAAGAACGGAACAAGGAATATAGAGGGTCATTAGGCTTCACCCCTTTGCGAAGCAAGTATTTCATTACAGGCGTATTGCCGGCTACAAT
>JABDBB010000067.1:0-1191 GCA_013288845.1 Chlamydiota bacterium | reverse complement strand
GAGGTTGTCTCCCTTCTTTTGCGTTCGGGCGCTGATGTAAAAAAGGCTTCTCAGCAAATCGACTTTTTTTTAACCCGGCAACGTAGATTCAGACCGCCTTGGGATGAGGAATTACTTCGATTGAAGCAACTTGCCAAAGCAGTCGGCATCCCCGGATATAAGCAATTATTACAATCCGAACTCACCTAACCTTTATCAATAAGGAAAAAAACTTTATGGCAATTCCCCCTGTAGCAGTACCCCAAAAGGTGTCTTTAGCAAATTTCGGCAGGCAATCATTACAAAAAATTAATCGAGATTCTCTAACTCTTACCCCATTGGAAAAAGCTTTAGAAAAAAAGGATACCGATTTAGTTTTCAAACTTCTGCAAGAAAAAGCCGATCCGAATGTGAGGACAATCAAAAAACCTTTATTGCATAGTGCGATAGAAAGAGGTATGCAGACTCATATAAATGTACTTTTGGATGCTAAAGCAGATGTCAATGCAATATATAACAAACAGACTCCTCTTTGCATAGCTTGTGAAATCGGCAATCCGGTATTAATACAAAAACTCTTAGATGCGAAAGCTCATGTAAATTCTGATAATAAAGATATCGTCCCTCCGATTATAAGAGTGATCGAAAATGGTGATTTTCGAAATGGCCCCTTACAAAAAATAACAACAAAAAAAATAATCGATCTTTTACTAAAAGAACAAGCCGATATTAATGCAGTAAACGACAAGACAGTAGCACTGAACAAAGCTATTGAATTGGGTTCTTCGTTTTTAATCGATTTATTGATTAACGCAAAAGCTGATCCAAACGGATATACAAAAGGCTTTTCGCCACTTACTACCGCTGCTATGATAGGAAATATTTCGGTAATAGAACAATTGTTAAGATTAAATGTCAATCCGAATTCTTCACCCGGGCAACGTAGCCCTTTAGACGCAGCGATCGCAGCCAATAATATTGAAGCTGTGAAAATTTTAATTCGGGCAAATGCTAATATTGAAAATGCTGTCAGTCCGAGACAGGATCCTTTATATGTAGCTTTTATCCGAAAAAGAAAAGAAATTACAGAAATATTGTTGAAAGCAGGTGCAGCCATTAAAAAAAACAACCCGGCCCCTTATTTTTTTGATGCTCTGAAAACCGATAATGCGTATCTTGTGAAATATTTGATGGTCTCGGGTATGGATCCCG
>JABDBB010000066.1 GCA_013288845.1 Chlamydiota bacterium | reverse complement strand
TCAGCTTTTGTTCCGAAATGACCAATTTTTTGTTGCGTTGTTTCATATGGCGAACAAACCAAAGCGAAAGGACAGATCCCATGGTGACGGCAAGATACAACATGATGGCTATATGAGGCTCTAATTCAATCATTTTTTTTGTCCTTTGCTCCTGTAAAGACAATTTCTACATCCCCTGCAGTAAAGAGTCCCCGATGAGCTGCATCGAATTGAAGAGTCTTCAATATTTTTTCAGCCCGTTGATTTTTTTTTTGATCTCCGGAAGCGGCAATCAATTCGTGCCATATGACAGATCCTTTTTCGTTATCTACCAGAATATGAAAGGCAAGTCGGCTCCGATTCAATGTATTATGAGGGAGGGCAAGAGTTTTTGATTTGGGTATATGAACCGGAATTTCGCTGAGATCGCCAAAAATTTTGATTTCATATTCCGGAAAATGCACGGGAAAAGAGACCTCGGCTGCCATTTCTCTATATGCTTCATTCTCTATCTCTTGTAAATCTAATACATCTTCACCAGAAGAAAATCCCGAAACGAATTCTTCTAAAAAAAATTTCGAATTGAGAGAGAGAATCGGATATTCCATATTTTTTTCGGGGGGAATCCAGGGATGATTTTTTTCTTTCATCGTTTCCGATTCATAATCGGCGCTATTTTTTAATAAATTCTCGTCCCCTCTTTCTATAAGGATGGAAAAAGGGGGAAGTACAGACCAATTGCTACCGGATCGAATCCGGATTAAAAAAAAAGGAGTTATATGAACAACAAGAGCCAAAACTAAGCCGATTAAAAGAGAGGAGGTGAAGACCGGGTGTTTTTCTCTCATGACAACAGAAAGTGCCGATCGGCTGTTTTGTTTCTCAAATTTTAGCATAATTAAAAATATTCCGTTTCTTCATATTGCTGAGGCTTAAAGACCAGTCTCAATTTTTTACAACATTCCCTAACTTGCGAAAAGACTTTTAAAAATTCTCCGTATTCCACACGCCTGTCGACACTCAATACAACCGTCGGATCTATGTTTCCAGTTTTTTCTTTAAAAAGATGAATTTCTTGGGTCAGCCGCTCTTTTATAGAATATAAATCTACGATCGTTTTTTTAGATCCCACATAAATGACATTTTGGGCATCAACAACAACAATGAGCTGTGTTGTCAAAGGGGTGGCATCTGAATTCAATTCCGGATTTTCAATGTGAAGCGATTTTAGAGGAAGAATATCGGATGTGACGATAAAAAAAATGAGCAGCAGAAAAATTACATCGACGAGAGGAGTGAGGTCAATAAGGGAATTGGAAATCCTCAGATTGGTTTTAAACTGCATCAGTATTTAAACTCCTCATCGCGATAGATTAAAATATCGACTATTTCCGCCGTTGCTGTTCGAATTTCCAAAATGAATCCATCGATGCGACTGACAATATAGTTATAAGCCAGTACGGACGGGATGGCGACGACCAGACCGGCAGCTGTTGTCACGAGAGCATATTCCATCGCCTCGCCGAGGCGGGTGGCGGAAATGTCTACAAGGCCGCTCATTCGCATTTCAGAAAATGCCTGTATGAATCCTAATACAGTCCCTAAAAGACCGATGAGCGGAGCGATGTAGGCTATGATAGATAAAATTTTGGCATTTCTTTCCAAGCGGGAGATTTCTACGAGTCCTGTGAGCTCCATTGAATTTTCTATACGCTCTTTCCCTCGATTATGTTTTTCTATCCCTGCTTTTAATATGTTAGCGACAGTACCGTCGGTCTGTTCACAGATTTGTACCGCTTCCACGATATTGCCCTCTCTGATAGCATCTCGAAGACTGATAATCAATAGGTTAGTGTCGGTTTCGGATTTATTGATGTGCAGTATACGCTCAATAAAAACAGTAAAGCTCACCAAAGAACATAATCCGATGATAAATAAAATAATATTCCCGTTCATTACCGCATAAAATAAGTGATTAATATCCATACATCTCCATAAGTTGTTCCTTTGCTTTTTTCCCCCATTCGCCCCCCTTTAAAGAACACGCTTCCAGCTGTTTTTTTGCCAGCTCATGTCGCTCCTGCAAACTATAAATGTTCGCTCTTAGCAACATCGCTTTGATTCGCAATCCTGAAATAGCATCTTCATTGATTACTTTAGATAGGAGGGTCATCGCCCGGTCATATTCTTTTAGCTCTCTATAGCAGTCGCTCATTTCGATCCATTGTTCTAATTTCCTGTCGGTAGTGACAGGATTTTCGCCTGAAATCTCTTCAGCCTCTGTGAATCGTTGCAATGCTTTCGTATAATTTTTTCTCAATGATTCAATTTTTCCCAATAAATTCAGCACTCGGGAAAGGTGGTATTTTCCCGGATTTTTTCCGTCTTCCCGATCCGTAACTATTTTAACCAAAACCTCTTCCGCATCCTTATCCCGATCGCTTGCCAAAAAAGTACGGGCCAATCCTAAACGTCCTTCTATTTCAAGAGTCCGGCTATCCTCTTTACTCAATTCGGAGGTCACTTCGGAGAGAAATGAGGTAAATACCTCCTCGGCATATTTTAGATAAATCTGCCTTTTTGCTCCCGATGCATCCGTTCCTAAATTCAAATTGGCAGAGGCTCGTTCTAAAACGGCATGAAATCTTAAAAGTGAATAGTGTTTCTTTTCCTCTTCTGAAAAAGTATTTCGAGCCAAAAACTCTTTGTATAGATTTTCTATTCGACCGAAATGCTCGATCGCTTTTATTCTGTCTTTTTTTCCGATCCATTTCCCCGAGCTTGTTTTACGATCCCGTTTTGCATCTAATCCCATTATATACAAAGCATTGAGTAAAAAAGGACTGTCGGGATATCTTTCCGAAAAAATTTCGAGATGTTTTATTGCCTCACGTTCACCCTGTAAATAATCAAAATAGTCATACATTCTAAAATAGGCTTCGGCAGCAAAAGTTGAATCAGGAAGAGTTTCGTACAGTTTTTTATAGTAGCAGCGACTTTTATCCCTATCTTTACCCGACTCTGCATTTCTTCCGGACCAATATAAAGCTTCTCCTATTAGGGAAGGAGTCGTCGCTTTTTCCGTGATTTCATGAAAAAGGGAAGACGCTTCCCCCATCCGGTTTTCCCGGCACAGAAGTTTTGCGAGCAGCAATCGCGCTTTGTCTGCCGAGTGTCCCGGATTTTTTTATATCAGTTCGTGTAAAAAATCCTTGGCTCTTTCTATATAGATTCCGTTACCCTCAAACTTTTCCATGTGAGAGGCAAAAACCGCTCCGATATAAAGATAGGCTCCCCGCTCTTCCGGAGATTTCGCATTTGCTGCCGCTTTTTCTGCTCTATGTAATCCTTCCTTCAGATAATCTGATTGATTCCCGGCGATACCGATTCGAAGATAGAGTTTCAGAGCCGGCTTACATAGAGAGAAGTCTGAAGAAAGGTCTAACACTTTCAGACAAAAAGCGAGGGCTCTTTTTAAATATCGATCTTTTTTTTCCCCTGCAGGTTCTTTGCAGGCGATATTAAATTCGTTAAAAGCTCTTAAGATCCAAGCGTTTACGTAATAAGGAGATTGAATATATCGTTCATCGGTCAATCTGTCGAACAACTTCTCTTTTTTGAATGAGTCGTGTAAAGATCGGATGCGAAAAAATAGGGCTTCAAACTCTAATGCCGGATTTTGAAACTCTTTTATCTTTTGGAAAAGCAGCTCCGATTCCTTTTCATCTTGTCCGTCCGGAAATTTTTCATATTTTAATGAATTAAATTTCAATAACATAAGTGTATTGAGTTCATTGGGATGCTTGGTATATCTTCCGAAAAAAAGTTTTTTTCCGTTTTCCGCACATTTCTTCAATAGTTCATCCGAAATATTTTTCTCATGAAAAGCTGCAGAGAGAGCTTTAAAAAAAATCTGAACGCCGGATGTCATCGCCCTCTGCGATAGACTATTTCTTTTTTGCAAAGCCTCCGATAAAAGATCGCAGGCTTCCAAATTTTTATGAAGGGACAGCATATTTTTTGCTTTGATAAGAAGATAGTCTACATAAAGCGGTTCTGACTCTTTAAAGCATGATACTGAATCATTTAAAATTTTTCCGGCCGAAAGATAATCCTTCGATCGGCGGACTATTCGAGCTAAATATAAAACGGAAATCCGAGCGGGAATCTTATTTTTTTCTAAAAGCGCCTTTTCAAAACACTCTTTAGCTTTTGCGAACTCTCCGAGCTCATACAGGCAAATCCCCTTTTGGACAAAAAACCAATCGGGATCCCCTTTTTCCCCGATAAGACCGGTTTGTAAAAGTTCTATTCCTTTATCAAAAAATCCTAACCGTTTACAACAAAGTGATTTAAGATAAGCTAATGAAGAACACGGAGAGATTTTTTCTAAAGAGGGAAGTGTTTTTTCAGCCGATTCTAAAATATTCAAAGCTTGTTGATAGTCTCCAAGCATATAGTAATCGGCCGCCATGCCCATAACTATCGGCAACAAGGGCAAATCCCGTCCGGCGGTCTGATTTGCTGCTGTGATGGCTCGATTGTACCAAGAAAGGGCATCTTCGTACAGTCTCTCGTTCATCAGCTCCTCTCCTTTATAAAAAAAAGAACGAGCCCTCTCTTCATCGCCGGCGGACACCGGTAAGGGGTTTGGAATCGCAGAAAATCCGGGCATAAATCGAATAAATGCGAGAAAAACAAGGAAATATCGGGGTTTTTTTGGTAAAGTGCATATTTTCATAACATCAGAATACAGCATTTCAACATCGTATCCAAAGAAAAAAGAAGATCTCTAAAATAAAAATGTATATTTTTTTATAGGAAAAAATTTCCCCCCGGTCATTCTCTCCATAATAGCCGATATCTGGTCCAAAATATCCCTTGAGGGTTCATTATGTTTACATATAAAGATTGTTAATTGCTATTCTCCGCAACTTTTTGAAAAAGAAACTGTTTATTTATAGAAAAAAATGTTGCACAATATATAGAAAGTAAAATATTCAATAAATTGTCATGGAACACTAAAAAACTAGGAGGATATAGGGCATGGCGTTGTCAAATACCATAAAAGATTTAGAAAATTTACTGGCTGAAGTGATGACAAATCTTCACAGAGCAGTCAATGGAAATAAAGCCGCATCACAGCGTGTGCGCACCGGTACGATTAAATTGGAAAAATTAGCCAAATTATATCGTAAAGAATCGATTAAATTCGAAAAATCACCACAGGGCAAGCAAAAATTGAAGGCTGCTAAGAAAGCTGCTTCTACTGCTAAAAAGTCCACAAAAAAAGCGGGCCACAGTGCTCATGCAACAGGTCATCATGCAGGCGCACATCATGTAGCTGCAAAAAAACCTGCTAAGAAAACTGCTGCTAAAAAGACAGTCGGTAAGAAAACTGCTGCTAAAAAACATGTAGCTAAAAAAACAACAGCTCATAAAAAGCCTGTTGCTAAAAAAGCTGCTGTTAAAAAAGCTGCCGTAAGAAAACCTGCTGCTAAAAAAGCCGCTGCTAAAAAAACAACTGCTCATAAAAAACCTGTTGCTGCTAAAAAACATGTAGCTAAGAAAAAAACAGTAAGAAAAACAACAAAAGCTAAATCGAGCACTCTTTCTCTAAAAAGAAGATCTGCAAAACGTCCTACAGCTAAGTTGTTACGTAAAAGAGCACAAGCTTAATAACATACAAGTTATATAATAGAAAAGGAGCCCTTCAAGGCTCCTTTTTTTTATCCCTAAGTAACTAGTAATTAATCATTTGCGACAAGAACTATTTAATTTGCGCAGCGTAATACTGAGATTGCTTTTACTCCGCATTTCATTGCAGGGCTTCCCGCTTTGATCGCTTCCGCAATCCCCATCCCCGGTCTCATAAAAACATTTTCAATGAATACCATAAACATTAATCTCTTAAATTCATCAAGGCCCCATTAATTTTAAAATTGTAAAAAATATATAATTATAGTAAAATATTTATATTTGATATAATTATATATCACATAGTTAAAAATTAAGGAACTACGAATGGAAAACAGAACAAGTCTAAATTTTAAAAATTATATGTGCGAATTCGGAATCCTTTGCAGATCAAAAAATTTACTACATTCCGATCAAAATACGGCAACCGCTGTAACAGCCACGTTAACCATTGTAACTTTAGGGATCTTTCCTTTGGTTCTTGCCGGAATATTTCTCACAACCCGGATTTTCCACTCTATAAAAAATCTTAATAAAACCGAACTTACTCCTACAGATAAAAAAGTTACCGCATGGAGAGAAACACAGACTGTTCCTAACAAAAACAAATCCTCTGATTACTCAAAAACATCTTCTTTTGCAACCCCACGGGGAGGGTTTCAGAATGTAAATCCAAATGGAGAATGGGTCTATAAGGAAACAAAGGAACGAGAAACAAAGGAACTCGAACCAATAAATGCAAAGTCAATAGATGCGTTTCCTACTAAAGATTGTTCGAATAAATCCTTTATTGTTCCCAATTATTATTCTCAGACTGTTAACACCTCCAACCCGGGGATTCCCCCCGCTTTTGCTGATAACTCGACAACACCCTTTATAGTGATATCAACAAAGCCCTCGAACCAAAAACCGTTCGTAATACAGGAAGAACCGGCTCACGTTTTTAAGCCGGATACTTATAACACCACACCTTTACCGGAAAAGAAAGCCTCGGATTCCGGTTCGAAAAAACATGTTTCTGAGGTTATGACACAAAAACCTGTTTTTATGATGCCGCCGATAAGTACCTCTATACCGGAAAAAGCAATACAATCTTTGAAAGAAACTCCTATCACCGGATCAAAAGAACAGGTAGTAAAAGACATAACTCCACTCCAATCTAAAACAATAATAGATCCTTATACGCCGGACCAACAAAGATTTTCAGATTCCGATTCAATTAAGGCTAAACCCGAAGAACAAAAGCATATACAAGTTCTTCCTCCGGAACTTCAATCTAATCTCAATAATTTAGATCCCTATTCACTGTCACTTATTGATAAAAAACGCATTAGGCATCTTGATGTAACAGGATTATTTGAGCCACAATTACGAAGGTTGCTAGGTTATGCTTCAGATACTCGCAGTGAGAACGACTATAAGTATAAGGACACAGTAACAGAACGTATTAATCTTATTCCTCCTGAACAACTCAAATCTATCCTCAATAAATTAGATCCCTATTCACTGTCACTTATCGATAAAAAACATATTCCGCATCTTGATGTAACAGGATTATCTGAGCCACAATTACGAAGGTTGCTAGGTTATGCTTCAGATACTCGCAATGAGAACGACTATAAGTATAAGGACACAGTAACAGAACGCATGAATTCTCTTCAGTCTGCAAAGCTCCAATCTATCCTCAATAAATTAGATCTTTATTCACTGTCACTTATCGATAACAAATACATTCCGCATCTTGATGTAACAGGATTATCTGAGCCAAAATTGCGAAGGTTGCTAGGTTTTAGTAAAGAAATTCCCGATAATTACGATTATCTTTATAAGGATACAGTAACAAAACGTCTTAATCTTATT
>JABDBB010000065.1 GCA_013288845.1 Chlamydiota bacterium | reverse complement strand
ATGACATTTCCGGCGTGTGCTTTGATAGATTTTTCAAGATCCGCCAATTAATTAAAAAAAGTTTATATAGCAATATATCATTACTAACGGTACAAAAATTCTTCTTTTAATAAATAACACTTTATGTAATAATAATTATTAGTTTTTTTTAAAAAATAAAGGATTAATTTATGCCTCAAATAGATATAAATTATAATGACAGCTTGTTGTTTCAAAAAGATTTTGAAAACCCAAAAGTTATTAGCCGTTTAGCCTTACATATTAAAAATATAGCTTTCGAGAAATTAATAGCGTCTGTCCCTGATCCGCTATATCCGGATATAGACATTGATGCTTCGGAAAGACAGATAATTCGATATTTGGCATATGAAAAAATGACTGTAGACATTCCCTTTCTTATCACTAACTCTGCTGATGCTCAAATACTTTTAGAATATGCTGAAAACAATACTCTTTTACATAAGTGTTTAGAGGGATTGGCACAAGCCTATTATTTTCCGGCGCAGTGGAATGAGATGCTTGCAAAGTTGGGAAAAGAAATTTCCCGAACACTTAATAACTATGACGCCTATACAAACTATAAAAAAAAAATATTGTCTGACAATAACACCGGAATAGACTATCGCGTAAAGTGGATTCAGGAAGCGCCCCAAAATACTTTAAGATTGGAATTATGGTTAGATCCTACATCTTGTAACAGAATGAACGAGTGGCAAGTTAATGCTTTATCTGCAAAGTTATTTAGCAAAATTTATATTGATCAAACTGAAAAAAAACTTCTTAAAGAGTGTGGTGAAGCGGAAAGAATTAAAGTACCCTATCGCAAAATCATTCCTTTTGATCAAAAGAAGCTCGCCTTAAAATTTTTAAAAACAATTCCGGAACATGAATCTTCCCTGAGAAAATGCGTCCTAACACTTTCTAAAACAACACCTCCTTTACCTTATATGATCCTAAAACCCTTACAAAACCGCCTTAGTAAAAAGCTTCCTCATTGGAACGTTGATTGTCATTTAACCCGCAATTTTGAACCGGAAATATACTTGACTCCTCCTATAACGAAGAAAGAACGTCTAACTCAACTCAGCAAAATTGTAATTACTGAAATTGAACAAGAACTTCTCCTGTTGTATGCTAATAGGTTTGACACGATTCCTTACAGAACACTGTCCTTTGATCTTGTAAAAAATATTTCAATAATAAATTCATTCACGGAGTGGGATAATATTTATCATTTAAATCCTAATTTATTGGACTACGTGAATGACCTGATCCAATATATGGGGAAAGAATTAGAACAATGCGTTAGTGAAAAGTATCCTGAGTGGGTATGTTATTATAGTGTCGAATCCAATATATTGAAAATCGGATTTCATCTTACCTTTTCTGCGAGTATAAAAAAAATAAGTTTCACTTTTAAATATTATATGGGACTTTAATTGATAAGTTCTACACGTCCGGAGTCTAATTTATAGTAGCCTCCGACAATGTGTACGGAGTTTTTCAGGACCAAAGGCGCTATTGTCGGTTGAGCGGATTTTATTTGTGCGATGACATTTCTTACGTTAGCTTTGATTGCTTTTTCAAGACGTTCGTCTGCCGGTTCATCTTTGACAGATTTTACGGCCGGTTCAATAGCTCGGACAATATTTTGTATATGATTGTCAAATTTTGCTCCGGTTAGAGCAGCTTCTACAGCGCCGCATTTTGCGTGACCGAGTACCATAATGAGAGGAGCATTCAGAACAGACAATGCGTATTCAATACTTCCCAAAGCAAAATCATCGACTACATTGCCGGCGATACGGATGACGAAGAGATCGCCTAAAGACTGATCAAATATAATTTCCGGGGGCACTCGAGAATCAGAACAGCAGACAATTACGGCAAAGGGGGTTTGTTTTTGTATCAGAGAGGATCGTTTGATATCCCAATCTTTCGCATAGCTTGTTGTAGAGTGCATATACCGTTCATTGCCTTCAACGAGTCGCTGTAAGGGATTCTCTGCAAACAGGCAGAGTGTTCCCGTTCCTGTACAGGTGAGTAAAAAAAGCCAACAAATGATAATTTTCAAATTTCTATTCATACACATCACCATATTCAAAAGACCTTTGTGAATCAATAAATATATAAGTTATTTATTATTAGATACTTAAAAAATACATTTCTCTATTACGTTCCGCTTCAGAGGTTTGAAAATTTTTAAATATTTCTATAAAAATTATTCGCATTTTTGTAGAGTTACGACTACCGCAACATAACAATTAGTCTTCTTAGACTCTCATTACTTAATTATCGGTAAATCAAGACTCTTCTCTCGACACAAATTTATATTCAGATCGGTTCTCTTACGTCGGAAATAATTTTCGGTTTGGATCCGTTTTTTTGGCTTAATGACGATCTTTCTTTCGATCGCCCCGGAAATGTGTACATTTTTCGGAAGAAGGATCTTCAGGAAGTCAAAATATAGAATAGACTGACTTCGTATGTAAGGATGATTCAATGACATACAAAAGTACAAACACTTTTTTAAGCAAAACTATAAGAAATTTTTTGGTGATTTTTTTCCTCCTTTTTTTTGTAGAGGGTCATGGAATTGAGAAGGGGTCCGGAACTTTAATCGTCTGTTATCGCACAGATACTGAAAGTTCCCGACTCGACAGAATCCGATTTTGGTTAGTGAATGAAAAAGGGGATCGACATCTTTACCCTACCGGAGAAACGGTGATTAATGATCCGGGTAAACTGATGCGGATGGTTTTGTTGGAAAATGTTCCGGCCGGTGATTACACCTTAGAATTTCTTATTCCGAATGCGGACAATCTTTTTAAACCTGTAGCCGTAAAAAGTATTTGTGTAAGTAACGGAGGCGTCACAAAACTTGAAGAAGTTTTGCAGATGTATTCTCAAAATAATGACTATGATGAAGTAGCTGCAATTTTTCCTTATGACAATGCCTATCAAAGACCTGAAAGTGAAATTTATATTCCGAAGACAGGACAACGTTTTTATTCGTATCCCTCCTACAATGAAAATGTTGCTCCCTCTTCCTTTGTAAAAATAAGAAGTACGCTGCCGGGAGCACGGTGGAAAATAAGTAAAGGATCTAAAGTCATCGCTTCCGGAACAGGCTCTTCTTCCGGCATAGCACTTCGACCCGGATCCGGCTATCGGATTACCGGAGAAAATTTTGGGGATTATTCGTTGAATATATATCCCAAAGATATTTTTGAGGTGGGGGAAGGCCGGACAACAACGATCGATCTGACCTATAAAAAAAGTTACGGCGATATCTCTATTGAAGCCGAAATTCCTACCGGAGAAGCAGTTGATGTGACTATTGAAGGATCTAATCTAACTAATCCGGTCACAATGCATTTAGTCAGTGCTAACGGCCTTATCTCCGGGAAAAGTCAATCCTTGCCTCCCGGGAAATACCATATTACGATGACTCCTGCAAAATACTTTCAAACTCCTCGACCGGTTTCACTGATCCTTAAAAAAGGGGAGAATGCAGTGATCAAACCTGAATTTACGGCCGGCTCTTCTTTAAAAGTTGTGACCAATAATCCTTCTGCGGTTTTTTTTTAAAGTCAGGTAACGGAAAAAATATTCTTCGCGGAGAGGGAAATGAATATCTTTTTTCTGAATTGCTTCCCGGAAATTATCTTTTAACATTTTCCGACAGCGGAAAAACCCCTATCACTCCACCGGAAAGTCAAAAGATCATTTTTTCGAGATATCGCAATGAAAATAAAACGGTCTCCGTCGAATACAACCGGCCGGAAGCTGTTCTTCCTGAAAATGATACAAAAAAAATTCCTGTGATACCTGTAAAAGAACCGGATTCAGATCCGGTAAGTAAAAATACACTTCCTTTGGATCCCAATGAGCTATTATTAGTAGTATCTGCGGGAGAGATGTTTATCGGTGAATCTATGAAACAAAAGTTGTCTGTCGCCGGATTTAAAATCGGAATGTATGAAATTACCAACGAGCAATTTTCCGATCTGCTCAATAAAGCCCTTGAAGAGAAAAAAATTGTTTACGGGCAAGAAGGTCCGGAAAAAGGGAAGGTCTTCGATCTTCATCGACATCTCCTTTTTAAAACTAATGAAGCTGATTCATTAAGCCAAATATTTATGAGTAATGCGGGGGAAAATCGCATTACTTTTCAATCCCTTCCCGGAAAGCAAAATTACCCTGTGATTTTCGTAACCTTTTATGGTGCAGAATTTTACTGTAAAGAACTAGGATGCCGACTTCCTAACGAAGCGGAATGGGAAAAAGCTGCAGCCATGAAAATCACAGAGGCGGGGCAGCCTTTAAGCAAATATAGGTACGGATTTTCTTCAGATGAAATAAATCGAACTTGGGCAAATTATAAAACGAATGCTGCTTCCGGAAAATACTTCAAAGTGAATACGACTCCTGTCGGATTTTATAACGGAATCAATATTCTTCCGCTTGACCCTTCTGATCCTGAGCAACTTAAGACACAAAATGCGGTTAGTCCGGTAGGAGCCTATGATATGAGCGGCAACGTATGGGAATGGGTCATGCCTGTGGGAGATGAGGTCGGCGCCTTCGGAAAAGGGGGATGCTATGAGAGTTTATCTGAAGGGGTGCGTATAGCCGAGCAAATTTCGTTGCCTTTGGGTCATTGCGATGCGTTTACCGGTTTTAGGGTTGCCCGTTCCTTGTAATTCCGAATCTTCACCTCTTTTCTTATTAATATATTAATAATACAAAAAATAAACATTTAGTTAATTTAATAAAATTAAAAATAAATTATAATTAACTAAGAGAGAGGTATCATAATGGATCCGAGCGGCTTATCTTATATTTATTATCAACCCAAACCGGTTACATCGGGAGAATCCCCTCTTTATAAATCCGAGATGTCCCGATTTAATAAAAAAATCGCCAAAGAAAATGAGTTGATCGACAATGCCGATATCACCCTGATAGCTGATAAAATTGAACATCTCACTAAAACAAAAATTTCTTTTACAGAAATTATAAAAGATACAGCGGACAAAAGTATTTCACTTGTGCGACGGGTAAAAAAAATCAGAACTTACGCCAACAAAACTATATCGATACTTTTATGGACACAATTCGGACTCCCCTTACCCCGATTAAGAAAATTTGTAGATCATGCAGGATCTGCTATAACTGTGGTTTTCAGCTCCTTAAATTTATTTCTGCATCCTTATTTTTTTTACAAAGGTTGGAAGAAAACTTCTACTGTGGATAAGTTTCTGAATAAGCCTAAAGAAAATGTAGCTTTTACAGCGAACAATAAATATCGCAATGAGTTAATCGAGAAATTAGAGACAGGGGATAATCTTACAGAAGCTTTTAATTTGGTTGCTTTAGTCAAAAAATATAATCCGAAATTAGATGCAAACGACCCGCAAGTCCGTCTTTCTTTGCTCAAAACAGAGAAAAAATTTATCGCTTTTTTTGATACCGAAAGAACTTTTGCAGAAACGAATACAGAATTTGCAGAGCTAAGAAAGCTTTATGAAGAAATTAAAACAGCTAAAGACAAAAACAAACCGATTACAGAGTTTATGGATGTCGCGCAACAATACGGCATTTTGATAGATCCCGCTCATCCGATGAAACAAATTAACAAAATATTTTCTCATTCCGGATCCGAAAAATTGGTTCGCAGCTATATCCATTCTTCAAAAGAAAAAAAGGCCGACTTACAAACCCTTTTAGAAGAAAGAACAAAAGCTCTTGATGAGCGAAGCGAATCTATAGAGACAATTCTACGCAAAAAACTAAATGAGATAAAAGAAAATTTAACCCTTATGTCCGATAAAGAAAAATTAAAAAATATTCGCGAATTAGAGAATCTTGGCTTTAATTTAAACAAAACGGATCCGAAATCAATAGACGATGATCAAAAAATTATACTGTTCAATGAAGTTTTTTCGGGAGAAATTTCCGATGATCGGATCACTTCTGCAACCCGTACAAAAGCCGGTACAGTGGAAACTCTTTCTGAAATAACTCTACAAGGTTTAGCCTCAATGGGAAGAGATAAAGCCATAAGAGAGCGAAAATATTATGGCGTGAAATGGAAAAAAGTTAGGATAACGGCTCCGATCGGATTTATTTTGTCAATTGCCTCTATCATTGTAGGAGGCTTAACTATTGCTTCCATTATTCCCGGTACACCTCTATTTCTTGTGATTCTTTTTTGGAGTAGTTTTTTTATAGGTCTGGGATTGATAGTAGCCGGTTTAATTCATATTATTCGAAATAAGCCGGAAAGACTATGGGAAAATGCATTAGCGTTAAGGGGAATTAGAAAATCCTTTAGAAGTTTTCAATATGAGAGAATAGAAAAAAAGATGAAAAAAGCCCTTCTTACTCATGCCGTTTCCAATTTAATCATCCGATCTATTGAAAGGGTTACGAGGTCCGATAGTACCGACGAAGACAAAGATGGGGTAAAAGAGCAGTTGGAAAAAGTGCGCCGGCATATTCCTAAGAAAATTTATAATCGCCTTATACAAAACTCTTTCAATCAAAAAGATCATGAGTTTTTAAACAAGGTCAAACTATCCTACCAAAAGAAAAAAACTACTCAGGAAGTGCAAATAAAAAATCTTCAAAAAAATCTGAAATATCAAAAAAAATTGCTGTTAATACATAAAGAAAAATTAGGGAAAGCTGCGATAAAAGATGCTGTTCGCGGCGGTGTTTCTATGAGAAAAGTGATCGGATTGAAACCCAAAGATAAGCAATGGAAAGAATTGGGTTTGATATTTCCTCATATAGTGAAAAATTCTAAATATAAAATAAATCCTGAGTCTTTCGATATTTTTAAAGCGCTGATAGAAATTGACAAAATGGGGGGATTACCCGAAAAAACTAAAAAAGTTTTAAGAGAACAAATGAACATTGATTTCGACAAATTAAAGAAAAGAATTGCGGAGGAATCGGAAGATATTTTGCACCGTGAATTATTTGTAAAACTCTCCCGTTTTTTTGAAGGGACAATTGATGATATCTATAAAATAGCGGCAGATACAAAAAAATGATGCCGGTTTAATATTATACTCATATGGTGAAATTAAACACATTTTGGTTTTTTTATGCATGAACTTAAATATTTAGAAAATTTTCTTTCTGTTTTAAAAAATGAAAATTATGAAGTCCGTCTGCTTAAAAATGATAAGTTTTTCAATGCTCCCTACCTTGCCGTAACACTTGGTAAAGAATCGGAGGTGGATTCCAAAGTTCTGGAAATTTATGTAAGAGAGCAAGAAGCAGGGCAAAGTTTAACTCCGGACCGGCCACATAAAGATACGATTCTTCAATGTATTTTTGAATTAGAGTATCCTTTTTCCGTAAAGAGACAATATACAAATGACGTTTCGGCACTCCTCCATTTTTTGAACCAACAGCATAGAATGTCCGGATATGTTTTGGATGAAATAAATAATAAAGTCATCTATCGTTACAATGCAATCGTAACGAATACCGGCATCAACGCGCAGGTACTTTTAGGAATTATAGGAATCATCCTTTTATTTTACGACATTCACCGGACAACAATTGAAGAGGTTGCCGAAGGGAAAGTCTCTTTCAATACGATCATTTCACGATTATTGGAGACCTACGAAAAAATTTCGAAATTTTAGTAAATCACTGATAATTAACTAGTTATGTAAAATATAATTGAACTCGCGCAGCGTTT
>JABDBB010000064.1 GCA_013288845.1 Chlamydiota bacterium | reverse complement strand
GAAATAGATAAGTATTCGATTTTAGGAATATTCGGATCATTTTTAAGATTCAATTTATTTGCTTTAATTTGAGGAAAAAGGGGATGGTCTTTTAGGTTTATTTCAATCTTATTTTTATGTATGACCTTTATTTCTGCATCGGCTTGTTTTAATTCTCTTGTTTTAATAATGTTCTTCGGTAGATTAAGAAATATACCGGAAGTTGCAAAATATTCATCTAAACAACCCCGGTAGGAAGTTTGTAAAAGCTGCGGTGTGATTAAATCAATATTGCGATCGAATAAAATAATTTCACTTATTTGTGTCGATGGATACTTCTCTGCATATAATTCATTTTTATGCTTAAGACAGAATAAATTCGCTATTTGTGCTGCATTTTTACCTGCTGCTTTTAGGGTGGGAATGATTCCGTAAATACGTTGAAGATCAAATAATGCGTCGGCAATCTCCTCTATGCATTTTTGACTTTCGTTTAAAAGCTCCTCATAACAGTTTTTCCTTTCTAAGGAAATGAGGTCTTTTCCAAGAGGAATCAATCCCAACCTACATGGTTTAGGTATATAATTTACTTTAATTTCTTTTTCCGGAATAAGACATTTGTTGTTGAACCGCTTTGTCCATTCCGGTACGAGAATAAGTACATATTCTAAATCCTTCCTGTAGGGCAATCTAAGGTGGCGGGCAAGATCGTTCATATTTCCGGTAGTCGGTCGAAAAAGACAAACCACAAAAAACAATTCATCTTCGGCGAGAGATTCTGAGTTAAGTTTAGTGATTTTTTGTACTTGCAGTTCATCTGAAAATTCCGGAGTAAACAGATGCTCTAAATAGTGCAACATTTCTGTGTCTGCAACTAAATTGCGCTCACCATAGACTGTCTTGAAAAGTGTTTCCAATTTCTTTTGGGCATCTGTAATGAGAATTTGACTATTAAAATTGTCAAGTTGAGGCGGTTTCGGATTCACAATAGGCAGATTGTCCTCAGATGTGCTATTCTGAGGTATGGTTTCCTGTATTTTTTCCTTTAGAAGGCCGATTGTATCTGCCATTCTGACTGTAGCACTTGTTGTCCATGTTTTTAAATTCAGTTGTGAAACCATAACTTTCTCCTTTTATTTTTCTAAAAAAATATATGTACATTAGACGAAAGGAATTTTTTTATTTTAAAGCTTGGTTAAATGCGGCTAACTGCTCCTTAGTTAAGTTTTTAAATTGTTGACGCAGAATTTCCTTTGAGTAAAGCGGTTCAGGTTTTTTCGATTCCGGGGAAGTTCCGAGGATTGATTTGAGCAGAGAATTTCCGGTGATCATCTCCGTTGTTCCTATTATGTACTCACAAGTCGGATCTTTATTTTGCAGAAGTCGGAAAGCGGCTACTTCATCTCTTGTGCATCCTCCTACAAAGAAAACAAGCTTAATAGGTTTGCGAGGCACTGTGATTTTCTCATCTTCAATTTGTTGGGTTAAAGGTATTTCTTGTGATTTTTCGCAAAATTGATTTGTAAAAGGTGCAAGAAATTCTGTATTCCACTTATTTGAATTTTTTATCAGACTTACAGAAAGAGGAGTGTAGTGGTCTTTTTGTAGCTTGAAAGGGGTAGTTTTTTTGCCCGTTTTTTTTGTAATCAGGCCTGTTTTTTCCAAATTTAGTAGAGTAAAAAGATGTTCACGATCATACGCGTGATGAAGATAAGTTTTACATTCTTTTTTAGAAAGACCGCCTGAAACTTGTGATTTTATGAT
Source organism: Chlamydiota bacterium (assembly GCA_013288845.1). Lineage (GTDB taxonomy): Bacteria > Chlamydiota > Chlamydiia > Chlamydiales > Criblamydiaceae > JABDBB01. Next base: position 6,015 of record JABDBB010000064.1, on the reverse strand, counting down.
CAGGAGACGCAAACCGGAAAATGAAGATTGGTCTTCTTGTTCATATATAAAATCATCGAATATTTTGTTCTCGTTTGAGTCAAGTAGCGAGTATTCTATGTCTTTGATCCGGTTGTATTGATTGTTTTCCATTCTCTTGTAGAGTTCTGTAATCAGAGCAGTGTGGCAGGAAATACTATGACGACGCCTTTGATAATCGAAAAGTGTTTTTGTGTATGAACCTAATTCACTTAAAGACATTTTATTTTTATCAGCCTTTTCAATCGATTCCAGTTTTTTGGCAATAAGAGTCAATTGACGACCGAGTTCGGAGTTAGGTAAGTATTCGATTTCGGGTAATATAGGATCGGTTTTAAGTTCTAAGGTTTTAGGCTTTAAAATTTTCTGAATATAAGAGGGTTTAAAAAATTCATCCAGAGTGCCTTGATAAGTTGTTTGTAGTAAATGCGGTGTGATTAAATCAATTTGGCGATCGAATAAAATGATTTCATCTATGTGTGTAGAAGTTGTTCGATCGGATCGATTTAGAGGCATTTTACAGAGCATTTCGGCTATTTTTACGGAACAATCACCCGCAGCTTTTATTTTGGGGATGGTTCCGTAAATAGATTGAAAATGGGATAATGCTTGTGCAATATCGTGTAGGCATCGTGTACTTTTGTGTAAAAACAGTTCCCGATAGCAATTTTTCATTTCTAAAGAAAGTAGATCTTTTCCTAAAGGAATCAATCCCAATTCACATTCTTCGATTATATGATTTACTTTATTATCGATACATTCATTGAATCGAGATGTTGTTCTCGGTATATTAAAAAAAGAGTATTTTTTAGCATTTATATCGAGAATTCTAATGAGACGAGCAATGTCTTTCATATTTCCGGTAGTCGGTCGGAAAAGACAAATGACAGGTTCATTTTCGATGTTTATGTCAGAGGTAAGTAATTGGGATTTTACTTGCATTTTCTTATAAAATTCCTCAGTAATAACATGGTCCAAATAAGTTAACATTTCCTGATCAACAACCAATGTTTTGGGGCCGATTATTGCACTGAAAATATCTTGTAATTTTATTTGTATATCATGAATAAGATCCTGACCGGAAAAGTTACCTAATACAGGAGGTTCAGGATTATCGATAAGCGTATTTTCTTCTTCGGGTTGAGCTGTTTTGAATAAATGAGACCGGAGTATGTCTCCGGTGCGGTGCAGGAAGTTCATATGACTCCTTTTTATTTTTTTGCAGGAAGATACCTTAAAAATTAGTATGTTTCATAGAAATTGTCAAATCCTTTAGATAAAGGAGAATTTTTTTGTTTCTTCTTCTTTTCCGGAAAGGATGTGCCCGAGTAAAACAGCACTCACAAACAGCAGGGTAAGCCATATTACCATCATTTCATAGGTGATGAATCGAGTGCGGATAAAGTAATCAAATCCGGTAGGTAGTCGGTAGGTGAAATCAAGTACGAATTGTGTGTAAGCCTGATTCAATAAATTGATTGCTCCGGCTAAAGGAGGAAGGAGAAAAAATAAAATTCCTAAGATAAGAAAAATGATGGAGAGACTTACCATAAAGGGAAAAAACCAATTGTATAAAATGCCCATCACAGGAAATTTATTGAAATGGTAGAGTGTCAAAGGTAAAGCGACAACATTTACGGCAAAAGTCAGCGCAATTGCTTTGCGTATATACGTAACCATACAATAGCCGTGCCTATGCAAGGGATGCATTTGTATGACTTCATGCAGATCTCTCCGGGGAAAAAAAGTTTGGACCTGATGATCGAAAAGGGGATATGTGATCAAGATAGATCCGGTAACAAGAACGCTGAATTGAAATCCTATGTGCAGAATAAGGTAGGGATCCCATATCAGTAAAAGGATCACCGCCATTCCCAATGAGTTGGGACCATTTCCGTTTTTTTCCAGAAGTTTTCCTATCATCACAATCATAATCATCATCCAAGCTCTCATGACAGAGGCTCCCGGACCGAGAAAAAGAAGATAGGCACACATAATGCCCATAAGAAATAGAGCCTTCTTTTTTTTATTAAAAAAGAAGCCGAAAAAGAAATTAAAAAATCCGGCAACAATGGCAAAATGAAATCCGGATATAGCCATGATATGCTGAAGACCGAAACGGGAAAACTCAAATTTCATTTCTTTGTCATCGAAGACTCCCGTAGAAATTCCTTTGAGAAAATCGGAACATTTTTTTTTGCTAAAACTTCCGTTGATGTATTCTCCGATATATTTTTTTCCCAAATAGCGGTATTCGGCTAAACTAATAGTGTATGGTACGGGAATCCATGCACCTCTTATTTTTAACATACAGGAATAGGGGGAATCGGCATCTTTTTCCAAAATCCCTGTTACGAAATAATCACAGTCAGCAGAATAACGGGACAGGTTTTCTTTATGAGGAAAAAACACGACACAGGGAACATTATGCGCTATGAGGTCCTTTTCTTCAGCAGATCTGAATTGTTTTATATGTCCTCGATAAACCAATTTTTTTCCGTAGGTATTTTCGACCTCTTCTATACTTTGGATGGAAAAAATTCCGGAGCCTCTTTGTGATACATCATTCTCAGGAATTTGTAAGAAGTTTTTTACATAAACAAAACTTATAATAAAAAGTAACAGCGCAAAAGACAATCGTTTCAATAGACTAAACGGAACCATTTTTATGAATACAATCGGAGCTGTCAACATAAGTAACGGGAAAAAAAGAACGGGATTATAAGCAATTGCAAAAAAAGTTCCTAAAAGAATCACAAGGGCGTAAAGAAGTGTCGGATGAAGGTTCCAAAAGGTATCTAAAATCCGGAAAAACTTTTCGAGGAACATTTTCATTGAATTCAATTCTTCATTCGATTGACACAGGACTGCATCTCTTTTGAGGCAATGGTCAGCTGCTCTATAGCAGTATAAAATTGTCGAATAGAAATAGTCGTCTGTTGTGTGGCATCGCTAAGTTGAAGGATTGCCTCGTTAATTTGTTCCGCTCCGTACGATTGTATTTGCATACCTCTGTTTACATCTTCATAACTTTTCGTTTGTTGTTGCACCTGAGTGATGATATCGGATAATAATTCGCTGACACGAGTGACGTGGGTGACTCCCACCGTAATTTCTTCGCTAAATTTATCAACCCCCACAACTCCTTCCGTGACGGCAGACATCATTTCAGAGATCATCGCTTCAATATCTAAGGTTGCATTGGCAGTCTGATCGGCAAGGCGTCTGATTTCTCTTGCAATGACAGCAAAACTTTTTCCGTGTTCACCTGCTTTTTCCGCTTCGATAGATGCGTTAAAAGAAAGCATGTTTGTTTGGTCCGCCACTTTGGTGATCGTCGTGATCACTCCGGTAATCGTAGCGGCTTTTTCTTGAAGAACGGCAAGTTTTGAAGCGATATTTTTAGAAGCATCGACCATTTGTCGCATGGTTTCTTCCATTTGAAAAAGACCTTGTTTACCGGAAGAGGCCAAGGAAGAGGTTTCCTCCGCAGAGGCATTGACAGCGTTCATTGTTCCGGCAAATTCTTTTGCAGTCGAAGAAATTTCGCCTATAGTAATGAGAATCTGTCTTACAGTGGCTTCCTGTTGACAGATAGTCCCTTCCTGATGTTTTGCCGCTGCGGCAATTTCTGTTGTCGTTGTCGTCAATTGGACTCCGGCTAATTGCAGTTGCCTGATAAGAGTTTCGATTCGATCGCCTAATTCATTGACTATCAACCGTAATTTTTCAAAAGCTGCATCGTAAGAAACGGGAATTCGGGAATTGAGCTCTCCTTTAGAAAATCGAATTATCGATTTACCGGCCTCTTTGAAAAAACTGTTTGTCTCAGACAGCACAACGTATCCGAGTGCGATCGAAACGGCTAAACTGCCTGCTACAAACAATATAATCCATAATCTCTGAATGCGAATTTTCTCAATTCTTTCTTGTAATAGCGTATCAATTTGATTGGCGAGGATATTCCAAAGAGTATCATTTTTTTCCAGCGAGACATTTACTGCCTCTTCTAAAATTTTCGAGGAAAATTTTGTATCAGTTTGTATAGAACCGGTTCGAAAGAAACCGCGTGATCCGCCTGTTTCCGCTTTTTCCGGAAAATTCAGCATGGAGTTGTCGAGATATTGAGTGAGATTTTTTAACGAGTCCAAATATTCCCTGAGGGGAACTTCCAGATAAGCAATATGATTTTCCGATCCGAAATTGGATTTTATTCCGGCTATCGCTTTTTCAATATCCTCTTTTGTGCTGAGTGCATTAGAAAGAAGTAGGGTAGAAAGAGCGGTGAGTTCAAATTTATTTTTTTGTGTATTTTCCGTGTTTTCTTTGAAACTGTATCCGATTACTGCAATTCTTGAAATCAGGTCCTGTTCTTCCGGTAAAGATCGAATGGTACTTTCTATAAGGTAGTGGGTCGATACTTCCGGATCATAATTCAGATTCGAAATGTCTCCTATAAAAGTCAATAAGGACTGAAGATTATCAGTAATAGTCGAATATTTATCATTCAATGCAGCTAACGGATTTTCCGTATTGACTTGCGATTCTTTCCTCATATTGTAAATCTCTTGCGGAGATAGAATTTTGCCTTCCCGGAATAAGAAATCATCTTCTCGGGTATTTAAAATAGCGGAGGATTGTTCGTTCAATCGTATAAGATTGGTGAAGGAGTTTTCAATATTGCTGTAGAGACTATTGATAGAAGGGTCATTCGGTATGGCATTGGAGCGAAGTTTATATTTGGTGATATCGGTCAAAAGTCTGTACACATTTTTTTGGTATATATTTCCCGCCACTTCTAATTCGGTGAAATGCATGTCTTTCACCATAGTCTGAATAAGAAGATAGGTGATGATCAGGGTGACTGATCCGATTAAAAGTGCTAAAAAATTAATTTTTGCAGAAAAAGTATATTTCCGGAGAATTCTTTTTATAAAATTAGGGGGAGGATTTTCCGGTTCAATGATCATCAGGATCTCCGTTAAAACATGTATTGATTCATGGATATATTTTCTTTATACTCATCAATATACTGTTTTTTTTCAACAAATCTTTGTTTGATACGCCTGAAGGAAATTTGTTTGATGAAAATAAAGACGATTTTGACTCACATTCTATGGTTTTTTTGTGCGGTAAGTATTCTGTATGGATTGAGCAGGTTGTATTACTTGTCCGGTGACGGATTCGCTGTCATGCATATTACATCCGATCTTTCTCCGGAAGATCGCTGGACTACACGCCCGCTTACCGATCCGGAAAATAGTACTGTAGAGAGACTTCTTAACGGAAAATTTTTTTATTTGGGAAAAGGTTGTCAGTCGTATGTATTTGAAAGTGAAGACGGAAAATATGTGATGAAATTTTTCAAATACCAAAGACTCAAAGAAAAAATATGGCCCGGATTTCTCTCTCGCTTTTCTTTTATCGACCATTATCTCCAAAAAAGAAATGCCCATAAAAAACAAAAAAGAGAAGGTGTATTTTTAGCTTGGAAATTAGCTTTTGATTTTCTTTCTAAAGAAACAGGGACCGTCTATGTACATTTAAATAAATCGGATAATCTGAAAAAAAATGTTACGATTATCGATAAACTCGGAATTCAACACTCTCTTTGGATAGATCAGTATGAGTTTATGATCCAAAAGAAAGCCGTTATGCTTTGCGATGAAATTGCTAAAAATATGAGCTGCGGTGAGATAAAAACCGCAGAAATTTTGTTGCAAAAACTCGTACAAAGAATTTTATCAGAGTATAAAAGCGGATTTGCCGATAACGATCATGCGCTTATTCAGAATACAGGAGTGTGGGAAGGGGAACCTATTCATATCGATGTAGGGCAATTTGTCAGAGAAGAATCTGTGAAAGAAGAATCTTTTTATCTGCAGGAATTGTATACCAAAACGTATAAGTTTCGAATTTGGTTGCGACAAGAATATCCTGAACTATGCGATCGATTTGAGGAATATCTATCCGATACAATGGGAGATTGTTTTAAGA
>JABDBB010000063.1 GCA_013288845.1 Chlamydiota bacterium | reverse complement strand
GAAAAATACCCGGGCACACCTTTTTTTATTGAATAATAAGCTTTTTATCCGGTAGAGTTGCAGGTAAAAGCTCAACCATAACTCCTTGGAGATTAGAATGGCGTCAAAACGTGATAAAATTAAATTGAAAAGTTCAAAAAGTCATTATTTTTATTATACAATGAAAAACAAGACAAATACTCCCGATCGTATTACAATAAAAAAATATGATCCGATTGTTCGTGAACATGTGGAATTTAAAGAGACCAAATAAATAGAAAAAAATGCGATTTTTTGAGTTATCTGTCGCCCTAAAGTATCTAATGCCTCAAAGGCGACAGCTTTCTGTTTCAATCATCAGCTTAATATCCGTTCTGGTAATTTCTCTTGTCGTCTGGTTGATTGTAGTTTTTTTCTCCGTCACGCACGGACTGGAAAGAAACTGGATCCAAAAACTGATCGCACTGACAGCCCCCGTTCGTGTCACTCCCACTAAAGAATATTACGACTCCTACTACTATCAAATCGACAGCATCAGCGCGGAATCGGACTACACCGCAAAAACTATAGGCGAAAAACTTGCCGCCGAAAAAATCGATCCTTACGATCCCTCTTTTGACGAAGAAATCCCTGCTTTATGGCATCAGCCCGACTTGACTCCCGAAGGGGAACTGAAAGATATCGTCAAAATCACCATGAACGAAATTGAAAAAATCCCGGGAATTCTTCCGAGGGAATACGAGATGACTCACGGCAATTTACAGCTGCGACTTCTCCGTGAAATTCCTAAAAGTTATGCTTCGGACACCTCTTCTTTTCAAGGGCAAAATCAAAGTTTTTTACACCAAAATGTGTATTTTGCCTCGTTCGATGAAAAAAATGATGTATTGGGAAAAGCACTCTTGGGTGTTTCAGCCAAAGACATCCGCAATCTGTTAAATACCGTCTCCGTTTCATCGGACAATAGCCGACAGGAGAATCCGAATAGCATTGTAAGATTGGGAAAAGAAGAGGCCTCGCAAAAAATTGCGGCTCTTTTTGAACACACGGGAATAAAAAGTTTAAAAACTCCTAAATCAGGATGGGAAATTCCCAAACAACTTTTTCCTGAACAAGGTTGTTTTGATTGTGCCGTGATTTTCAAAGGAAACTCCGTCGCAAAAGTGGTTATCCCGGAAAAAAGTAAAGATCTTTCCGCTTTAGACAAATGTCTAAAAGAAGGGGGATGCACCTCTTTCCGAGCAAAGATCGAAAAAATCGACGGTCGACTGTTCCTCAAATCAGAAAAAGAGCAAATCGCCCTTTCCGATAAAACTCCTATCGTTCTGGAGTCCGGAAAAATTATTCCGGCCTTCCCGGCAGAAAATTCTATCGGAAAAGTAAGCAGAGCTGAAGAGCTTGTATTCAATGTAAACCTCAATATTCAAGGAAAAGCATTGAAAGGGGAAATCCCTCTTTCCAATCTGGATATTGAGCAGGTTTCTATTGCATTGAATACAGATGCAAAAAAATCTTCCGCCCCTCTTTGGATTCATAAAGTCTCCGAAGGACTGACAAACATCAGAAAGCTCCCTTCCGACGGGGATATGGGCGAGAGCATTTTGCTTCCTAAAGCTTTTCGTGAGGGAGGCGTTCTTATAGGAGACAAAGGCTATATCTCGTATTACAGTCCGACAGCCGCCGCTCTTCAGGAACAGAGAATTCCTGTTTTTGTCGCCGGATTTTACGATCCGGGCATCATGCCGCTCGGCGGAAAGTTGGTCCTTGCCGGACCCGAAGTCATTTCTTTCATCAGACTGTCTCAACCGCAAGAGGAATCCGGCCTTTCTAACGGAATCAATATCCGATTTGACAATTTGAATCGGGCCGAAGAAATCAAACAAAAACTTTTGCAGGCTTTTGAAAAAAACGGGATCAGTAAATATTGGAAGATTGAAACGTTTCGGGAATTTGATTTCACGAAAGACATCATCAAACAATTGAAAAGTGAGAAAAATTTATTTACCCTTCTTGCCATTGTCATCATCATTGTTGCATGCTCTAATATTATTTCCATGCTCATTATTCTTGTGAACGACAAAAAAAATGAAATCGGTATTTTACGCTCTATGGGAGCCTCCTCCTCAAGCATCACCATGATTTTTGGATTTTGCGGAATCATGATGGGATTAATCGGAAGTGTCATCGGAATCTTTTTTGCGGTCATCACTTTGAGATACCTTCACACCATCGTAGGATTATTGGGACGACTGCAAGGGCATGAGATGTTCAATCCGGCTTTTTACGGCGAAATCCTTCCGAATGAAGTCAGCGGTAATGCCTTGGGATTTGTCATCATCATCACCGTAATTATGTCGTGTATTGCGGGAATTGTTCCGGCTATTAAAGCATGCAGGATCCGTCCCGGCGATATCTTGAGATCGGATTAAGGGGATTTATGAACAGCGTCATCATTGAAGCAAAAAAAATTGTAAAAAAATTTACCCGGCCTTTAGATGTAGAAGTACTGTCAGGCGTGGACCTTACTGTTCACGGAGGCGAAAGTGTCGCGATTATGGGGCGTTCGGGTGAAGGAAAAAGTACTCTCCTCCAAATTTTGGGTACTCTGGAAGAGTCCGATTCAGGAGATTTATCGATTGCGGGAATTCCGGTCACTCCGGCCAATACGACGACTATCCGAAGAAATCGACTTGCCTTTGTTTTTCAATCGTACCATCTTTTAGAAGACTATACTGTACTGGAAAATGTGCTGATGCCCGCTAAAATAGCGCGACTTCCCACACATGAGGGAAGTGAATCGCATAAGAGAGCTTTAGAGCTTCTGGAAATGACAGGCTTGACTCACCGGGCTAATTTTCATACTAAATTACTTTCCGGCGGAGAGAAGCAAAGAACGGCTATAGCCAGAGCTTTGTGTAATGATCCGGACCTCATTCTGGCAGATGAACCTTCCGGAAATTTAGATGAAGAGACAGCTGCCATAATTCATGACCTTCTGCTCACTTTTGCAAAAAATAAGGGAAAGGCGTTGATTTTAGTGACTCACCATCTTCCCTTAGCAGAAATGTGCGATAGAAAATTTAATTTACACTCCGGACTTCTTCATCAATTTTGAGTTGTCTCCCGGGTTTGTTGATTTCCCGATTTTTTCCGTATGCATGAAAATTTTATAGAAATCTAATTTTTTTTAAGGCATAATTTGACTTCGCTTTTCTCAAAATGCGATAAAATGTAAGCTTGAAAAGAGACTATTTATGGGGGTGTTCTTTACATAGATGAAAGGAGTAATTTGTCGGCTATTCAACCTTTATGAGGGAGAAGGAAAGAATGCATTTCTTTTCGGTATTCTCGCATTTTGTTGGTCCCTCGGAATTAATCTGGGGCTAAAATTTTCCGACGCCTTACTTCTGATCAATGTAGGGGCTCATGCACTTCCTCTTGTCTATATTCTTTGCGCATGCGGAATGCTTATCCCCGCTGTTTTGCTTTTACGAGTCGTCAACAGAATCCCCTCACAAAAAATTTTCTATTCCGTTATTGCCGTCGTCATCGTTTTTTATACGGGAATTTTATTCTGCATTAAACAGGAAATCGGATTTGAGTCGCGAAAGATCTGGTATATATTAAGAATAGTCAGCTTCCAGTTAGATTCCGTACTGATCACCACCTATTGGACCTTTATCGATCAGTACCACAATTTGCAGGATGCAAAGCGCATGTATGTCCTTTTTAGTCTTACCGTATTTTGCGGACAGGCTTTCACCGGGATCATTATGCAGACCGGGTTCTTTACTTTTTCTCATATTATTCTCATGATTATCGTCCTGATGATGGTCTCGGCATATCTTGTAAAAGTCATTTCGGACAGAATGCATTTAGCCCACGATTTATCGAGTGAAAAAGAGGAGCAGTCCTCCTCAGGAAAATTCAATTTTATCAATACAGCAAAAGAGATTCTGAAATCTAAATTTACTTTGCTGGTTATGTTAAATAATTTTTTAATTTTTCTCATGTGGGTCAATGCCGAGTACAATTATCTCGATTTTTTCGACAGGTATTTTGATCCCCCGGGCACTTTGGTACCTTCCGATGAGGCGAAAAATGCCGCCATCACACTTTTCCTCGGTAAAATGATCGCCACTGTCAGTGTGACAAATCTTATTTTCGGTCTTTTATTGTACAGCAGAGTCATCAGAAGATTCGGAGTAACCAGTTTGCTTTTCTTCACGCCGATCATCATGGTTTTTGCGATGAGCGGATGGCTTTTTTATCCGGCCCTTCTCTTTCCTATTGTCGCCTATTTCTTAGTGGAAGGATTTCTTGAAATCATCGACGAAAGCAATTTCAATCTTCTTTTAAATGCAGTTCCAAAGAGATTGAAATATCGCGTCAGAATAATGATCGAATTTTTCTTTGAACCTTTGGCTATGCTTTGCAGCGGATTCCTGCTTTTCACTCCGGGAATCAATACCATTACCTTGTGCCTGATTATTTCTATCTGCGCTCTTGCCGTTGCTTTTATCATTCAAAAAAAATACCACGCCGCCATCTATAAAAATTTAGCTGCAAATGCCATTCATCCGGAAAGATCTTTAAAAGAGTGGTATGACTCCCTTGCAAAAGATGAACAACATCTCTGGAAGGTTCATCTTTTCACCATTTTGAATTCATCTGAAAAGCTTTCCGAACGGATTTTTGCTCTGCAGGGTCTTCTAGGCCTCGAAGATCCCAAAATTTTACTTTCGATTATGTCGGATACAAAGTCCTTAAGTCCGGATTTTCAAAAACAACTTCTTTTGCTTTTATCTAAATCCAAATTAGGATCGGAACCGGAAATCAATGCTTTATTAAAATCACGATTACCCGAAACTGACGACGAAGAGCTGGCGGCTGATATCACCTATCAATTGGCAAGACAGGGAATGGTCGACCAAGCAACTGCGATTTCTAATCTGACCGGAAATAATTCTATAAAAAAAGCTGCCGCAGTCATCTCCCTAAAAAAAGCAGATTCCGTTCCGGGCTTCGAATATACCCACGACGATAAAAAAATTGCGGATGAGATCATCTTATCCCTATTGAACTCCGGAGAAGAAGAGCGCATCTGTATGGCCTTGGAAATTCTCAGCTGTGAGCCCACTACCAATCATCATCAGCTTTTTCTCTCCTTCCGCGATCATCCGAATCAACAGGTGCGGAGAAAAGCTTTGGAATGCTTTGCCAAAATCAGCAACAGTCAGTGCCGTATTTATGCAAAAATTCTCATCTCTTTAATGAAAAATTCTCACGATAGCACCTTCAGAAAATCATGCCTCTATGCTCTGGGAAAAATCAATGATCCCTCTTTAATTCGCGATATTCTAAGAGCAAGCCTGCATTTTCGACAAAGTGAAAAACGTATTATTGAATCAATCGTGAGAAAAATGGGCTTACACACTGTTCCTATGCTTCTCACAGCTACAAAAGACAAAACTCTTCCCGATCCTTGCAGAGCATTGGCCGGACGCATACTGGGTCATTTAGCTCTGACTCATCTACACGCAAATTTACACGATATCATCAATGTAGAGGTAGAAAGAGCCTATTTTTATTACTACCATTTTCAATTTGTGTGTGCAAAAAACCCGGATAGAGATCTCACCTTATTGGTCGAAGCACTCGAAACAGGCTATCATTCCGTTCTTGATTTCATAGTACAAATCTTAAGCGCCGCAGGAGAAGTAGAGGATTGTGAACTCATTTCCCGTCTTTTCCGGAGCAAAGACAAAAAATTGAAAAGCCAGGTCATCGAAACCTTGGAAAAAACCTGCGACAGAAACATTTTTAAAATTCTTCGTCCGTTAATAGAAAATCTACCGGCGAAAGAAATTTTCAACAGACATCCCGATAAAAATAAATATGACTGTGACCTGAAAACTCTTCTGGAAAAATTATCCGATTCCTCTTCTCCCGTAGATAAAATTGTCTCTCTTTCTCTCATGAAAGAATTCAACTTCGAAGGCTGGAGGGCTATAGCAGAAAAATTATCTCTCAGTCATGAACAAATATTTACCCATTTTGCAAGGGAGTTATTCAATGAACCGGCTTAGTCTGATTGAAAAAGCTTTTTTTCTTAAAAAAACACCTATGTTCTGCTCTCTCGAACTGGATTTGCTGTTGCCGATTGCCGATAAATTAGTGCTCATCAATATAGGCGAAAATGAAATCCTCTTTGATAGCGGAGAACATGCCTACAACATGTATCTGATTGCAGAAGGATCTGTCGTTATAAAAGATAAATATAAAAGAGAACTGACCGTTTTGGATAAAGGGCAGGTTTTTGGCGAAGAATCGATTTTCAGCGGAATCCCCAGAGACTATTGTGCGCAAAGTAAAACAAAGGTGGCACTGCTAACCCTGACACAGGCGGATCTTCTGGCTTTAATTCATGAATATCCGAAAGTTGCTACCGGATTTATTGAGATGTATGCCCGCGCCACACCTTTTCGACCTCGGTAGCATATATTTTCGAGATTTACAATTTAAATCTATATATCTCCATCCAAGCATAGCGGGTTTTCTATATACAATAAAAGCGTCCCCGTATCCTCGAAATTCCGAATATCCTTTTTCTATAACAAGATCTCGTATTTTAGGAATAAGGATGGACTTAGAAAATTGAAGTTCATGGCATCTATCCGATGAAGCGGCTGCTTTAATCAATCTCAATATCGATTCCGGAGAGATATAAGATATTTCTTTATGAAGAGCCAAATATCTGTGTAAGTCAACAAAAGAGTCACTTAAAAATTCCTCGAGAGTTTTTTCTTTTGATTCTGCAAATAACTGATTTTGATAGATATAAAGATGCTCTAAGTCCGATAAAGAAACCCAATTCTTTTGCTCTTCATTTATTTGTTCGAAAGCTTTTAAAAAAGCATCTATCGGAAACATATCCTCCTTTACTTCTTGGCTTTTCTTCATAAAAGGAATCAGGTCTTTATAATCCGGGGAAGCTAAATTCGCATGCTCTAAATCAAGTACTTGCGTATAAGGAGCCAACTCTTCGAAAGCCGCAACAACTTCTTCTGAGATCAAATGACACCGTAAAATTTGTTGGCTAAATCGCTGACATTTTTTATATGACGGACTATTTTCTATAAAGCTAAATTGAAAATCTTTAATGTGCCTCCGGAGTTTTTTGATTTTTTTTCTGAGGTCGCTTATGTTTTCGTAAAATGCAACGGTTTCACCGGAATTCTTTTTAAGATTTCCGAATTCATTTTTCAGGATAACATCAACGAGATTTTCTATATATGAAGCCACGGCTTCTGAATTTTTGACAATTACGTTCCCTGATTTACTATAAATCTTGCCTTTTGTTATCCGTAACTTATCTTCAATAACATTGATTATATCGCCCCATCTTGGATTTATGTCGAATATTGTCATAGATCCCCTTAATTTTTTAAAAAACATACATAAAAATATCACGATTGTCAAAATATAATTTATGAATCGGGATTCTTGTTTAAATTAAAATGATGATCTATATTAATTTTATCCGATTATTTAACTTATGGAGAAAAAAATGACAGTAATGCCCCAAAAAACAGAAAAATCACAAGAAAATGTCGTAGATAATCTAAAAGTTATTCTGGCAGATACCTATGTTTTGTATGTGAAAACACAAAATTTTCATTGGAATATTACAGGTCCGCAGTTTAGAGAACTTCATCTCTTTTTTGAAGGGCTCTATAAAGAGCTCGCTAATGCCGTAGATGACATTGCAGAACGGATACGAATGCTACACAGACGAGCTCCGGGAACAATGCAGACATTCCTTAAGCTGACGAGTATAAAAGAATCGGAAGAGGCATTATCGGAAGACGAAATGCTGAGCCAATTATTTGCAGATCATGAAAAAATGATTAAAAGTCTGAAAAGTCGCATTCAAATTTGTCAAAATGACGGTGATGAAGGAACTGCAGATCTTCTTATACAAAGACTACGCGCACACGAGAAAGC
>JABDBB010000062.1 GCA_013288845.1 Chlamydiota bacterium | reverse complement strand
ACGGTAGTCAATAAATTTTTATTTCTTTAGAGTGAGCAAAAGATTGAATTCATAAAAAAAAACCTTATGAGAAAAAATGACTTATCTTAAAACGGCTATCCTTACCCTTTTTTGTCTTCTTATTTTGATGACAGGCTACTTTGTCGTGACCTCGGGAGAAAAGCATCTGCTTACATCGGGCAGAGAATCTTACCTACGAGGCGACCGGTCGAAAGCACTTGCCACGTTACAAAAAATCACATCACCCGATTTACAATCCGACGTATTTCTTTTACGCTCTTATATTGATCGTGATGAAGGATTTATAAGAAAATCCGAAGAGGATCTTGCCGAATCTTTGCACACATTGTCCGAGAAATCCCGGAAGACCGATTTTTATGCAGAGATTCTTCTGGGAAAAACTTTGAATGCCTATCTTCTTCATGATTACGAAACCGGAAAAAGAATTTTGTCCGAGCTCGGAAACGTTTCGCAAAGTCCGTGGATTTCTTATTTCGCCGATCGATTTTCCGGCGCTCCGGCAACCGGTGTTCCTACAAGCTATTTTTCCGGACCGATGCAGCGCAGTTTTGAAGCAATCTTTTCCCCTTTCCTTGAGAAAGCCGAAAAAATTCGCGGTCTTATCCGTGAAGGAAGAAATACTGAGGCCAGGCAAACAATAGAAGAAGAACTGCAATTAGAGAATGCAAAAAACTACGAAACATTGATGTTGCTCACCGGATTGAGCTATATGCAGGAAGCTTCTACCAAGTCGTGTGAAGAGGCTATTCCTTACCACAAGCTGGCATCCGACTATTACAATAGAATTCTTTTTCACGACAAAAAATACACTGTAGACCGGGAAAATTTTTTAAAGGCTATCAAAGGACAGATTGAAAAACTTTTCGCGCATGCTCTCTATGACGATCTTTATTTTTATGTACGCATTGCAGAGCAATGGGAAGGGGAAGAGAAAAATCTCGATGTTCTCTTCACTACATTTCTCGACACATGCAAAGGCAATGATTACGGAAAAATAAAAAATTCGATTATTTTACTGAACAGAATTCTTCCGGAAGGAAAAGTAAGGAACGCTGTCAGGCAAAAAATAGATCGATTTTTAGAAGTGGCTATAGAGACAGGCAACAAGGCAAAAATCCGGGAATCTCTTTTTTGCGATTTGGTATTTTCCGGTAATTTTAGAAAATCCGACGAAAAGGCCGCTGCAATAGTCGACCGTTTTACAATCAAAGAGATACAGTCGCCGAATCCCCGTTTTTCTCATCTCAACACTGTCCTGGAAATACGAAGCTCTCTCGATGTTCCGGAAAGTTCAGGTTTTGTAACGGATTTACTCATCAAAACGGGAAAAAAAACATTGCAGAGCAATCGAACCGGTGAAGCTCTTTCATTTTTTGCCTATGCCCTACAAATAGGGAAACATCAGGCGGATAAATCCATCCGGGAATTTCTTCACACAGAATTTGAAGCTGCTTTTCAGGTCTATTCTACAGAGAAATTACAATCTCTTCGGAGTATAGCGCGCGCTCTGCATTATGAAGAGTCTCTTTTCTTTCCGGAAGAAAAGGAAACGGCATTGATTAAAGAAGCGCAGTACCTTCTTGCTAACGGAAAGGCTGAGAAAGCGGCAAAACCTGCAGAGTGTGTCCTCATTTTTTCTCCGGGAAATCCGGATGCGGCAACAATCATGGGATTGATTCATTATCAAAAAGAAAATTATCATGAAGCCCGACGTTTGCTACAACTTTGCGCTCATCCGGCGGGAAAAGTGCAGGAGGCCCTCCTCATTTCAAAAATTCTTTCTGAAAGCGGTGATCCGGGAGATTTGCATGATTTACGGGGAGTGGGTATCAATTTAAAATTAGGATTAGCAGAACTTCGCCTTGACAGGCCCGAAAGTGCTTTGGAACGTTTAAAAAAAATCGCTGCGATAAATCAGGAAGCACAAGTGGGACTTATTTTAGCGCAGTGTCATTTACAACAATGGGATGAGGCTTTGACGGGTATTGAGGGGCTTTATTTTCCCTTCTCCAAGCTTCCTATTATAGAAAGTGCTAAGATTGAAGGACTTATTCAATTAGGAGCTTTTCCGGATGCCGAGCATCTGTTAGATGTTTTTTTTGAAAGATCGGCCGATGCAATTGACGGAGATTTTTCCGATACATTTCGCTCTTTTATAAAGCAGCCGGAGATAGGAAAAATGAGTTGCAAGAAAATTTTAAAAGAAAAGCTACGGCAAAAGCGCGGCTATTAAAGACAAGAAAAAAGTGTTGAGCCTTGATGGACTCGAACCATCGACCCTCTCATTAAAAGTGAGATGCTCTAACCAACTGAGCTAAAGGCTCAACGAAAACTAATTGTGACCCCAAGGGGATTCGAACCCCTGTTATCGGAATGAAAATCCGGTGTCCTAGGCCTGACTAGACGATGGGGCCTCTGTCACATTAAGAGGGAGTGTTTTGAGTCGTTGTTCTCTCTTCACTCCCTTATTCCCTAACGAGGTTTAATCTTATAACGATTCCGATTTTTCTGCAACATTAAATCGTAGAAATTTCACTTTCTTTCGCTTTGCTCTTTTCATCGACAAGGGTACAGTATTTATCTGTCAGCTCTTGTACCTCTTTCTCTGTGCGCTTTACCTCTTCGTCGTTGACCTTGCCGTCTGCTTTCGCCTGCTTATTGTATTTAGCGCGTACATGGCGAATGCTGATCTTGATCTCTTCCCGTTTTTTATGAAGCAATTTGATCATTTCTTTTCGAACAATTTCGCTCATTTCAGGGATCATGATCCTGATCAAATTGGCTTCTACGACAATGCTGAATCCGAGATTGGCCTGTTGCAGAGCTTTTCCGATGCCGGCGGTATTTTTCATATCAAAAGGAGTAACAGTGAGCTGGCGCGGCCCGGAAGCGGTTACGGTGGCGGCGTCGCGCAATCTCATCTGTGTTCCGTAAATTTCTACGGAGACATTATCCAGCATACCCGGCATTGCGCGTCCGGTTCTGATATTTTTTAATTCTTCAATAAAATGATCGACAACCTGTTGCATTTCGTTATCGACTTGTTTTTTCATGTTCATGGCTATTCCTCTTTTACTAATGTTCCATGGGTTTTATCTTGTAGAATCTCTTGTAAAGTATGTGTATACAACATATCCATATTAAAAACAAAAACGGGTAACTGCTCTGTCATACAGAGGGCGAATGCGGTCGAGTCCATGACCTTAAGATTTTGACTGAGGGCCTCAGTGAAAGAAATTTTTTCATAGCGAAGGGCATCTTTATACAAAAAAGGATCTTTATTGTAGACACCGTCTACTTTTGTCGCTTTTAAAAACAGATCGGCATCGATTTCTTTAGCCCGGAGAGCTGCAGCTGTGTCGGTCGTAAAATACGGATTCCCGGTCCCTCCCGCAAAAATAAGAACTTCGCCGTTCGCGATGTATTCAATCGCATTTTCCCACCGATAGCTTTCGGCTATTCGGGGACAATCCAGCGCAGTAAGAAGTCGTACGGGACAACCTAAAGAGGCGATATATTGTTTGAGGGCAATCCCGTTGATGAGAGTGGCCAACATGCCCATTTGGTCGGCAGGAGAGCGTTGTATGATAGAATCAGTATGGGCAAGTCCCCTGAAAATATTTCCGCCGCCTATGACGATGCCGATTTCATAACCGGAATCCCGGATATTTTTTATGGCACCGGCGATACGCAAAAGAGAGGAATCGTCAAGTCCGTACTTATCCGCTCCCATAAACACTTCACCGGAAAGTTTAAGGAGGATACGTTTATAAGGATGTTTTGTGTCGGGCAGAGTCATTGATTTACTACACTATATGCTTGTGGAATCAAGCATACTCATATTGCCGAAAAGATGGAAGATAAAAAAAATGACCGAAAAACAAGGAGATTATTTTCCGGAGTTTTTCGATCATCTTAAAAGAATATTATGCGCCTACAGCCCAACGAACAAAGTTTGACAAAACAAGATTTTTCTTAATTTCTTTGCCTTTATCGGCAATGACTTCAGAAACGGATCTTTTTTCATCTTTGATATAAGGCTGTTCGGAAAGGCAATTTTCCTTGTAGTAGGCCTGAAGTTTACCGTCGACAATTTTGTCGATGATATTTTCCGGCTTGCCTATAACCTGACCTTTAGCTATATCCCGTTCTTTTTCAATCACGTCGGATGAAACAGCTTTAGGTGACAGGAAACTCGGAGAGCTTGCTGCAGCGTGCATGGCAATATCTTTTGCCAATGCAATTTGGTCTGCATCGCCTTCGAGTTCAACGGCAACCACAATTTTTCCGCCTAAATGCGAGTAGACGCCAACGGATTTATCCGATGCTTTAGGAATAATGCGGACACGGCTAATTTGAATGTTCTCTCCGATTGTCTGGACGATAAGCGCTCTGTATTCGTCTATAGACATCGAAGGATCTTTGGAATATTTCTGATGAAGGAAATTTTCCAAAGAAGAAGGATTTGTTTTAGCCGCTTCCTCTACAATTTCGCGTGTAAATTGACCGAAACGTTCGTTTTTGACAACGAAATCCGTTTCTGCATTTACCTCAACGATAGCGATCCTGTCATTGTTTTCTGCAGTGACGATGACCCCTTCGTTGGTTTCACGACTTTGTTTTTTTATCGCTGCCGCGAGGCCGGATTTACGAAGGTTTGCAATCGCAAGCTCCATATCATCGTTAGCTTCGGCAAGAGCCTTTTGGCAATCTTTCATTCCGATGCCTGTAGCATCGCGCAATGATTTAATTTGTTCGATTGTCGCCATGTATTACACCTCCTCATCGGAAGAACTAAAAGCTTCGGCTTCTTCCTCGTCATGCTCCTCATCGGATTCATCTTTTCCATGACGTCTTTCACCTGATTCATCGTCTTTTCCAAGACCGATTTGCATGCTGTTTTTCTGATCGATAGCAGCTTGAGCCAGAGTTTGAAGAATTAATTTTACGCTTTTCAAAGCATCGTCGTTACAGGCGATCACGTAATCGATAGGATCAGGATCACAGTTTGTGTCGACGAGAGCCATGACCGGAATGCCTAATTTCTTAGCTTCCGCTACAGCAATATGTTCTTTACCCGGATCGACGATAACAAGGAGTCCCGGAGGCTTACGCATGCTGCGAACGCCGGACAGGTTTTTGTCGAGTTTTATCTGAAGTTTTGTCATCAGAGCCAACTCTTTTTTTGTCATCATTTCAGCGTTTACAGAGATTTTCTTTTCTGTACGCTCTAATTTTTTGATTGACTGACGAATAGTGCTCAGGTTTGTGAGCATTCCGCCTAACCAACGTTCGGCAACATAGAATTCACCGCACTGCTCTGCAAGTTCGCGAGTGACAGCTTTTGCCTGTTTTTTTGTTCCTACAAAAAGAATGGAACGATGCTTGGATACGACATCTTTAATGACATCGACGCATGTTCTGATTTGCTGGAGAGTTTTAGCCAAATCGATAATGTATATACCATTACGTGCCTCGAAGATATAACGTTTCATCTTCGGGTTCCATCGGTGAGTCTGATGCCCGAAATGAGCACCTGCTTCAAGTAAATCCTTTATGGATACGGGAGTCTTTTGCTGTTCAGCCAAGCCTTTGTCCCTCAAAGTTGCGACGGCATCTTATTAAAAATAAGATTTCGGTCTTGGTTAATAAATTTTGTGTGAAAACCAAAAGCGCCTGATCAGAATCGAACTGACACGAGTAGCTTGGAAGGCTACGGTTCTACCATTGAACTACAGGCGCATTTGAAACTACAAGTATTCCGGAGACGTTCTTTTTTGGCAACAATTTCGATAAGTTTATGCAATTTATTCGAATCGGACGCTGTTTTTTAGGTAAATCAAAGTCCCGTTGCGACCCGTTATTTTATCTCTTCTGTAGGAGAAAAAATCCTCCGGATGAGAATAAGTACAGACAGAGGCAATCTCGAGATGATGAGGAAGAATTCCCAATCCCAATAACTCGCTTTCTGCAATAGCCCATAAATCAAACTTGTTCTCTCCTTTCCTGAATGCAAGGAAAGACTCCGGAAATTCTTTTTTATAATTGATAAATTCAGAATAGTCCGGGCCCAAACTCGGGGTAATCCCCACCAATAAATTTTCCGGCTTCGTCCCATATTTCTCTCTCATGGAAATGACCGATTTTGAATAAATTTTTTGGACATTTCCCCTCCATCCGCAATGAATATTGGCTATTGCCCGGTTCACCGGATCGTACATAAGCGCTATCTGACAATCTGCGTGCGAACTCAACAGTCCGACACCTTGCAGATCGGTCAATAATCCGTCGCACGGCTCCGATACTTTATCATCAATCGAACTGATCTGCACCACATCGGCACCGTGTGCCATCTCCGGTCTAAACAGATGAGAGATTTCCTCTCCCCTCCGGAGTTTTTCGATATTCGCATGATAACTTTCCGGATCGACGGTTTCGCTTAGATTAAACTCTTCATAAGCCCCCGTGCCGAATCCGCCCTTGCGGAGATAAACTCTATGAGTTATCTCTTTTTCTTCAGCAAGATTTTCAAATTCTAACCATTCAATCCCGTCACGCGAATGTCTTATCATGGGAACTCCGTAGAAAAAAAATTTGTTTTATCATAGGATAAGTTTTTACTGTAAAAATTGCACGGGAGATTTACCGATGATTCTTTCAAAAAATTTCTTAGAAACGTATTTGGAAAAAGAAGAATTTTATAGTCTCATCGACGGAAAAGAACGCTCCTCTCCCAATAAAACTCCGAGCATCCTGAGCAGTCCTTCCGATGAAAAATTTCGTAAAAAAATTTTATTTGTCGGAGCCAAAGAAACGGAAGAGGCCGTTTCTGTCGCACATAATCGATTAGAAAGTTGGCATAGCGTCCCTGCGGCACAAAAAGCTGCGAAATTGCGGGAAGTCGCCCGGCTTTTAGAAAGCAACGGCAATCTCCTTGCTGATGTCATGGCTTTGGAAATGGGCAAGTGCGTGAAAGAGGGGATGGGCGAAGTAAAGTATACCGCCGGATTTTTCACTTGGTATGCCGGAGAGTGCGAGCGAGTGTATGGAAAAATCATACCCTCTTCACATGCAGGAAAAAATTTACAGGTTATTTATGAGCCTGTGGGAGTCTCGGGGATTATTACTCCGTGGAATTTCCCTTTGGCCATGCCTGCAAGAAAAATAGCGGCAGCGCTTGCAGCAGGATGTACCGTTGTAGCAAAACCAAGTCCTGAAACTCCTATCAGCATGCTTTTACTTGCAAAAATCTGTTATGAAGCAGGAATTCCCGAAGGGGCCTTGAATATTGTCATCGGACCTGAAAAAGAGATCGGATCGATACTCTCCTCCGATTTCCGTGTCAGAAAAATCAGCTTTACAGGTAGTACTGAGGTAGGAAAAATTCTTTATGCCGGATCAGCTTCTACGATGAAAAAATTGACGTTGGAATTGGGAGGACATGCTCCTCTTATTGTGTTTGATGATGCCGATTTAGAAGTGGCGGTAAGAGAGACAATCGCCGCTAAATTTCGAAATAACGGACAAACCTGTATCAGTGCCAATAAAATTCTTGTACAAGCCGATATTTATGATTCTTTTATGGAAAAATTTATTGAAAAAGTAAAAATGTTAAAAATAGGAAATCCTTTTGATCCTACGACCGATATTGGAAATGTCCTTCATCCCCAATCTGCCGCCCGTGTGCGTGACCATTTAGAAGATGCTTTAGCGAAAGGGGCGGATCCGGTCTATATCACAGAAAATATTTTTGAACCTAAAATCCTTACTGAAATCACTCCGGGAATGAGAATTTTTTGCGAGGAAACTTTTGGTCCGATTGCCCCCATCACAAAATTCACACATGACAGAGAAGCGCTTCTTTTGGCAAATTCCGGTGATTACGGTCTCGCTTCTTATGTATTCACGCAAAACATACATCGGATTCGAAATGCGATATCGCATCTTCACTACGGAATTATAGGAATTAACGAAGGAGTGCCGAGTTGCCCTCAGGCATCATTCGGAGGATTAAGAAATTCCGGATTAGGTCGTGAA
>JABDBB010000061.1 GCA_013288845.1 Chlamydiota bacterium | reverse complement strand
TAAAGTTAAAAAATAGTGGTGTGCGCACATGATCGCATGACATTCCGGTTTTTGTAATTATTCTTGAAAAGATTGATGTAAGTACACTATGATCATCTACCTAAAAACATGAGTATTACAGGATTTATCTACTATGAAACAAATCACACATTTAATAACAATGGCTCTCCTAACGACTGCACCTCTCCTTGCAGACGAAAAAAAAGAATCGTCAAATTCAGTCGGCGTTATCGAAAAAGTAAATTTTTTTCTTAAAAATAATGAATCGGAAAAAGCTCTGGAAAAATTAAATGAAGTG
This sequence comes from Chlamydiota bacterium, assembly GCA_013288845.1. GTDB lineage: Bacteria > Chlamydiota > Chlamydiia > Chlamydiales > Criblamydiaceae > JABDBB01. The sequence goes on along the minus strand of JABDBB010000061.1, from coordinate 7,902 downwards.
CTGGCAACAGATTCCCAAAATGCAAGAGCACTGCGTCTAAGAGGAAATATCTATTTCTCTATCGAAAATTATCTAAAAGCTCTTCAGGATTTTGATTGTCTTGTCGCTCTTCATCCGAAAAATGCCAAAGTATTTTTTGATCGCGCTATCGTCTATTTCGCTATGGGAAAAGATGATTTAGCGCTGGAAGATATCGAAAAAGCTATTTCTTTTGATCCGACAATCGTACAACGATTAGGTCCTAAATTACAGATTCGCGAAGAGATTAAAGAAAAACCGGGTAAAGTACAAATTCGACATAAACATGGGGTTGTCAATATAAAGAACGGCAGCTTACAAATAAAATCTAAAGCAAAAGATTCTTAATTTCAAAACTGCCCGACCACAAGCCGGGCAGTTTTTTTTCTCTATACTTCTTTGGAGATGTCAGTTTTTTTTCTGCGGAAAAAAAGTGTTTCAATAAGGAAATCAAGCGAAAGCCAACCGGGACCGAATACAAATACCACCATAGTGACGATTAAATAGGTGATCGGAGCTTGTGCCAGAAAAATCTCAGGATTCGTCAACACTTTTGTCACCGGCTCATAATGAACGGTAAATAATGCTGTCAGCAAGATAATGATCAACGGAATACAGGCAAGTCTGGAGGCAAATCCCACCATCAAAAGGCAACCGCCCACAAGCTCAATCCCCCCGACGATGTAGACCATAGCTTCGGGAAAAGGAATGCCGTGAGCCGAAAAAAAAGCGGCTGTGTCCTGAACATGTGCCAATTTACCGGAACCTGCCAAATAAAAAGCATATCCCCAATAAAGACGCATAATCAATAAAACCAAATGTCCGAAAAAATTTCCCGTGGAAATTATATTTTCATAAAAAGTTTTTGTATATCGATACATAATTTATACTCTCCGTAACTGTAAAAAAAAATTTTATCTTTTTTCGTATTAAAGCTCTTTTTTCCATTCTTCCGGAAGATATTCTTTACCTTCAATGGCCTCTATTCTTTTTTCCAAAGGGGGGTGTGTAGCAAAAAGAGAGCTGAATCCGGAATGTTCATCAAAATATAAATGGCTGAACGCCGCTCCCTCTTTCGGCATGTCTTCAGTAGAGTCATTTCCTATTTTTCTAAGAGCATTCGCTATTCCCTCCGGATTCCTTGTAAATTGTACAGCGCAGGCATCTGCCAAATACTCTCTTTCACGACTGACCGTGGATTTTAATATAGAACCTGCAACCCAAGTAATGGCCCCTGCTACAATCAGAACCAAAGCGGCTATCATCACCGGATTTCCCCCTTTGTCATCTTCGGAGCGCCTGCGTAATCCGGAAAATTGTAATATCCTCATAGCCAGGTAGATGATGAATAAAAACCCCATCACCATCGCAGCAAGCCGAAGACTGATCTTCATGTCGCCGTTATAAATATGCCCGAATTCATGCGCAATTACCCCTTGCACCTCATCGCGATTCAATTTAGTGAGTGCCCCTTCCGTAATCGCGATGGCCGCATTTTCCGGATTGGTTCCCGCGGCGAACGCATTGATTTGTGCTGCAGGAATGATATACGCAGCAGGAACAGGGACTCCGGCAGCAAGAGCCATCTCCTCGACAATATTCAGAAGCTGTTTTTCTACCGGATTCCGCGGCGGATTAGAAACGGGATACGCACCGACAGATTCGGCTACATAGCTTCCTCCCTTGGTGCTGTACATAAAGTAATTAAAAAGGGCCACCACAAATGTGATGGCCATAAAGGTCAATCCGACAACCGGGAAGTCCGGAGAATAGCTATCCTCTGCAAAATATCGCATTGCCAATTCAGCTCCGATAGCCACCAACACTGTGATAATGACAAAGGCAGCTACGTAGACTTTTGTTTTTCCACGCGCACGCGCTTGGGCTTCCCAGAAATTCATAAATTACGTCCTATTGGTGCGTAAATGCAACTTTCACGGATTTTTTTGCCTCTTCACTTTCAATTTGGAATAATGCAGCGGGTTTGTGTCCGAACATAGAAGCAAAAATGACTGTAGGAAACTGTTCTTGAGCTGTATTGTAAAGCATTACCTGATCGTTATAAGACTGACGGGAAAATGCTACTTTATTTTCTGTAGAACGCAGCTCTTCTTGGAGTTGTTGCATATTTTCTGTAGAGCGTAATTGCGGATAATTCTCTGCCAAAGCAAAAATTTTCCCTAAACCGCCGCTCAGTGTGGCTTCTGCTCCGACAATCTCTTTGATTGAGGCATCGGTAGGTGTGCCGCCGGTTTTTTGGATTTCCTCTCTCGCAGCCATTCCGCGTGTTCTTGCATTGATGACCGCTTCTAATGTGCTTTTCTCAAACTCCATGTATCCTTTTACCGTCTCAACAAGATTCGGTATCAGGTCATATCGTCTTTGTAGCTGGACATCTATTTGTCCCCAGGCATTTTTTACCCGATTGTTCAGAGTGACCAATCGGTTATAAATCCCCATGACCGAGAAAAGAAGAATTAGGATAATCCCAATAATAATTGCTGAAATAATCATAAATATCCTCCTTGATATTTGACTTCAGTCTAATTGATTGTCCTATTTTATTAAATCGGACTTTTATTGTTTCTTAAATCATTAAAACAGAAAGTAATTAAACAAAATAATTAGAAATATAAAGATTTATTAAAGAATAATTCATTATATAAACGACTGTTTTCGTCTCTATCCGATATATTCCGGTATTGCTTATTTACATATCGCTTGATATAATGCATTTCAAAGTTAAAATATTCTTAAGGACATTATGAAAAAAAAATTCTTTCTTGCCGTTTGTAGCGCCTTTCTTTTATGTTCTAACATGTCTCAAGCAAATATTTTTGACGAATATGATCCGGATGACAGCGATGATTTCTTACAAATTAACTACATGAAATTAGGGGGCGGATTCATCTCTTTAGGACAGACCTCTTCTTTTCTTCCTGTTGTAGGAATCGGCAGAAGATTGGAATGTTTCAATATGGGAATCGATTACTCTGCCACCTTGGGCTATCAAAAGGGGCTGATCGGAAATAATCGCTCTATTTTCTTCTATTCCATACCCAAAATATTATGCATCTCCTTCCTCGATACAAGTGACACATCGAGTTTCTATTTTGGCGGAGGGACCTCCTGGGGGGGTGTCGTCAATAAAAATAACAAAAGAATTTTCCACGGTATCATGGGCGAAGCGGCAATAGGATATGAAATGCAACGCAATTCCTGCATGCGCTCTTTTATTGAATTGGACTTAAGTCAACCGCTGATTGCTGCCTATAAAAAAGGGCAATTTCCCTCACCTACATTGCAAATATTTTTTGGCCTCGGATTTTAATTTCCTTTGATCCGGAAAAAAATCCGGTATACTATCGTGTACAAAACACATTGACCGGGTAACTAAAATGAACTTACAACTTAATGAAATCGAACTCAAAAATATTTTGAAAGATTTTAGAGTTCGTGCAGAGGAAAAAGAAGAACAAATTTTTCACCCTCTCGCTGCCTTATCAAAAAATCACTCACGAAATCAGGATAGTCGAGAAGACTATAGGCCTGCTTATAAATCGGATGTCGATGCCATCGTGCATTCCAAAGCCTATTCCAGATATATTGACAAAACGCAGGTCGTCTACCTGGTCGATAACGACCACATCACGCACAGAAGTCTGCATGTCCAACTGGTCAGCAACTTTGCAAGAAGGATTGCAGAAATTCTTCGTCTCAATACGGATCTGGTAGAGGCCATAGCGTTAGGCCACGATGTTGGCCACCCTCCTTTCGGACACGAAGGGGAACTGTATCTGTCTTCTATCTCAAAAAAATACGGAAACGGTCACTTTTGTCATCCTTTACAATCATGCCGTCTTTTCTCCGAAATCGAACCGTTGCATCTGGGTTTCACTGTCTACGACGGATTTTTATGTCACGACGGTGCCATGAACCAAAACATCATCCGACCTCATTTTGACAAAACACCCGGAAATCACTTCGAAGAGAAACAGGCGAAACTGAAAAATCCGAATGAAAATCTCATTCCGTCCACTCTCGAAGGGTGTCTCGTAAAGCTTTGTGATACAATGAGTTACGTTGGAAAGGATATGGAAGATGCCATCAGCATCGGAATCCTCTCCAGAGAAGATATTCCAAAAACAATTCTCGGAAATAAAAATCGCGATATCCTAAAAAATCTGGCCCTGGATGTCCTCAAAGAAAGCTACAACAAAGACTATATCGCCGTTTCAGACGAGGTCTTCGAGGCTTTGAAAATTTTGCGCTCCTTCAATTTCCAAAAAATTTATACACACCCTAAACTAAAAAGCGAATCCGAAAAAATTAAAAAGGGATACTCCATCCTTTTTGAACTACTTCTCGAAGAACATACCATAAAACCCGACCAAAGCTATCTCCAAAAGAATTTTCTCCTCAATAAATCAAATGCCTATTTCGAAACTACTTCCGAAGTGCAAATGACGGTCGACTTTATTTCAGGCATGACCGATAAATTTTTTATCAAAACTTTGGAAAATCTTCTGATCCCCAAAAATATTAAAATATAAGCATGAAAAATTTATTTATAGATACAAGTACGGAAAATTCCTTAGTCGTTTTTGCCGAAAATGAATCTCCTCTATTCATCGGAGACATTCCAAAAGGAATCGGCAACTCAAAACTTGTCGCTCCGGAAATCGAGAAAGGTCTGGCTTTCCTCGGAATAACCCCCCAAGATTTATCGTACATCAGCGTCGGCATAGGACCGGGTTCCTACACCGGTATTCGTGTAGGGATGAGCCTGGCGCAAGCTTTGGCGTACGCAACAAAAACACATCTTATCACAATCTGCTCCCTCGACGGATATAACCCCTCCGAAAACGGGGAATTCATCGCTATTGTAAATGCCAATGCAGGCGGAGCCTACTACAAAACAGGCTTAAAAAAAGAGGGAATCGTACTATGGACCTCAGAGGTAAGGGTTGCACAGCTCCATGAAATAAACGAGTTTCTGCACATCTCAAAAGCAGTCTCCCCGGATGCAACCTCTCTTCAGACTAAAGCGCAAAATATTCCGGCCTTACAACATGTAAAGTGGCAAAATTGTACCCCCGATATCAACAGTATTCTGTACCAATTGCATGAAAAATTCCAAAAACAAGACTTCTCTAAAGGATATACAGACAATATCCTCTATCTAAAGAAAACAAACGCGGAAATCAATAAAAAATCCGGTTCTTAAAAGACTTATCGAAGGGATGAAAGACAAAATCGGCAGAAGCCAAAGCTCCTGCCGCAATTCATTTACTATTTTTTAGGTGAAGGGGAAGATTCAGGTGATTCGAGTTTACCGCCCAATCTTTTCCGTGTGTCGGGACTCATTTTTGAGGGAGAAATTGGTTGGGGAGGAGGTGTATTCTTCCAAGCCTTTTTAGTTTTTATTTTCCCTGATTCGGAACCGGGACGGGAGCCGTATTGTACTATTTCCGGCCGGGGAAGAGATAAGTTAGTTCGTTTGTTGCTAGGTATTTCTCGGTCGAAATCGGGATCAGTTCTCTTTAGAGAGGGATCTTTTGATGTTAAGGGTGTATTCGACTCTGTTTTACTTACTATTTGCATAAAGCTTGGTTTAGGTAGAAATTCTTCTGCTTTTCTAAAAATAAGAATATTAGGTGAATTCTCGATATTTTCTTTTTCTTTTGTTTTTTCTTCCTCTATTTCCTCTATTGTCTGTATTTTCTCTGTTATTTTAACTTTCTTATCGAATATTTTATCGTATTTTGTGGCAGGGTACGCAGTAATGTTTTTTAATTTTTTTTTGGCTTTCTTATATTTTATTTGGTTTCTTTCACGTAAATTAGTAAAACGTTCCGGATCATTAGCCAGTGCTTGAAATAAGTTTTGGCGATAAGGGTTGTTAATTCTATCGGAGCACGAACTATCAGAGCTTTCATTTTCAAGTTCTTCAGTTGTAAGTTCTTTGGTTTGTTCTGTATCCGGGGGAAGTATTATAAAAGCCGGATAACTACCGGTGTTTGGTGGAATAGAGCTCATATTTTTTTCCTTTATTTTTAATTTTTTAGTTTTATTTTTATTTAATTTGTTTGGTTAAATTTTTAGCATAACTAATTATAAAATAGTTTTTTTAATTTTATATAAATAAATGCATTTTTTTTCAAAAAAAGTAAGGTTATTTTACATGTTTTCCTTGCTATCGTCAAGGTAAGTCTTGTTGTATTTTATAAAATTTATTAAATCTTTATTAATGCTAGCCTTTCCTTGAAAAAAATGGGAGTTCAGTCTTGCCCATATCTCCGGAATATTGTATGATTTTGCCATCAGATTGTGATGTATTCTTTTGTGTTATGCAAAGGAAATTTTTAAAAAAAGTGAATAACAAAAAACTCAGGAAAACGTAGATGTCATCAGTTAGAGTTCGTCCCGGCGATTCATTAGACAAAGCATTGCGCGCTTTAAAAAAGAAACTTGATAAAGAAGGGGTAATGAAGGCTGTAAAGGCTCACCGCTTCTATTTAAAACCGTCCATTAGAAAACGGGCAAAATCAAAGGCTGCTTTAAAGTATAAAAGACAGCGTTAATAGAGCCACACACTACTTTTGTTTTCAAAAAAACTAATTTTTGAGAGCCTTATGTCTTCCCTTTCGAAGCGTATATGGCTCTCTGTTTTTTTAAACCCTTTAAAATAAATAAAATAAAGCTATGGCCGATTATTACGATGTTCTGGAAATTAATCGCGAAGCCTCAGCTTCCGATATAAAAAAAGCTTACCGCAAACAAGCTGTCAAATACCATCCCGATAAAAATCCGGATGATTCCGAAGCCGAAAAAAAATTTAAAGAAATTTCCGAAGCTTACGAAGTTCTGAGCGACGATAATAAAAGAAGTTTATACGACCGCTACGGTAAAGATGCCGTTCACGGTGCTCATGCCGGCGGCGGTATGCACGGAGGCGGATTCTCCTCTATGGACGAAGCCCTAAGAACTTTTATGGGTGCATTCGGCGGCGGAGGCGGTGAATCCGTTTTCGAAAGCTTTTTCGGCGGCGGCGGAGCCTCCTCTCGAGGCGGAGGATCTCAAGGAAGACGACAGGGAGCCGGCAAACGGGTAAACATCACTCTTACCTTTGAAGAAGCTGCTAAAGGTGTGGAAAAAGAACTGGCTATTCAAAAAAATGTGGCCTGTAAAGAATGCTCCGGAAAGGGTGCTGCTTCTGCTGACGGAATCAAAACTTGCGATCGTTGCGGCGGTCAGGGACAGGTTTTTGAACAAAGAGGATTCTTTAGCATGTCCATGACATGTCCTAAATGTAACGGAGAAGGGAAAGTCATTACCAATCCGTGCAAATCCTGCAAAGGCCAAGGCGTTGTCAGAGAAAAACAACATGTCAAGGTCTCTATTCCGGCCGGTGTGGATTCGGGAATGAGAATGAAAATGAGCGGATACGGCGATGCGGGTCAGGGCGGCGGTCCTCCGGGAGACCTCTATATTTTCATTACCGTGAAAGAGCATGAAATTTTCGAAAGAGAAGGAAATGATCTGTATTTGAGTTTACCGATCAGCTTTACGGAAGCGGCTCTGGGATGTAAAAAAGATGTGCCGTCTTTGTTTAATCATACCTGTCGAATTGCTATCCCGCCGGGAACGCAAAACGGTAAAGTTTTTCGTGTAAGAGGTGAAGGATTTCCCACTGTAAACAGCATGGGGAACGGAGATTTGCTCGTCAGCATTTTTGTAGAGACTCCTTCCGATCTCAATAAAAAACAGAAAGATCTGCTTGAAGAGTTTGCTCAAATGGAAGTCCCTGCCAATCTGCCGAAAAAGAAAAGCTTTTTGGACAAAATCAAGGGCATCTTTAAGTAGTCGGGTAAGAAGAATATC
>JABDBB010000060.1:6845-8474 GCA_013288845.1 Chlamydiota bacterium | reverse complement strand
TTGTCCGGATACCCGACTGTCCTTGGGAAAATCAGGATGATTTTAAAAGGCTTTTTAAACGGGATGTAAATACTCATATTAATTATTCGGGCGGAAATTATACTTGGTTTTCTCATCCGAAGTTCGGCAAGGTCAGATTAATCCCCGACGGAAAACCTTTACACTATTACATTCAAAGGAAATTCGGCAATGAATGGTATGAATGTACCCCTTTTCCCGAGAAAGGATTACCTTTTATTTTTGAATCTAAACATATTTTATGGGTACCTTGCCAAAAAAATAGCCGGGTCAAAGCTTATATTACTTCGTTAGATTTCGAAGGGGAATTTATCATCAACAACTCAGGAGAGATGTACGAAGCCCTGCCTAAAAAAGTCGAACGGAAATCAGGAGCTCGAAAAGTTCATTATGCAGATAGTAAAACAGAACTCAAACAAGGTTTAGGTTCTGATATCGGCGGTTTAAGGAAATTTCACAGCGATGTATTATTCTATACGAAAGAAGAGCAGGGGAAACCTCCTTTTATAGAAGAAATTCGATTTCCCGCTTATGCCTCTTCTGAAGGCAAATCTCTTTCTTTTGTAAAAGAGGGAAAGTATTTTGTTTGGACGGAAAATCGTAATTATAGGTTGAGAGAAAACACTCCCAAAGGATACTTAGGAACCGTCGACAATTATCTTTTTTTGGAAACGGCTGCAGGAGATTGCAAAATTTTAGTGCCCTATAAAAATGTGGTTACAAAAAAAAGAGCTTATCCGCATGGAGTTCTCGAAACGAGAATGCAGCAAGAGCTTCCGGAAGGCAAGATTGATTTGGCTTCTATCCGAGATTCAGAAAAAGATTCTCTGTGGGATGGTTCCCGCTATTTTGAATATGGTCTTGATCAAGCCGGTAATGTACGTGCCGATTCGAATGAGGCACACTTATTTCTTGCCTATTTAGATTTTTCTCAAAAAAAATACAGTCAAACAATTGAAAGAATGAAAAATATCAATCGGATAGAGCCCCTCTCTGATAAAAGTAAAGAAATTTTAAAAAAAATTGAAGGTTATTCTCCTATTATAAAGAGCCATCCTGAAGAAAAGGCCGTACGCCTGCAAGCCCGTCTTATATTATTGCAAGACCACAGTAAACAAACTGTAAATACCGGTGTTGCTTACGAGGGTTTCGATAGTGAGGAACAATGCATTCAATGTGTGCAAGATCTGTATCTTTATTTTAATCGGATCAATAACGTCAATGTCTCTTCAAAACTGACTCAAGAGGAAGGGGTGTATTTGATAGACATTGTATTGAAGGCAATCCCCGGTCTATCGTCTACAGAAATCGGATTAGACATGGCAGTAACTTTTTTACGTGCTTTACAGGAAAGCTTATCGTCAGGACTTACTCCTCAAGAAGTTCCGTATTCCTTTAATCCCCCAATCGAATTTGCTTATTTTAAGCCTCTCGATACTCTTCCTTTTCCTCCTTCGATTGAACTAAAAGACCACAAGAATCCGCAATCTCGTCAAAAATATCAGATCGATAAAAAAAATTATGATGAAAAGCGAAAAATTGCGATGGATTGGCTATTTACCGACGGAAAATCTCCTTCTTTTGCCACCTTTCCTAAAGATTTTAAATTCG
>JABDBB010000060.1:0-6835 GCA_013288845.1 Chlamydiota bacterium | reverse complement strand
AAAAAATTGGCGACCTAAAATAAAAAATTTAAAGGAAAAAAAGATTGTGAATTTTCTCGTCGCTGTACTTTTGTATCCCAAAAAATTTCCTGAAATGTTTGCGTTAGATGATAGTATAGAAAAACAAGATACATTTTATCGTGAATGTACAGAAGCTTATTCCCAAATTATAAGTGAAAAATCCGATATACTGAATGCATCTTTTTATTATCCGAGCATTTCTGCTTCTCAACCTTTTGATGAATCGAATCCCGTAGGAAAATTTCCCCCTTCTTCGCATAAAATCGGAGAGGTTTCGCAAGTTTCTTTAGAAACAATTCATCCGAAAAAAATTCCTATTAAAAATCTCTCAATGCCCGGATCGGAGAAAAGAAAAAATACTTTGGAAAGCCTTCTTCTCTATATTGAGAATGTAGATGTTGCGGATGAGAATCCAAAGAATGATTTGGATTTATCTTTTAATGATCTGCTTCTTTCTTCCGAAGAGCTCCGTTATAAAGAATCTGTCAGAAACGATGTCAAACTTTTAGAACGGGATTATGTCGAAGGAAAATCTATAAACGGGAAAATAAAAACCTGTAAACTGTCTCAAGAAAATCAAAAAGCCCTTTTAGATACTGCACAAAGGGAACTTTCGGATATAGGCAAAGAATCTGCCGGGCATATTCAAAAAATTCTGCAATTGCTGAATAAAAAACCCTTTGATCGTCGTGAAGCCCTTATTCAAAATGCACGGCAGGGAGGATTAGCAGCGAAGACACTTACCTTTGAAAATGCATTCCAATGTCTGCTTTCGAATGATGAAAGGACTTATACACAATTGAATCCTTTATTGATAAATGAGGAGATTGCAGAAATTGCCCGACTGACTCTTGCTGTCTGTGAATCGAAATCGATCATGGCGCAATTGAAAAGGGTGATTTCGATCGCACAGAAAATTAATTCTGATGAGAAAGAGACGAAGGATTCCGACTTTTTATTAGAAAAGCTTCGAAAAGAATTGGAAAGCACCTGTAATTTTTGCAATATCGATTATAAATTTACGCAGGAAATACAAATTGCACTTTTTGCATTTGCAGGAGAAACAGGAATCATCCCTTTTGAGAAACAGCTTGTTTTGATCAAAAAAATGATGAAAATGCGATCCGAAGATTCCGAGCAATTTAAAGATATCGTCATTCAATTGATTATGGGAGGGGGAAAAACTTCGGTTCTTGCTACCATTATTCTTTATCTTACGGCCAAGCAGGACGGTAAAATCTCTCTGTTTGTGTTGCCTGCATCTTTATTTGAAACGGTAAAGAATAACCTATATCATTCTTTAAAAACAGCTTTTCATGTCCCTCTCACGCAGATTGATTTAAAAAGAGAAGACATGGATGACTATACCTTAAATCAGTTGGCTAACCAACTCAATAAGGCTAAAACTTCATGTATACCGGTCATCATAAAACCTGAAACATTACAATCCTTGGAATTAGAATTTTTATCCGTATCGCGTCTTTATCGAGATATTGACCATAAAATTGCTAACTTAAAGGATCTTATGAAAGATAGTAATGTTGAAGAATGGATTATTTACAGACAAGAACGGAAGAGCCAACTTGCTTCATTGAATTTGGTAAAACAAAAATTAATTCCTTTGGCCTCTATCATCTCTTTGATTAGAGAGTCGGGAGAGGCCCTGATGGATGAAATTGATATTTTGGGTGATTGTCGCAAAGAGGTGAACTTTCCGACAGGGAAAAAAGAGCCTATTGCAGCCGCCGGAAATAAGCTTCTGTTTAAAATTTACAATGTGCTTCTTAGCAAAGAGATTAGAATACCCGGTTTAGAGGGAAATCCTTCTATAGATGATGTCATCGGTTTACGGAAAAATACACAAACACAAAAAGATGCAAATTTTTATAAAACTCATGTCATTCCCGTTCTTGCCAAAGAAATCATGAAGGATTTCCCGAAAAAAGATTACGTGAAAAATTATGAAGAATCCTTTTTACGCTATATCTCAGGAACAATGGTTCCGGATTTAGGGGATTTTATGGAAAGAGGGGAAGAGGCTACCACGGAAAATCTACAAAAATTAATCAAAAATTGTACGGCAGAACATATTGATCGGGATCCGGAGCATGCCAAAGTCGATTTAGAATTCCTCATGTATCTTGAAAGGCTGTTTGCTTCCGGTGAAGAGAAGCAACGGGAAGCGGTGGACCTGATCTCTTTAACCCGGCATTTCGTATCCGATCTCCTTCTTTTGACATTGAGTCGGGAGGGAAACAGACACTACGGACCTAAGCCGAGTGAACCGGGAAAAACTATTCCTTATGTTGCCACCCATACCCCCGGTGTGAACGAGTTTGCCGATCCATGGGAAGAGGCCTGTTATTCTTATCAGTATGCAGCCCATGAACCTCTCGGTGAAAAAGAAATTTTGGAGATGTCCCGATTTTTTGATGTGCCGGCTAAATATTACAGTGAGAAAAATGGTGAACCATACGAAGAAACAGTAGAGTTTAGAAAATTTTTCGAATTATTCGGTGTAAAATTACATGAAATTCATGAACCCGAAGTGTTGAAAAAGGCAAAAGAAACGATTTCTCAAAATATGGAAACCCGGCTACAGTTCCAACATCTCATAATAGGAAGAAAAGTCAACTACCACAAAGAACGGCTGCGCTCTAACGGAATAGGACTGTTTTCTATGCTGCATTCCCGAAGAGGTATGTCCGGAACTCCTTATAATGCCGAAGGTTTCGGAAAAAGTATGGAGCGAATAAAAAGGGACATAGGAACGCAGGGAAGAATTCACAGTACTCTTGCCGGAAAACAAGACCGGATCACTATCCATAAAAAAGCAAATTTAGAAAGCGTTTCCGATTTCCTTGCTGATTTATATAAAAATTCCGGCGACCCTCGATTGATCCGCGGAGTGATCGATGCCGGAGGATTTTTTGCTGCATTTAAAGATAACCTTGTTGTCGCAAAAGAGGCAAAAGAGTTTTTAGAGCTGCATCCTGAGCTTAGACCTCCCAATATGAAAGCGGTTCTGTTTTTCCACAAAGATGAAGGTAAAGATACGCCCGATACCCTGTATGTTTGGCGCTTCGGCAATGAGCAATATGAAAGAATCGGAGGAACAACCGTTGAGGCGTTACAAGCAAAAGGATTGAGTCCTGAGGACTGTTTCACGTTGTATGATGAACGCCATACAACCGGTACCGATATTTTACAGGTTCCCGATGCCGTCTTTTATTTTACCTATGACGAAAAAATTATGCTCCGGACATTTGATCAGGCGATCATGCGGCTACGCCAATTTTTAGGTGCACAAAATATTGAAATTGTTTTACGGGAAGGGATCGAAAAAAATATGTTCATACGCAATCCGGAGCGTGGACTCACCGTTTCGGATCTGGTTTTACATGCTTTAAAGGTTCAGTCTTTGCATACAACAGAGGATATGGTTATCTATTATAAACAACAAATTGATGAAATCTTTAGATCGTTGGCTATAGAAAAAATTTTAGAAGCTGTAGATAAACCATATTTTTCTCAAGTTATTGATAGGTATGAGCAGTTTTTTGTAAATTCTCGAATAGAAGAACCTTATCTTCAATACGGACGTTTAACAAAAGAAATAAATACAAAAAAATATCTTGTAAATTACCTTGAAAGGCAATTCAAATCTTTTAAAGAATCTGCCGGCAAAGAAATCAGTCCCCTTCAAAAAGACGAAGAGGTAATCATAAAGGCTATGCAGGCAACAAGAGCCATGAGCCTATATATTGAGGAAGCAAAAAATATTCCCGAAAAATATCGGTCCGCTTCCGAGTCCGGAATAGAGGTGACTGCTGAAACCCTTGTAAATGCCGAAACGGTTAAAGAAAATGAAGTACAAGTGCAAAAAGAAGCGAGTGTTTTAAAAGAATTGCAAAATTATCAATTCATGGGTGCTCTTACTTCAAAACCGGAAGACAAATTAACCCTTGAAAAATTCTGTGAAATGGTAAAACAAATCAAAGAATGCAAAGATCCGAAAGCAGATAATAATCCGTTAAAAAGCCTACACCAACACATATCTCAATTCAAATATAAATTTGAAAATCAATCATTTGAGTATGCAAACGTATTTTCTTCGCCGATATACGGATCAGAAGCTTATTTTCAACCTTTCGTGCCTTCTTTAACTATTTTTGATAGTAAATCCAGATTCCCCGATCAAATTCTTGCCGTTCGGGTAGAAGATGAGGTGCGATGGTTGCTTCTTTCTGTATATGAGGCTGCACAAGCAAAGAAAATTATAGAAAAATTGCATAAAGAAGGTTATGAGGGGATAGAAAACATTAAATTGTTACAGCCTGATAAAAGTCTTCTTTTTGCAACAACCATTGAAGAGCAAACGTTTCCTTGGGACGATATAAAAATCAACGATTGTATCGAAAAAGGAATGCTGGAACTGAATGTTTTGTCAGGAAATGCCCGTTATTTACACGCTCATGAAGCGGATTTTGAGGAATGGTTAATGACCGATTCCGAATTAAAAAAACGATTTCTACAAATTAAAACCGAAAATAGAAATGACATGAGCGAAATCTTAAAAAACATCCCCCTTATGCGTCCGGATAAAGAGGAAAATGATGATGATGCCGTTATGAGTTTATTAGAAGAAAGGGTAAAAATTGAATCCAATAGATTAGGTTCCTTCATACCTGAACCGGGAACCTGCAAAACCTTAAGATTATTGGAAATTAAAGCGTTAGACATCCGTTATGTCTCTAAGTTAGGAATTGATCCAACTGAAACGGATGAAGATACTCTCAATGCTATAGCAGAAATTGAAAAATCGATTCCATCGGATATCGTGGGTGAGGACAGAAAAGCGACGATTGCTTTAGAAGCAGAGAAAAAGTCAAAAATACAATTTTCTGCTTTAAGATCTTTTCACGGGTCTCATATATTGCCTTCTCAAGTACATTGGATTTCTCCGGATAAAATCAACTTATTGGATCAACCTTCTCAGATTTGTCACACTACAATAGACAATACAGGAAAAGAGGTCCCCGACCTATCCGTTCCGGAAGAAAAGCGTTATCTATTATCTAAAGAACAGGCTTTAGCTATATCCAAAAATAGAAAACATCTTCTTGCATTTATCAATCCGGAATATTATCAATTTTTCACAGAACCGTGGCAAATTGAAGAAATTCCTTCTAAATACATCAATCTTGTAGGCAAAGACTACCTTAGATTCATCACTCCGGCTCAAATTCACGATTTCACGTGAGGATGTTGGGGTCAGGCCTGACCCCAAAGTCCAAAGTTTATTTGGTGGAGTGAAGAGAATTTCAATTCGCGCAGCGTTTGGAGTGCGGTGACTTGTCCTTACAGTTGGACACATCTTTTTCTTGACATTATAATTCAAATTTAAGTCACTAAATGATAAATTCTTGTATTTTATAACTTAGGAGCTTATCATGACTTCGGATCTTTTTTTACTATCATCTACCTCCTTTAACTTTCAATTCGGAGATAAACGAATTGATAGAAGAGCAAACTACATGCTTGATACTATGGCTAAGCACTCTCAAAAATCACTTCCTGAAATTTTTTGCAGTAATGCAGACTTAAAAGGAACTTACCGTTTTTTTTCTAATAATTTAGTAACCCCTGAAAAGATACTTCAGCCGCATATAGAAGCAACCATTAAACGTTGTGAACAACAAAATGTTGTATTGGTAATACAAGACTCTTCTGATTGTAATTACGATTTCATGGAATGTCTTGAAGGTTTTGAGTCTATGCACACTCATGTTAACAAGGGATTTCGCATTCATCCCCAATTGGTAACAACAGAAAGAGGAACACCTTTAGGCTTATTGAATTCTTTTAACTATACACGAATAACAAATGATCTTCCTAAAAAACATCGAAATTCACTTCCGATTGAAGAAAAAGAAAGTTATCGTTGGTTGTTAGGTTATCGCAAAGCTTGCGATCTTGCCAAACAAGTTCCCAAAACGACTGTAATAAGTATTTCTGATCGAGAAGGTGATCTCTATGAGTGTTTTGCAGAGTCTCAAGATCCTACTATCATCCATAAAGCTGAAATTTTAGTGCGAGCAAAACACAACCGATCCTTATCCGGAGCTACTGACAAAACGACCGATAAGCTCGAAAAAAAACTTATTCGTTGTCCGGTAAGCTATGAGACTGAAATAACTTTAGCTCAATATGGTAAGAAAAAACGAAAAGCCAATCTTGTAATTAGGGCATCAGAAATCACTTTTAAAGCTCCAAATACCTGCAAAAAAAAATCGCTTGTCCCCGTAAAAATGAATGCTGTATTAATTACAGAATTAGAACCACCTCAAGGCGAAGAACCACTTAACTGGCTTTTATTAACCACGCTTCCGATTGATTCAATAGAAGACATTAAACGAATTATTATTCTCTATTCCAAAAGATGGTCTATAGAAATATTTTTCAAGGTTTTAAAAAGTGGTTGTAAAATTGATTCTTGTCGATTCCAAGAAACAGATCGTATTGAAAATTTTATAGCATTTGCGATGATCGTAGCGTGGAAAGTTATGTTAATAACATATTTGCCTCGAGAATATCCTAATGCACCTTGCTCTCTTATATTTACAGAACTTGAATGGAAATTGGTTTATAGCCGGGTTTATGAAAATAAACGACCTTTACCGCAGCAAGAACCAACTCTAAAAGAAATCTCTATTTTGGTAGCAATGTTAGGGGGTTATCAAAAAAGGAAAGATCCTCCGGGAATACAAACCATATGGAGAGGATTTGTCCGAGTAATAGACATGGTCTACGG
>JABDBB010000059.1 GCA_013288845.1 Chlamydiota bacterium | reverse complement strand
AGATACTCACTTGCTGATTTTAAAGATTCTAAAGGAATAGTTCTTTTTTTTACCTGCAATCATTGCCCTTATGTTACCGGATCCGATGAGATCACCAAGAAAACGGCGCAAAAATATATGTCCCGTGAGATAGCTTTTGTTGCTGTTAATGCGAACAGTAAAAATACATATCCTGAAGATTCGTTTGAGAACATGAAAAAAAGGATGGACGAGTGCTGTTTTCCGTGGGTGTATCTGTATGATGAAGATCAGTCCGTTGCGTTGAAATATGGCGCGTTGCGCACTCCTCATTTCTATTTGTTTGATAACCAACACAAACTTCTCTATACAGGAAGAGCCACAGACAATCCGCGCGATGCTTCGAAAATCACCCGGAACGATCTGGAAAATGCTCTTGATGAATTTCTTGCCGGGAAAAAAATATCGGTTCCCATGACAAATCCTATAGGATGCAATGTGAAGTGGGAGGGCAAAGAAAAGCATTGGATGCCTCCTGAAGCGTGTGATTTAATTAAAAAGGAAAGCTGACATGAAAATTCTTATTGCAGGGGCTTCCGGATTGGTGGGAACCCGGCTGATAGAAAAATTAAAGGATCGCGGAGATACCGTGATTACATTGGTGCGTGATGTTGCTAAAAAAAAATCGGACACCGTTGTATGGAATCTTATGACCGGAGAGTGTGATCCGGCACTTTTCGAAGGATTTGATGGCGTAATTAATTTGGCGGGAGAGAACATCGCCGGGGGAAGGTGGACCAAAAAGAGGAAACAGAGCATTTATGACAGTCGGGTAAAAGGGACAAGTGCTCTTTGTCGGATTCTTAAAAATTTGAAGGATCCTCCGAAAGTTCTTGTAAATGCTTCAGCAATAGGATTTTACGGAAATACCGGGAAAAAGGAAGTTGATGAATCGGATGTGGCGGGGAATTCTTTTTTGTCTTTAGTTTGTCGCGATTGGGAGAGCGCTACCGATCCGGCGGCGGAAAAAGGCATTCGGGTTGTGAATGTAAGAATCGGGATGGTCCTTTCCGGATCCGGCGGAGCGTTGCAAAAAATGTTAGTTCCTTTCCGGTTGTGTTTGGGTGGAGTGATAGGATCGGGTAAGCAGTACATCAGTTGGATTGCTTTGGAAGATTTGGTTGACATCATTCTTTTTTCGGTTGAAAACTCATCCTTGAAAGGACCTGTCAATGCCGTCTCTCCTCATCCTATGACCAATGCCGAATTTACAAAAACCCTTGCCGGTGTCTTGCATCGGCCGGCAGTTTTTCCTGTTCCTGCTTTTGCTGTTAAAATATTGTTGGGGGAGCTTGGAGAAGAGTTGCTTTTGGCGGGATGCAGGGTCAAACCCGGAAAATTGGAAGCGATCGGATTTCCCTTTGCTTATCCCGAACTACAGCCCGCTTTAAAAAAGATCATTCAAACATGAGAAGAATGAGCAGCGCGCAGCGTTTGGAGTGCGGTGACTTGTCACCGCTTTTGCCCTCGACTCGACTTGTCGAGGCGTTTTAAGCGAAGTTTGTGTTTATAGATATTCAGAAATTCGTTCATATATTACTCTTTAAATTTTTAAAAACGCATCGACAAGTCGATGCGAGGGCAAAGCGGTGACAAGTCACCGCACTCCAAACGCTGCGCGCTGCTAATTCATTTTAATTATTTAATATGGCTGTTGAATTATAAAAAATAATTCCCTAGATTGAGAATTATGTATTTAGCCGGAGCTATTTTGGTCATCGACAAGGAAAAGCAAAAAGATTTGCGTCAATTCGGAACGTTTGTGACCATTCCTTTTGTTTTGGGAGGAGCTCCTGTTGTCGGTTGGTTCATTGGAAGTTTATTAGATAAAATAGGGGATACATCTCCTTTTTTTATGTATGTCTTTATAGTTCTTGGTTTTGTTGCCGGAGTTCGAGAGGTATATCGAATCATCAGAAGGTTTGGTGATGGAGCTTGAATTTATTGACAGGGTAGGGAAAATCGGATTTTTCGTATCCGGAATCGGAGCGTTCCTGATAGCGTTTATTTTCGGGTTTTCTTATTCCTTCGATTTTCTGTTTGGGGGGATTTGGGCGAGTTGTAATTTTTTTCTGATTAGGTATACCGTCCAAACTTTTTTTGCCGTTCCAAAGAATTATGTAAAAATGTTTTTCATGATGTCGGTGAAATTTCCTCTTTTGTATGGAGCCGGGTATTTTTTTCTTGGGAAAGAAGATCTTTCCGTTGCGGCACTTTTATCCGGAATTTCTTTGCTTTACGGGATTATGTTTGTAGAGGCTTTGGTGAAGGTTGTGCGAAGAGGGATAGTTTTTGTTCTCCCCTTTTTTGTGATCTCCGGACTGGAAGGTTCATTAGATAGCGATGTGCCGGAAGTTCCCGGGTTGTTTACACTTTTATCAAAAATATTTCCCGATTCTTTTTTTGCATTATTTCTCCATCAGTGGGAAACGATTATTTTTTCGGTATTGATCGGGATCACCATTTGTTTTGTGTTTTGGTTCAGTACACGAAAAAAAGAGATCATTCCTTCAGGCCTTCAAAATTTTGCAGAGTGTATAGTAGAAAATTTGCGTAATTTTATATTGGAAGTTTTGGGTCCTTCCGGAGAGAAATTTGTGCCGCTTTTAGGGACACTTTTTATTTATATTCTGGCTATGAATTGGGTGGCGCTTATTCCTTTGGTGAAGCCTCCTACTTCTAATTTAAATGTGACGATTGCCCTTGCCTTGTGTGTTTTTTTTCTTGTGCAATATTTGAATATTAAAAATTGGGGAGTATTGGGATTTATTTATCATATGGCAGGTTCCCCTAAAGATACGATGGGTTGGGCTTTGGCGCCTTTAATGTTTCCTATAGAGCTTCTTACACAATTTACCCGACCTCTTACCCTTGCCTTCCGACTTTTCGGCAATGTTGTAGGAGAGGATATTCTGATCGGAGCGGCAGCGTTGTTCGGAGTGTATCTCGTCTCTATTTTTGCTGACGTTGTCGCCGGTTTTCCCATGCAGGTCCCTTTTATGTTTTTAGCGGTTTTAACAGGACTTATGCAAGCTTTGGTGTTTACATTATTGAGTACAATTTATATTTTGCTATCAATGCCCGATGAAGAGGAACCCTCCTCTGATAACGGCTAATTATAAGGAGAACATATGGATATAGGATCTGCTGTAGGACTATCTGCACCGCTGGGTGTGGGATTGGCAGCTTTCGGTTCCGGAATCGGTCTTGGATTGGCTGTTTTGGGTGCTATGATTGCGATCGGCCGTCAGCCGGACGCTTCGGGGAAAATCATGACAAATATGATTATCGGTGCGGCTTTAATTGAAGCCTTGGCAATTTATGCCCTTATCGTCTTTTTTATTCTTCTACAAAAAATGGGTTAAAAATCATTTATGAAACCGGAATTAGGGCAAATTGTCAGCCAGATTTTTTCTTTTCTTATTCTGCTTTGGTTTTTAAAGAGGTATGCCTGGGTTCCTCTTATTAAATTTATGGATGAAAGAAAGCAAAAAATTATCGATGAATTGAATGAAGTTGACGAGCAGAGAAAAGAGGCGGACGGTTTGATGAATTTGTATACTCATAAACTTGCCGATCTGGAATCTTTGGCCCAAGCAAAATTTGCAGAGGCTGTAGAGAAAGGAAGAGAAAAAGCGGAAAAAATATTGGAAGAGGCGCGTGAAGAGGCAAAAGAAATTACCCTTAAAGCAAAAGAAGATCTAAGCGGTGAAGTGGAAAAAGCAAAATCGGACATGAAAAAAGAAATCATTGAAATGGCTATGGGCGCTACGGAAAAAATTCTTAGCATTCGATTGAATAAAGAAAATCAAGAAGCATTAATGGCGGAATTCATTGATAACATTGAGGCAAATTGATGACGGTTTCCGGTTCTTCCTATGCAAAAGCTTTATTTCGTCTGACAGCTGAAGAAAAAGATCTGCTCTCTCTGTTAGAAGAATTTAAAGTTGTTGCCGAAATTCTATGTAAAAAACCGGTCATCAGTTTTTTTTCCGGTCCTCAGGTAAGTGAACAAAAAAAAGAGGCTATTTTACAAAATTTATTCAGCGAAAAGATTCGCCCACCCCTTTTTTCTTTTTTAGATCTTCTTGTCAAAAGAAAAAAAATCAAACTGATCCCTTCCATACTTCGCGAATTCACTTTGATGGTAAAAGAAAAAGATAAAATTCTCCCTTGCCATATTAGTACAGCAGGCCCTTTAGATAAGAAACAGGAAGAAACAATCAGAAAAAAATTGGAACGCAAATACGGAAAAAAAATCGAAATGACAGCAGATGTCAATCCGGAACTTTTAGGAGGCGGAATTGTATTTGTCGGAAATAATGTCATCGATTTCAGCTTAAAAAATAAACTTTCCCGACTAAAAAAAAGCTTATTCTCATCAAATACATAAAGGATATCGATCATGTTACTCAAACCCGAAGAGGTCTCGTGGGCTCTGGAACAGGAAATAAAAAACTATAACGAATCATCTTCATTAGAATCCGTGGGATATGTATTGCGATTCGGAGACGGAATTGCTCGTGTATGGGGACTTGATGATGTGATGATGTCCGAACTCGTAGAATTTTCAAACGGCACCCTCGGAATGGTGCTCAATCTGGAAGCGGATAATGTCGGTGTTGTTCTTTTCGGATCAGAAAAGGGAATCAAAGAAAAAGATATCGTAAAAAGAACCGGAAAAATTTGTTCGGTGCCTGTAGGAGAAGCTCTTTTGGGTCGGGTGGTGAATCCTTTGGGAGACCCTATCGACGGCAAAGGACCGCTTGGGAAAACCGAAACGCGTCCTATAGAAAATCAGGCGCCGAATGTGATGGAAAGAAAGCCTGTCTGCGAACCGGTCGAAACGGGAATAAAAGCGATCGATGCGATGATTCCAATAGGAAGAGGGCAGAGGGAGCTGATTATCGGCGATAGAGGGACAGGAAAAACAACCCTTATTTTAGATACGATCATCAATCAAAAAAATAAAGGGATAGCCTGCATCTATGTGGCTATCGGACAAAAAGACTCTACAATATCCCGTTTTATCGCTATTTTAGAAGAACACGGCGCAATGGAACACACTACTGTCGTCGTGGCTTCGGCAGCGGATCCTGCCCCTTTGCAATATATTGCTCCTTATGCCGGCACGGCAATGGGTGAATATTTTATGTATAAAGGGCAACATGCCATTTGTTTTTATGACGATCTTTCGAAACATGCGCAGGCATACAGACAGCTGTCACTTCTTTTAAGACGTCCTCCGGGTCGGGAAGCGTATCCCGGCGATATTTTTTATCTGCATTCCCGCCTTTTGGAAAGATCGGCAAAATTGAATGAGGAAAAAGGGTCGGGCTCTCTCACAGGCATTCCTGTTATTGAAACGCAGGCAAATGATGTCACTACTTATGTTCCTACGAATGTCATTTCGATTACTGACGGACAAATTTATTTAGAATCCGATTTATTTTATGCAGGCATCAGACCGGCAGTGAATGTAGGGATTTCCGCTTCTCGGGTGGGCGGTATGGCTCAAACAAAGGCGATGAAAAAAGTTGCGGGGAGTTTACGTCTCGATCTGGCTCAATATCGAGAGCTTGCGGCATTTACGCAATTCGGATCGGAATTGGATGAAGCGACACAGGCTCGTTTGACAAGGGGAGAGAGAATGGTGGAGATCCTTAAACAGGATAAGTTTTCTCCTTATAAATCCGAAAATATAGTGATGATTGTTTTCGTAGGAATCAAAGGATATTTAGATGACATTCCTTTACCTCTTGTGAAAACTTTTGAAAAAGAATTTTTTGCTTACATGAATAAAGAACATAAAAATATACCGGAAACAATCGCTTCTACAGGATTATTGGAAGAGAAAACCGCAAAGGCTTTAAATGAAGCGATACAAAAGTTTGTCGAACTGTTCAAAACTCGGCACAAATTATGAGCAATTTAAAAAATATACGGAGTCGTCTCCGCTCGGTAGAAAATATTAAAAAAATTACCGACACCATGGAAAGAGTAGCAGCTGCCCGTTTACGTCAAGCTCAAGAGAAAGCGGAGCAGTCCCGTCCGTATATCCAAAAAATGCAACAAATTTTAGAAAAAATTGCGGAAACAGAGGTCATTCACCCTTTATTTGAACCGAGAGTGGTCAAAAAAATAGGGGTCATCATCGTCACTGCCGACAAGGGGCTTTGCGGAGCCTACAACACGAATATCATCCATAAAGCGAACGCTTTTTTAAAAAAATATGAACCGGAACAAATCGAACTCATTCTTGTAGGTCGAAAAGCAATCGACTACTATTCGCGCCGAAATTATACCATAAAATATGAACTTCCGGGTTGGGCGGAAAATCTCTCTTTTCATAATGTGGCTCTTTTTTCGGATCAACTGGTCAACCGGTTTTTATCAAAGAAAACGGATGAGGTATGGCTCATCTATACGCATTTTGTTTCTGTCATGCAAACTTCTGTTGTCATCGAAAAATTTCTCAATATCGGAAAAAATCTTTTCGAAAAGAAAAAAGAGGCGAAAGATCCCTCTACAAAAAAAAGCGAGAATTATATCTTTGAACCGGGTCCTACTGAAATTTTATCGGATATTTTACCGCGCTACTGTGTCACACGGATTCAAACAGTTTTTTACGAATCATACGCTTCGGAATTGGCGGCAAGAATCATGGCTATGCAAACGGCAAGTAAAAATTCTGAAGAGATGATTGAAGACCTGACCATGATAAAAAATAAAACAAGACAAAGAGACATTACTCGAGAAATGATCGAAATTACCTCTGCTTCGAACCTGTAACAAAGGATATGTATGGCAACCGGAAAAATAATACAAATTATCGGACCCACAATAGATGTCGAATTTCCTGAAAACGGTTCCCCCGATATCCTTAACGCACTCACGATCAAAGATCCGAAAAGAGGAATTGATGTCACCGCAGAAGTATCTTTAAGTATGGGCGACAATATAGTCAGATGCATCGCACTCTCTTCAACAGAAGGTCTTGTAAGGGGAATGGAGGTTGTCGACACAGGAGCCCCTATCACCGTTCCGGTGGGACCGCAAACTCTGGGCAGAGTATTCAATTTATTAGGAACTCCCCTAGACGGTTTGGAACCGATCGAGAAAGGTCCTACCTCTTCCATTCATAAAAATCCTCCGGCGTTTGAAGAACAGGCTACACAATCGACTGTCTTTGAAACAGGAATCAAAGTCATTGATTTGATATGCCCTTTTCCCAAAGGGGGGAAAGTCGGATTATTCGGCGGGGCAGGAGTCGGGAAATCGGTGATTGTCATGGAATTGATTCGCAATATCTCCACACAACACGGCGGCTATTCTGTTTTTTGCGGGGTAGGTGAGCGTACACGAGAGGGGAATGATCTATGGCTTGAAATGAAAGGATCGGGAGTTCTCTCTAAAACATGTCTCGTATTCGGACAAATGAACGAACCTCCGGGAGCGCGATTGCGAGTGGCTTTAACCGGATTGAGTATGGCAGAGTATTTTAGAGATGAAGAGCATAGAGATGTGCTGCTTTTTATCGACAATATTTTCCGATTCGTCCAGGCCGGTTCCGAGGTATCGGCACTTTTAGGCAGAATGCCTTCTGCCGTGGGATACCAGCCGACTCTGGGTACGGAAATAGGAGCTTTACAAGAGCGGATCACTTCGACAAAATCGGGTTCTATTACTTCGGTACAAGCTATTTATGTCCCTGCGGATGATTATACCGATCCTGCGCCTGCAAGTTTATTTACTCACCTCGATGCGGCAGTGACACTTTCAAGGCAGGTTGCAGAACTGGGGATTTATCCGGCTGTGGATCCTTTGACCTCTACCTCAAGAATATTGGATCGCGATGTTCTTGGTGAAGAGCATTATGAAATTGCGCGTCAGGTACAAAAGATATTACAGCGTTACAAAGATTTACAGGACATTATTGCAATTTTGGGTATAGATGAACTTTCTGAAGAGGATAAACTTCTTGTTTCCCGAGCTCGAAAAATACGCAATTTTTTATCACAACCTCTTTTTGTCGCCGAAACATTTACAGGAAAACCGGGTAAATATGTGAAAAGGCAAGAGACCATCAAAGGTTTCCAAATGATTGTAAACGGAGAGATGGATGACATTCCGGAAGATGCTTTTTATATGGTAGGGCCAATCTCAGAGGTATTTGAAAAAGCAAAAAACAGCGCTAAACCGGCAGGTGTCTGATGTTCAAACTTTTTGTGGCGACCATCGAAAAAGTCCTTTTTAATGAAGAGGTCATTTCCGTGAGTGTTCCGGGAACGGTGGGGTATTTTCAGGTTCTGCAAAATCATGCTGCCATCATCTCCTCTCTCACCTCCGGAAAATTAGTCGTTACTCTTAAAAATAACACCTCTTCTATTTGGGCTATTTCGGGAGGGATGTTTGAGTTTTCTGAAAATAAGGCGAGTCTATTGGCAGATGCCGCAGAGCTGAATACGGAAATCGATGTAAAACGT
>JABDBB010000058.1 GCA_013288845.1 Chlamydiota bacterium | reverse complement strand
ATCGTGGTGATTTTTTTTATTAAATCGTGTCCGTTAAAAAAAGCTTCCATAGAATCAATAGAAGGTGTTTTTACCACATCAAGTGCTCCGTGTCCCATTGCTTCATAGACCATAGATAAATTTTTTTGGAGACTGGAGGTGACAATTAAAATTGCGCACGGAGTATTTTGCATAATTTTTTGTGTGGCGGTTACTCCGTCCATCATCGGCATCAAAAGATCCATGAGTATTAAATCAGGAGTTTCTGCTGCACATTTTTGAATAGCCTCGACACCGTTATAAGCGCACCAAATTACTTTATGATGAGTCAATTCCATCACAATTTTTGTTAAAATTCTGACGGCCATGCTTACATCGTTGACAATTCCTATTTTCATGAGCGTGAATCTCCGATAGTATTTTCGTTTACATTTTTCGGAGTGACGAAAGCGCCTTTCACAAGCATTTTATCAATATTCTTTATGATTTCCGGTACATCGATGAGTAGGACAGGCAATCCCTCTTCGGTAAAAGCTCCCCCTGAAATACCCGGAATTTTGTCGAGACCGGGAGGCAGTTCCTGAATGACAAGTTCTTTTTCTAAAAGAAAACGATCGACAAGGATACCGTAATTTTCATTTCCTTCTTTGATGACGATGACACAAAACGTGTCCGGATTTATTTGAGAAGGGGGTAATTCTAAAAATTTATAGG
Organism: Chlamydiota bacterium; assembly: GCA_013288845.1. Taxonomy (GTDB): domain Bacteria; phylum Chlamydiota; class Chlamydiia; order Chlamydiales; family Criblamydiaceae; genus JABDBB01. Next base: position 8,556 of record JABDBB010000058.1, on the reverse strand, counting down.
CGTAGATGAGACCTATATTTATCCCTTCATGTGAAAAATAGTATTGATTTTCGAGAACAAATACTTCCGATTTCGGAACGGACAATACTTTTTGCAGTCGAGCCAATGGGAATGCGTAAGGTTCTCCTGAAATTTCCACCAATAAGGCTCTTAAAACAGAAAGTGTAAGGGGAAGTTGTAAACGGATGACCAACCCGTTTTCCAAAGAGGCTTTCATCTCTCCTCCTACCTCTTCGATCATATTTTGTACAACATGCAATCCTATGCCTCTTCCCGAAACCTCTGTCACTTCATTGCTTGTAGAAAATCCGGGGAGGAACAGATATTCCAACAGTTCACCCTCATTCAATTTTTCAGCCATAACAACCGAAACAAATCCTTTATCGATAATTGTTTTACGCAAAAAATTAAGGTCTATTCCCTTTCCGTCATCAGAAACAGTAATAGCAAGCATGCCGGCTTTATGTGATGCTTCTAATCTGATTATTCCGATTTCCTCTTTTCCTTTTGCCAATCGTTCAGAAGGAGTTTCGATACCGTGATCCAGAGCATTTCTTAAAAGATGGATGAGCGGAGCCTCCAATTTTTCTAATATTTCTCTGTCGACAGGAGTATTTTTCCCTTCGATGACGAACCGGACTTTTTTATGAAGTTGTTTTGCCAGATCTCTTACAAATCGGGGAAATGTTTCAATACCGTCTGCAAAAGGGCGCATTCTGCCGGAGATCACTTCTGAATAAAGCCGTTCTGCCAATCCCGATTGTTTTCTTATAAACAGATCGAGCTCTGTAATTCTATCTTAAAGATTTCGGTTTGTTTGGATTACGCTTCCTTTAAGATCCTTTATTATCAAAGGAATAGAGTGATCATGCACATTTTCTTCGATCTTTTCCGAAAGTTTATTGACTAAAGAAGAGAGGGTGTTTTGATTTCTTTTTAATAAGATAAGAGATTCCGAAAAAGGGACGAGCCATCGCGATTCTACTAATGATTCCCCTGCAAGTCCCATTAATTTATTTAAATTTCGAGAGGATACTCGAATAAAGGAGTCGGAAAATTTATCAAGAGGATCCGGCACAATATTTTTTCCGGATTTTTCCGATTCTTTCATTGTGGGAAGCAGATTTTTCGCTTTTACAGGATGAGATTCTTTTTTTTCTTTTTCCTTTATCTTAGGACCCGGTTCGTTTTTTCCGGCTGCCGGGATAGAGCGGATAACCTCTTCAATCTCTCCTTTGTGATTATGAATCCAACTGTCAATCATGGAATATTGCACCTGACTCAATCGAGAGAATAAATCGACAACACGCAATAATTTGTCTATGTGCTCTTCGGTGACGCTAATTTTATTTTCCTGAATAAAAGAGAAAAAATCTTCTACCGCATTGGCCAATTGAGAAACTTCGTTGATTTCTACAATTTTTGCCGCACCTTTAAGAGAATGAGCCGCTCTCATGACTCCTGCTAAAGCCTTTTCATTGCCGGGATCAGTCTCCAGAGCTAAAAATCCTTCATTTAATTCCATTACCCTCTGCTCTAATTCACCATAAAAAAGATCGAGCATAGCGGAATCGTGCACAAACGGCCCCACATCACCGGCCTTGTCATGATCGGAAAGAATAGCCTCTTCTCTTTTTTCTTCTTCAGCCTGTAGGCGGCTCTTCTTTTTTATTTTGTTGCCGCCGGGAATAGATGAGGCTTCTTTTGAAATGGCAAAAATTACGTAAGCGATAGCTTCAATTCCTTTTTCATGTTTATTGAGCCAGCTGTACATATTGTAACCGTTACAATTACTCAAACGTTTTAGAAAATCGGCAGCCTGCAAAAGCAGATCCATATGTCCCTGAGTCCATATAAGCTGTTCATTAAAAGCTGCTTTAAAACAGGCTGTAAGTGCTTCTCCTATCCGAATTACGATAGGCAATTCAAAATCAGTGCCCATTTTATAAATATTTTCAGAGACATTTATCAGCTCTTCTAAAATTTCCGGATTTTCGAAATCTGTTTTTAAATAGGCCAATCGTCCGGAAAGAAGTTCTGCTTCAATACGAAGTTTTTTGAGAAATGCTTCAATTTTTTCGGGTTGATTATTTTCAGGAATCTTTTTCCCGGAGACCTGTACTTGATTATTTTCCGGAAAAAATAAAAGATATTTATCGAAGATTTCTTGGAAATATTTCTTATTCTCTTCCAATCTTTCGAAGAATTTTTTTCCGGAACAATCAGAAAAATTTTTAAAAATTGCAATCACCTCTTCGACAAAATCGGAATACTCTTCTTTATACACAATCGTTCGATCAAAAAGATTCTTAAATAGCGCTTCAAGTATATTTGCCGTTTTTACAAAAATCTCTAAATTAATCAATTTAGCAGCCCCTTTAAGAGAATGGGCTATTCTTAACAGCTCTTTATAGACAGATAAGCGGGGACCTTCTTTTTTTAGTGATGTGAAAGATTCTTCTAAAGAAATAGTCTGCCCTCTCAATTCCTCTAAAAAAAGAGCGATCAAAGAATCATCCGGTATATTATGATCCTGCTTCTTCATTTTACCCCTCGTGTTAAAGAGTAAAAAAGAAGCTCTTCATCTAAAATTGCCGTATTTTCCCCTTGTATAACCGCAATACCTTTTAAGTAATGATTAGGGGATTTCAATAGAGTGACAGGAATATTTTGCAAGTGCTCGGAATCAATCGGATATATCCCTTCAATTTCAGCCACTTCTGCAACCCATTCATTTTGCCCTATACAAAAAACGACCATTTTTCCGAGAGAATATTCCTCCCGGTCTTTCAAACCTAAAATTTTTTCTAACGAGATTACCGGTGTCAATCGCCCTTCAATGTTGACAACCCCCCGGAGAATTTCGTTGGTATTATGGGGAATGCTATGAATCGGTTTTAAAATCACCGCTTCTTTGACAACCTTAGGGGAAATGCCGAACCGGTGTTGACAGAGACGAAAAATAAAATACGGTTCTTTCCTGCCGGTATCTTCCTCCTGCGCCTCTTTGCGGAATATTGCAGTCATTTCTTCCACATATCCTTCAGGCGGAGGTCTTTCCCACAATCTTCTGTTTTTAGGAACATCAGAATCTTTCATGATACATTCCGCTCGCACCGGCTACACCGATCAAATAAAAAATCTTCCTCTATCCGGTAGATAAGATCGTGAGAAGGTGCCGAATTTTTACCGGGAGAAATCTCAAATACAGGGATTTTTAAAAGGATCTTCTCGTCAACCTCGTAGATTTCCATCATACTTTCTACAATCAATCCTATTTTTTCAGGCTTTTCCTCGGCAATTCTATTTTTAAGGATGGCAATCCCTGTATTTTGATGAATGTGTGACCGAAATCCTGCATAGAGCAATGCAAAGTCTAAAAAAGGGAGAACCTCACCCCTCACATTGAAAAATCCGTGAGGTCCCGAACTATTCACACTCTCTCTAATCGGAATGATATAGGGGATAATCTCCACAATACAGCGCATATGAAGAATAAACTCCTGACCTCCCACCGAAAATTTTAAATAAGACATATGGCTTACCTTCTTGCAAGGACTATGCAAGTTGAAGGTAATGCTTTTACCGGAGAAAATCAATAGACCTCTTAAGAGATAATAAGTCAGATTGAAACATATACTTAAGGTTAAAGCTTAAACTCCTTAACTATATAATCTTCCGTCTAAAAATAGATTTGTGATTGCTTTAGAAAATATATTTCATTGATTATTAAAGACTTGCATCTAAATGAATTACTCTTCTTCTTCAAAATGAAATTGGGCACTTTGCACCAAATATTCTGCAACGGCAGGATCTCCTCCATAGCTCATTTCCACATTCATGCTTCCGTCCGATTTCGGCTGTTGGCAAGTAATGAGCACATAGCTGATTTGTTGCTTGTCGAATTTCACTTTCAATTCACTGTGGATGTCTGTTCCCTGAATTTCATTATCGGTACTGTTTTTTGTCGTTGTCATACGTGAAATAACCCCATGAAAATTACATTGTAACTATCGTTTAATATAAAAATGTTTACCAATCAATACTTTTATTACAAAATTTAGCATTTTCAGAATTTAAAAATATTATTTGTCTTCGATACCAAAGAGGGTTAGAGTGAGATTAAGAGAGATCTCTGACTAACCTGAGGTTTGAATGAATGCCCCTGAAGTTTTTGCCTGGATAGAGAGTAAACAAGAGGAAATGACCTCACTTCTTGTAGACCTGGTTAACATCAACTCATGGTCTGATAACTTGGAAGGACTCACCCTCATGGCCTCCCGCCTCAAATATGAATTCTGTTCACTAAAAGCCAAAACGGAAATCCTTACCTTCCCTTCAGTCGATAAAATCGACGCAAAAGGAAAGAAGTATGTGTTCACAACCGGACCCGGCCTCTTGCTTACCCAAAGACCCGACGCCCCCTTTCGGGTTTTACTTGGAGGGCACATGGACACCGTTTATCCTGCTTCATCCGGATTTTTGCATGCTAAAATAGCAGACGATATCATGTACGGTCCCGGAACGACGGATATGAAAGGAGGACTGGTCATTATGCTCTATACCTTAAAAGCTTGGGAACTTTATCGGGAGAAAAATAAGATAGGCTGGCAGGTTTTGTTGACTCCCGACGAAGAAATCGGATCGGTCTGTTCTGCAGCAGTTCATAAAAAATGTGCTGCAGAAGCGGATATAGGCATGATATTTGAGCCCTCCTTCCCGGACGGATCTCTGGCAGATGCCCGTAAAGGGTTAATCTCTTTTTCGCTCATTTCAAAAGGAAAATCTGCCCATTCAGGACGCGATTTTTATGAAGGGGTCAATGCGATAGTCCCGCTGATGAGAGTATTATTAAAGCTCGAAACGTTGAATGACAAAGCAAAAGGAATCACTCTCAATATAGCAAAGATTGAGGGAGGAGGGCCTGCAAACATAGTTCCTGATATCGCAACGGCTTTATGCAGCGCACGACAGGATAAAAGGGAAGACCTACTCTATCTCAAAGAGAGGATCCGGTATTTTATAGAAGAAGAAAACAAAACAAAAGGTTCCGATCTGACATTTTTTTGTAATAGTGAACGAGTTCCGAAAATTTTCGATGAAAATCACCAAAATCTATACAAAATCTTCCAATCAGCAGCGGAGGAATCAGGAATAAAATTTCTTCACAAACCCTCCGGAGGTGTATGTGACGGCAATATATGGGCTGATGTCGGATTACCCAACGTGGATACTTTAGGATGTGTGGGGGGGAATATTCATACTCCTAATGAGTATATAGAAATAAAAAGCTTAGTAGAACGGGCAAAAATGAATCTATCATTTTTGATCAAGATAGCAGCTGAAAATATCCCGTCATTCAATGTTCATCATAAGGAGGCCGGTATATGAAAGATAACTCATTGCAAAAAGAAAGTCGTGCTGACCGATTTGCTTCCGATCCGCGCATTATTGAGGCTAAAAAACTTATTTTAAACACTATGGAAGAGTACAAACAAAAAATTACAGTCATCTCTCCTTCCGATCCGAAAAAAGAGCTGCGCTATAAAGAACTGATCGAAGAATTCAATAGGATGAGAGGAGGAAACCTTTGGTATCCGTATATAGGCAGCGGAATGGGAAACGGAGCTTTAGTAGAGTTGTTGGACGGCAGTATAAAATATGACTTTATCGGAGGCATAGGAGTGCATTATTGGGGACATAATCATCCCGATATCGTCGATGCAGCTCTCAATGCAGCGATAGAGAACACGGTCTTACAAGGACATTTACAACAGAATTTTGAAACCGTAGAATTTTCCGAACTATTGCTCCAAAACAGTACAATGGATTGTTGTTTTTTCAGCACTTCCGGAGCTATGGCCAATGAAAATGCCTTGAAAATAGCTCTCCAAAAAAATTCACCGGCAAGTCGAATATTGGCTTTTGAAAATTGTTTTGCAGGGAGAACTCTTGCCCTTTCACAAATAACCGATAAACCGGCGTATAGAGAAGGACTTCCCGATACTTTGTATGTAGATTATCTTCCTTTTTATGATCCGGAGAATCCGGAAAAAAGCACCGAAAAAGCCATATCGGTTTTGAAAAATCACTTAGCAAGACATCCAAAAAAATACGGGGCTTTTATTGGGGAGCTCATAAGAGGAGAAGCCGGATTTTATCCCGGATCTCACCGATTTTTTTCCTCTCTTATGAGTATTTTAAAAAAAGAAGGAATCGCTATCATTGCCGATGAAATACAAACGTTCGGCAGAACCGATCGACTGTTCGCTTATCAGCATTTCGAATTGGAAGAGTTCGTCGATATCGTCACAATAGGAAAGCTCTCTCAAGTCTGCGCTACTCTTTTTCGTAAAGATTTTCAACCTAAGCCCGGATTACTCAGCCAAACATTTACAGGCAGTACGGCCACTCTCCGTTGCGGAAAAATGATCATCCAAAGTCTCCTTAATGACGGATATTTCGGAACAAAAGGAAAAATTCAAAAGCTGCATGAATACTTTACTGCAGGACTGGAAAATTTACAAAAAAAATATCCGAATGCCATCAAGGGTCCTTGGGGAATAGGAGCGATGATCGCTTTTACCCCTTTTGGCGGAAATAAAGAAAAAGTATTGGAATTCAGCAGGAATCTTTTTAGAGATGGTGTCATCAGTTTTATTGCCGGAGAAAATCCAATGAGGATACGATTTTTAATCCCTGTAGGGGCCGTAAAAGAAAAAGATATCGATGAAGTTCTTAAAATCATCGAAAATCTCTTGAAGGCAGAATAATCATGTTTGTGATCAGACCTATAGAAGAGCGGGATGAAGAGCAATTTATTGCCCTTGCTCTAGGATCGGGCGAAGGAATCACAAGCTTGCCTAAAAATATAAAGCTGCTTAAAAATAAACTAGCAAAATCCATTGATTCTTTTTCAAAAAAAATTCAGGATCCGGGAAACGAGTTATATCTTTTCGTATTGGAAAATTCGGATGACGGTAAATTAGGAGGAATGGCAGGGATCTATGCAAAAACCGGGTATGAAAATCCTGCAATTTATTATTGTATAGACGAAATTGACCGTTCAAAAATGGTTGTAGACGGAATACCTTTAAAATCCATCAAATATTTACGACTCGTTTCTTACACAGCCGGACCCACTGAAAATTGTTCTCTGTATCTTCATGCCTCATATAGACATTCAGGATTAGGAAAATTACTTTCTCTTTCCAGATTGATGTATATAACAGCAAGAAGAGCCCGTTTTGACAAGCAAATCATCGCGAATTTACGCGGATTCATAGATAAATCAGGGAATTTTCCTTTTTGGGAAGAGCTTGGCAGGCGTTTTTTAGATATCGAATTTTCTAAAGTGCAGGATCTGATTCATCATATTCCATCCATTGCTTTAAAAATATTGCCTGACGGCCCCATTTATTTATCGTTGTTATCGGAAACAACCCAAGAATTTATCGGATCACCTCATGAACGTACTGTACCCGCACAAAAAATTTTGATGGAACAGGGATTTATCCGGACAAATGAAATTGATCCGTTTGACGGAGGTCCCAAATTGATCGCCGATACGGATAAACTAAAAATTGTAGCGGGCAGTACTCTATCTGTTCTTGAAAATATTTTCGAAGACACCGATGAACATGCTTTATACATTATCAGCAACGACAAAGACCCGTTTCGCTGCTGCACAGGAATCATACATCTTAAAAATAATCTTGTAGGAATAAATCGGTCCTCTGCAAAAATTCTGCATCTGGAGAAGGGAGATAAAGTCCGCTATTACAAAATTTTTGAAGAATCGGAATAACAGGAAATTTATGGAAAACAATATGCAATCGATAAATCCTGCAGACAACTCAGTCATTTGGGAAGGGTCCTCCGCTACTCCGGATGAGATTACAGCGACAATTGATGCAGCGGAAAAGGCTTTTATTCATTGGTCAAATTTAAATATCGAAGACAGAATAGGTTACATAAAAAATTTCGGCAATCTTCTACAAAAAAATAAAGAGGGACTCGCTGTAATCATTTCTATGGAAACAGGCAAACCTTTGTGGGAATCCCGTTCCGAAGTCGATTCGATGATCGGAAAAATCGATCTTTCCATAGAAGCATATCAAAGCCGTTGTGTCGAACAAATAATCACTCTAAAAGATGCCACAGGATATACAAGATATAAACCTCACGGTGTTTTAGCGGTCTTGGGTCCCTACAATTTTCCGGGACATCTTCCCAACGGCCATATTGTTCCTGCCTTATTAGCAGGGAATACAATTGTCTTTAAACCGAGCGAACTGACTCCGTATGTTGCGGAAGAGACTGTCAGGCTATGGAAAGAAACCGGCCTCCCTCCAGGAGTAATGAATTTATTGCAGGGAAGAAAAGAGGTGGGTTCCGCTATCACCGAAAGTCCTAAAATTGCCGGTATTCTTTTTACAGGCAGCAAAAATGTAGGGATCACTCTTTCAAAGAAATTTGCCCGGGAAACCGGAAAAATATTGGCTCTTGAAATGGGCGGGAATAATCCGCTGATCATAGGAACTATCCGGGATATCG
>JABDBB010000057.1 GCA_013288845.1 Chlamydiota bacterium | reverse complement strand
ACATCAAAGTGAAATTTATATACACCTTACTTCCCTGGGGTTTTACCCTAGGGATTTCGTATCTATTTAATAAGCAAACATTTAAACATGGAGAGATTTCATGAAAAAGATTCTTTTATTAGCAGTTTTTTCTTTAGTATTAGTAGCTTGTGATCGTCCTAAAGACAGACCCAATGCTGACCGTAATACATCATCATCTTATAATGCAGACAATACTGCAGTGAATGCACGTGATAGAAATATGACGACTCCTACTTCTTTCAACCAATCTGAAAATGAAGCAGATAGAGCCATTACACAAAAAATCCGCCAAGCTATCATGGCTGATAACTCACTTTCAAATAATGCAAAAAACATAAAAATCATTACAAGTAACGGTGTAGTTATCCTGCGTGGACCTGTTGCATCAAATGCTGAAAAAGAACTTATTATGAGAAAAATTAACGGCATGCACGGCATAACAAGAGTGAATAACAATCTTGAAGTTACTCGTACTAACTAATTTATAATAAGTTTACGCATAAAAGGAGGTATTTATGAATAAATCTATTTTTGGTCTTGTTTCTACACAAACCAACGCACAAAAAATTGTGGATCGTCTTCTATCCGTAGGATTTGAACGCGAAGATATTTCTCTGTTGTATCCTAATACAAATCAAAATACAAACGTGAGAAATGTCGAAAATGTGAGAAATGCTGAGCCACCCAGAGTAACAGTTGAGTCACAAGGAATACGAAGAGTACACGGTACTCCTGTAACCGATACACCTATTGTTGAAAAAACAAAAGCTCCCGAAGGAGCTGTTACAGGTGTAACTACAGGCGGTATATTGGGAGGTTCATTAGGACTTCTTGCAGGTATAGGTGCTTTATCTATTCCCGGGCTTGGACCTTTTATTGCAGCAGGACCATTGATGGCTGCTTTAAGCGGAACTGCTGTAGGCGGTAGCTTAGGTCTTTTAATCGGAGCTCTTATCGGTGCAGGTATCCCTGAATTCGAAGCTAAAAAATATGAAAACGCATTAAAATCCGGAAAAATATTAGTTAGCGTATATACCCATACTGAAGAAGAGTTCAAAAGAGCAAACGATGTCTTCAAAAAAGAAGGCGCAACAGATATTTCTGTAAGCCGTGAAAAAACCGGTACTGCTCTGTAATCGATTCGGGCGTTCGGGAAATCTTCCCGAACGCTTTTTTTTTTATTTAACCAAATTATACCCAGAGTGAATTATGCATACATGCTTACAAAAAATTTTTATAGATGAGTTGAAAGATATTTTGAGTGCTGAAGAGCAAATTGTAAAAAATTTGCCTGCTATGATTAAAGCAGCAGAATTTCCTGCATTAAAAATAGCTTTGAAATCACATTGGCAAGAAACTAAAGCACAAGTCCAAAGAGTAAAAGAAATTTTCAAGATCATGGGTGTGAAACCTACAAAGAAATTTTGTAAGGGGACTCATGGTATCGTTGAAGAAATAAAAGAAGTCATCAAAGAATTTTCCGAATCTCCCGTTAGAGATGCAGGAATGACAGCAGTGGCGATACGCCTTGAACAGTATGAAATATGCGCTTATAACGGACTCTGTACTTTTGCAAAATTATTAAAATTACCACGCGTTCTTAAACTTTTGAAAGAAAATGCAAAAGAAGAGATTGCTGCTTTTAAAAAACTGACCAAAATTCTGGAAAAAGATCTGACTAAAATCATTACTTCAGAAATAAGAGTAGAAGCTCCCCGTAAAAAAATTGCAAAAAAATTAGCGGGAAGAAAATCTCATTTAGCTTTTAAATCGCGTACTGTGTCGGCTGTAAAACGAAAAAGAGTGAGAGCATAACTATAAGAGGAAAAAATGGAAGAACATGACATCTGCTCCGGGGATTCGGTAACTGAAAAAAAAATATTATGGACCGAACACTCTCTTCCTACTTTTCCTTGCTTAGATAAAGATCTCACTACTGATGTCTGTATTATAGGCGGAGGCATCACAGGATTGACCTCCGCCTATACTTTGGCTAAGGCCGGCAAATCCTGTGTAGTTATAGATAAAGATCTTTTAGGTCATGGACAAAGCTGCAGAACGACAGCTCATTTAAGCTGGGCTCTCGATGAAAGATACTGTAAGCTCATCAATTATTTCAGTGAAGACATTATAAAGCTCATTATTGAAAGTCACTCCTCTGCCATCGATTATATTGAAAAAATTATTCGGGAAGAGAACATCGACTGTGATTTTGAAAGGGTCAACGGATACCTATTTCCCGATAACGGCGGAAGCTCTGCAGATATCCCTGAAAAAGAATTTTTATGTCTGCAGAATTTAGGAATCAAAACCGAATTACTGTCAGTTCCTCCCCGACCGTTTATTCAAGGGCCTTGTTTGGTGTTTCCACGCCAGGCAAAATTTCATATTATGAAATATTTACACGGACTTATCCTTGCCTTGCAACGGTATGGAGCGCAAATATATACTCATACTCCGGCAGTTAAAATTGAAAATACCGATCATCTGACGGTTACGGTGAAGAGCGGATACAAAATTCAAGCTAAATCACTTATTGTGGCGACATGCACTCCGATAAATAATCGATTCTATCTCCATACAAAACAGGCAGCTTATCGATCCTATGTCATTGCCGCTCCCATTCCCAAAGACAGCTTTCCCGAAGGCCTCTTTTGGGACACTGCAGAGCCCTATCATTATATTCGAACGCAAAAAAATGACGTAGATCCTACTATGCAATGGATTATTATCGGCGGTGAAGATCACAAAACAGGGCAATGTGATTATGCGGCAGATCCCTATCTTCATTTACTCTATACGGCAAGAAAATATATTCCTCAAATAAAAGAATATTCTTACAAATGGTCGGGGCAGTTTTTTGTACCTATAGATTCGATCGGATTCATAGGAAAGAATCCGGGTGAGGATAATGTCTATATAGCTACCGGAGATGCGGGAAACGGAATGACCCATGGTACAATTGCAGGGATATTGATACCGGATCTGATACTCGGAAAAGAAAATGCATGGAAAGAAGTATACCGACCCGGCCGAAAAACTATTCGCGCAGGGGACAATTACATAAAAGAAAATATCAATACTCTGATGCAATATAAAGACCTTTTTACTCCGGGAGAGTTAAAAAGAATTGAAGATCTTCCGATCGATAGAGGGATGATTATCCGAAGAAAACTGCAAAAAATTGCTATCTATAAAGATTTCGATAAAAAAATACATTGCATGTCGGCAATTTGTTCTCATTTAGGAGGATGCGTTAGGTGGAATACTATAGAAAAAACTTGGGACTGCCCGTGTCACGGATCGGAATTTGATAAATTCGGAAGAGTTGTTATAGGCCCGGCTAATGAAGATTTAAAACCTATGAATGAAGGATAAAGAGGTATTATGGATAAGAAACAAAAAATTTTGATTTTTGCAGCTGATGATTACGAAGATTTAGAATTGCACTATCCGAAAATTCGTTGTGAAGAAGCCGGATTTGATGTAGTAATAGCCGGAGAGAAAAAAGATTATGAATATAAAAGCAAGCACGGGTATCCCTGTAAAACCGATATTTCGTTCTCTGACGTATCGGTAAAAGATTATATTGCTTTGATTATTCCGGGAGGATTTGCTCCTGATACTTTACGAACTATTCCTGAGGTTTTAAAAATTACGAGACATTTTCATGAAGAAGAAAAGCTCATAGCTTTTATTTGCCACGGAGCTTGGATTCCCGTTTCAGCCGGCATTCTTGACGATATAAAATGTACCTCCTACTTTTCTATACGGGATGATGTAAAGAATGCAGGAGGAATATGGTCTGATGAACCGGTCGTAAAGGATCGTCATTTTATTTCGAGTCGAAAGCCTGAAGATCTTGCCCGATTTTGTTCGGCAATTATTGAAGTGATAGCCAAAAACAGAGAAATCATTTTTTTATAGGGGTATTTATGCGATCGGTATGGAAAGGAGCTTTGAGTTTCGGTTTGGTGAATATCCCTGTTCACATGTATACGGCAAGTCATACCAAAGAAATTTCTTTTAAATTATTACATAAAAAAGATCACTCCGAAATACGCTATGCAAAGGTTTGCAAAACGGAAGAAAAAGAGGTTCCTTGGGAAGAAATTGTCAAAGCGTATGAATTTGAAGAGGGTGAATTTATCATTTTTGATGAAAAAGATTTTGAAAAAGTAAATCAAAAAAAGACAAAAACCATTGAAATTACCGGTTTTGTTCATGAAAATGAAATAGATTCTTTGTACTATGTAAAGCCCTATTATTTAGAGCCCGATAAAAATTCCGAAAAGGTCTATGCATTGCTGCGCGAAGCGTTAAAAAAATCAAAAAAAGTGGCGATTGCAAAATATGTGATCCGAAACAGAGAACATATGGCCGTTATAAAAATTCACGATAACATACTTGTTCTTAACGAGTTACGATATCACGAAGAACTGGCTTCAACGGAAGAGCTGCACATTCCTGAAGTTACCAAAGGGAATTCACGTGAAGTGCAAATGGCCATGCAACTCATTGAACATCTTACCACAACTTTCAAACCGGAAAAATATAAAGATACTTATGTAGAAGAAATTAAAAAAATCATCAAACAAAAATCCAAAGGAAAAGTTGTTCACACCAAAACTAAAGAAGTTCCTCCTACAAAATTTCAGGATATTATGGAACTTCTTAAAGCAGGATTGGAAACTGATAAAAAACCTAAAAAACGTAAAACGGCATAGGCAGCAATTATGGGGCTTAAGCAATACAATTCTAAAAGAAATCCGGAAAGAAGCAGAGAACCTCTAGGTTTACTGCAGAAGAAAAAAATCGGGGCCTTGGAATTTTGTGTGCAAAAACACGCTGCGCGAACCCTCCACTATGATTTTCGTCTGGAATATAAAGGTGTTCTTCTTAGTTGGGCAATCCCGAAAGGTCCTTCTCAAAATCCCAAAGACAAACGCCTCGCCATTAAAGTAGAGGATCATCCGTATGCCTATCGTAAGTTTGAAGGAACTATTCCTAAAGGAAATTATGGAGCAGGTACTGTAGAAATTTGGGATAGAGGAACTTATACAATTCCCGGAGCCGATACGGCAAAAGAAGCTGAAAAAATTATCGGAAAAGGGCTGCAAATCGGACATTTACATATTGTCCTTCACGGCGATAAATTATCCGGTGAATTTACTCTTTTAAAATTAAAAAAAGACCCTGAAGATTCCGCGTGGTTACTTATTAAGAAAAAAGATAAATTTGCAGATTCCAAGAAAAAATCGGATGAACTCTCTTTAAAAAAAATGATTAAAAATGCAAAGCAACCGGAATTCATCTCTCCTATGCTTGCGCAATTAATTGATAAACCGTTTACGGATAACGATTGGCTCTTCGAGATTAAATGGGACGGATATAGAGCTCTCGCCTTTATAAAACAAAATAGTGTCGAATTAAAATCGAGAAATGAACTCTCATTTACAAAAACGTATTCTGAAATTACCAAAAATCTCAAAAAAATTAAAAGAGACGTCATTCTTGACGGAGAACTGGTTGTCGTAGATGAAAAAGGAAAAGCTCAGTTCGGCAGAATGCAAAATTATGCGGGAAATCGCTCGGGAAATCTTTGTTACTATGTATTCGATATTCTTTTTTTAGACGGAATGGATTTAAGACAACTTCCTCTCATAGAAAGAAAAGAAATTCTTAAAAAATTGATCGAAGATCTATCCGAACCGAATATCCGCTACAATGACCATATCATCGGAAAAGGAATATCTTTTTTTAAAACCGCCATAAAAAATCAATTGGAAGGGATAATCGGAAAACAAATCAATTCACAATATATTTCAAAAAGAAGTTCGGAATGGGTAAAAATCAAGACTTTTTTATCTCAGGAAGTTGTGATAGCAGGATTTACAGAACCAAGAGGAACACGAAAAAAATTCGGCGCTCTTATTGTCGGAATATATGACAACAATAAAAAATTTCACTATTGCGGACATGTAGGAGGAGGCTTTGATGAATCCCTTTTACACGATGTCTATAAAAAATTACAGGCGATCATTCAAAAAAAATGTCCGTTTGAAAAAGTCCCTAAAACGAATGCAGAGGTCACTTGGGTAAAACCTTCGTTAATCTGCGAAGTATCTTTTGCAGAGTGGACCAAAGATAAAATTATGCGTCAACCTATCTTTAAAGGACTTCGTGAAAAAATGAATCCTAAATCAGTGATAAAAGAAATTAAAAAAAATGTATCAACAGTTGTAAAATCTGAAAAAAAATCTTCTGCTAAAAAAGAATTTGGACTTATCACGCATCCGGATAAACTTTATTGGCCGGAAGAAGGTATCACAAAATATGACCTGGTAAAATATTATGAAGAAGTAGCCGGGGTTCTCATTCCCCATTTAAAAAATCGACCTATTATGTTACACAGATTTCCGGCCGGAACAGAAAAACCGGGCTTTTATCAAAAAGATATTAACTTTTCACTGCCTCCCGGAATTAAAACAGTTCCGGTTGTCCATGAAGACAAAACGGATGAATATCTTTTAATTGACAACGAAACAAGCCTTCTTTTCGCAATCAATTTAGGTTGCATCGATCTCCATCCTTTTCTATCCCGAACTTCCCGACTGTTATATCCTGATTTTTGTGTCATCGACTTTGATCCGAGAGGAATCGGATTTGATAAAGTGATCGAAGCTGCATTAGTTGCCTTTACAATTCTCGATGAATTGGAAATAGAATTTTTTTGTAAAACATCGGGAGGAAAAGGACTACATATATACATTCCTCTACATGGAAAATATGAGTATGAGCAATCGAATCAATTTGCCCATTTGATATGCCTGTGCATTCAAGAACGACTTCCCAAGATCACCTCTTTAGAGCGCAGCCCTAAAAAAAGAGAAGAAAAAATTTATCTGGATTACATGCAAAATCGCACGGGTCAAACTGTTGTAGCCCCTTACTCCGTTCGACCGCGACCGGGAGCTCTCGTATCGACTCCTCTTGATAGAGACGAAGTAAATAAAAAATTAAAACCGGAAAAATTTACTATCAGGACAATTCCGGATCGAATAAAAGAAAAAGGAGATATTTTCTCCCCGGTGCTTACAGAAAGTGTAAACATAAAGAAAATTCTAAAATCATTCCCGGAATCGCTAAAACCCTAAGGTGATCTATGTTTTCTAAATTTTCCCGCTATATGTCCAAAATACTCGGAAATTCTTTAGCATTTTCCATTGCAGTAATACTGGTTCTTTTGTGGATTGCTCTCGGTCCGATTTTCAATTACAGCGACTCATGGGAAATGGTCATCAATACAGTGACAACGATCATCACTTTTTTAATGGTATTTTTGCTCCAAAGCTCGCAAAACAGAGATACAATGGCTCTTCATTTAAAACTCGATGAAATCATAAGAGCACTCGAAAATACTCATAACAATCTCGTAAAAATCGAAGATGAAACTGACGAAAATATCGAACTTTTACTCAAAGATTATAAAGAGCTCGCTACCTTCATAAAAAGTGACCTAAAAAACGGCAAATCGGATAAAGGCTCTCCCGATATCAACACTTTGCGCAAATAATACGGCTATTCTGCTGTCGGAACGGGAATCCTTTCGGTGAACCCTCTTTGATGCCAATAAGGATAGGGAAGAGGCCTCTCACTCACATCATTTAATCGGGTCAATTGATCTTCAGATAAAGTCCAGCCTACAGCGCCTAAATTATCCCGCAATTGCTCCTCATTTCTCGCTCCTATAATCACATTGACAACGGTCGGTCTTCCGAGTAGCCAATTTAAAGAGATTTGCGGAACGGTTTTCCCTGTTTCTTCGGCAATTTCTTTTAATACATCCAAAACGTCAAATACATACTCATCATCGACAGGCGGGCCTATATCTGCAGTTTTATGGAGTCTGCTTTTAGCAGGTATGGGAGTATTTCGATCGAATTTTCCGGTGAGTCTTCCCCATCCGAGCGGACTCCATACGATTGTTCCGATTCTTTGGTCTATTGCCAGAGGCATCAGTTCATATTCATAGTCTCTGCCGATGAGGGAGTAATATCCCTGATAAGAGACGAATCGTTCCCATCCGTATTTTTCCGAAAGTGAAAGCGACTTCATAAGATGCCATCCTGAATAGTTAGAACAGCCTATATAGCGAATTTTTCCTGATTGAATTAAGTTTTCCAGAGCACGCAATGTTTCTTCAGGGGGAGTAAGGGAATCATAGCCGTGCATTTGATATAAATCGATATAATCGGTGCCCAACCGTTTGAGACTGTCTTCACAGGATTTAATGAGATGGTAACGGGAAGAACCTACATCATTAGGTTTGTCACTCATTCGAAAAGTAGCTTTAGTAGCCACAATCACCTCATTGCGGTTGCGACCTTTTAATGCGGCTCCTAAAATCTCTTCAGACATTCCTTTGGAATACATATCGGCTGTATCAAACATGGTGACTCCATGTTCCAGGCAAATGTCTATAAGCCGACTCGCTTCGGCTACATCGGTATTGCCCCAAGCCTTAAATAAATCGCCTTTTCCCCCAAAAGTTCCGGTTCCGAAACTCAACACGGGAACCTGAAGTCCGCTATAACCTAACTGTCTATATTCCATATCCTGTCCTCCGATCTTTTTTTGGTATACAATATACCAAAAAAAAATTCCACAAAATTTTTGATGTCTATATAGTCATTTTATAGCGTTATAAAAGATAAGTTTTGCATTTAATTGTTAGAATAACGTAAGGAGTTCATTATGCTTAATGTAACCGATTCGCCTTTCCCGCATCCCACAGTATTTTTTCATTGGAAAACCCCCTATTACATGGATGTAAATACCCCTAAAGAGCAACTTAAGCTTTATTTTAGAGGAAATCCCTGGAAAGGATCATGCGATGAAATTCCAAAAAAAATATTCAAATATTGCATAGGCTGCGGAGAACAACGATTCAATGAAGAGGCATGGAGTAATATTTCTTCAAGAATAGGAAAATCTTCTTCCGCAATATGTAATAAATCGGAATGTAAAAAAACCTTAGAAAAAATAACAGAGTATGTTCCTGAATGCTTTTTATCGGTAAGCGAATTCAATGAAATAAGATTCTTTGAAAGGAACAAAGAGAAAGAATTTTATACTGCGGTTGATGAAGAAATATATCCCGTTAGGTGTGAAAGAGTATTTCCTTCGTACGATAAAACTCCGAATCTATTTTTATTCTTAGAAAATATTCCCCTATCGCAAAGACTGCTGCATATCCCGGAACTTTTTTACAGCTATACAGAAAGGAAAGGACTTCTACAATCTATTCATGATGAAAATATTTCGGATCCTTTCCTTAAAAAATTAAGCGATTACTAC
>JABDBB010000056.1 GCA_013288845.1 Chlamydiota bacterium | reverse complement strand
CCAAGTACGGTAACCGGAATAATCGCTTGTATCTCAAACGGAGACATTCCGGCGTGAGATCCGGACGTTGCGACTACTACTCCGTTTAACTCCAGTCCCAAACTTCCGTATGGTGGAAAAATTACATTGTTGTGTGCCACTGTCACCGTAACATAGTAACTTCCCGGACTAAGTAAGAAAGTGTCTACATCCAACTGGATAATATCCGGTCCGTGTATAAGTGCCGTTCCGTTGAAAGGAATCAGGCCAAGAGGCGGAATAAGTGTTACAGCTAAAGAGGTGTTGATATTGAACAGATGATCTAATGAGACAAGTCCTGTAAGACCTGTTCCTCCGTTGAAACCTGTAAGTCCTGTAAATCCCGTGAATCCGGTGGGGCCGGAAAACCCTGTTGCTCCCGTGATTCCGTCAATTCCGGTGAGTCCTGTAATCCCGTTAATTCCGGTTACTCCCGTAAATCCGGTCAATCCTGTTAATCCGGCTATTCCGGTAGGACCTTGAATTCCTTGTAGCCCCGGGGCTCCCTGCGGTCCCTGAGGTCCCTGCGCTCCTAAGACTCCCTGAAGTCCTGTAGGTCCTGTAGGACCTGCGAGGGTTGTCGCTCCTGTGGGTCCGGTCAATCCCGGCGGTCCTGTAGGTCCTGTAGGACCTGTAATTCCCTGTTGAGGTTTTCTGCATCCCCGTTGCAGGTCAGACACCGTTTTTTTGTTATTAGATGTCTTTGTGTCCGCACTTGCCTGAACCGGACTCAAAGCAAGTCCCAATCCGATAGCGGCTTCTAAAAAATAAAAATTCTTAATAACTGGTTTCATAAGAATAGCCTCGTTGAGCATCTATAATTTCTTGTATCCGGATTTTCGAGCGCAATCGATATAGCCTTCGACCGGAATAGGGTGTTGGTAGTATCCATAAATTCTGCAGAGTAAAAATAGTTCTTAAAAAAAACGGGACCGAAGTCCCGTTGTGATAAGCACTTTTGTTTTCAAACAATTATGGTGTTGACAGTTGGATAATTCCTATTGTCGCATTTTCTCCTGTAGGAAGTGTCAGTCCTAACGCCGCTGTTTGTAAAACCTCTACTGTAGTTCCTGCAGCAGGAATATTCACAATGGCTTGTACGGTAAGAGGTAAGCCTGCAACAAATGTTCCTAAGGAGGTAGCAGTCGTCACACCGTTTATTTGCAGAGACAGAGCACCTGCTACACTTGTCGGATCGGTTTCTACTCTGACAAAAATCAGATAATTTCCCGTTTCCAAAATTGTGAATGTGTCGATATCTGTTTGAACGACTGCTGTTCCTACAATTACAGGAGTCAGATTATCAAACGGAATAAGTGTCCCTACGGGAATTACAGTAGGAGCTAATGATGTATTGGAGGTGAAGAGGTGTGATACAGATGTTAAATCAGCTCCTGTTGCTCCTGTTAGCCCTGTAAATCCTGTCGGACCTGTAAATCCGGTTACTCCGGTGATCCCTGTGGGTCCGGTAATTCCTGTTATCCCCGTTATTCCTGTCGCTCCGGTTATTCCTTGAAGACCGGTAGGCCCTTGGTTTCCGGTTGCTCCCTGAATTCCCTGTAGCCCTTGTATTCCCTGAATTCCTTGGGGACCTATTAGTCCCGGATCACCGGTTCCTCCGGTTGCTCCCTGAATTCCCTGTAGCCCTGTCGGCCCTGTCGGTCCGCCTAAGCCACCGCTCGGTCCTATAGTTCCTGTCGGTCCTGTTGGTCCTGTAGGTCCCGGAGGGCCTTGCGGAGGTCTGGGACAATGACGTTCTGTGTCGTATTGTACATTTTTTTCGCTGCCGGAAGTTTTATCGGCTGCGGCAAATGAGGGATATAGGGTGATCCCGCATGCAATAGCAGTTTGTAAATAGTATAATTTGTTAGTAATTCGTTTCATAAACAAAGCACCTCGTTGAGCATCTATAATTTCTAATGACAGGTTGGTGTGAGCAGTTAATGGGTCTGCATAGTTCACACAGGGATTGCATAATACCGATTTTTATTTCGGCATTCATATTAAATTTTCTATCGTAGTAGGCATCTCCTTCAATATAGATATTGTTGAGGTAACTTAGTCTGATTCTGGCGCTACCTCCGAATGCATCGGAGCTACCTTTAAAATTCAGGCTATATCCTCCGATACCTACAAAGACATTTGCGCGTTCCCATAAGCAAAAACGTTTTCCTATTTCAAAATCTATTTTTTGCGCAACATAAGTTGCTATTTGTGAGTTGATGGCAAAATCGCCGATGTAGTCATCGTAAAGGATGGAGTTGCCTATGAGTTGCCTTTGATCCGGGAGGTAGAAATTGGCTCGGATTTCAAACCCTGAGGTGAACAGTTCCAATCCGACGCCCAGTTGGTTGACATCTCCGAAGCCGGCATGTTGGAAGTCGTAATAGACATTTGCGCCTAAGAGCATATCTCTAAAAAAGCAGCGCGTTCCGATGCCGACACTTCCTCCGTTATCATCCTGTTCTTGCAGGTAGCCCATTCCGTTAGCGAAGAAAACGAAATTATCTCGGTAAACTTTGGAAAATCCGTATAGATCGAGTTCTCCGAAGGTGCCGTCAAATCCCGGGCGATTCCCGATGCAGGCTTCTTCTATAAGATACCAATCACCGCGGTCGTTGTTGCCGGTGCCTTCTTGCGGAAATAATAATGTTGCAGCAGAGATAGCCAGGGCAGTTAATCTTTTGTTCATACTATACTATCCATAAGTTGAGTAAAGTGCATGTGAATATATTTTCTCTTTGTGTTCGAAATTTTTTTATCGAATTCGATTAAATTGTATCGATATACTTAAAAATAAAATTTGTCATAACAACGGTTAAATTACAATTTTTTTTTAAGAGAAAATCAGGAGGTTTTATTTAGAAGCACTTAGATGAGAAAACAAGCAATCACTCTTTAATTCTGATTAAAGGGTGAATGCTTTGACAATTGATATTGATCTTAAGAGTGGCTTGACTCGATCGCTTCCGTTTTAGTCACGTTTTTGGGTTCAGGATTTTTCATGCTGCGATTTAAATGAATCACTGCAAAGAACCATCCGACCAGGACAAGAATAGTGAGGCCTGCAAGATAGGGTGCTAAAGAGGGGAGAGAAGCCATTGGCATGATTGTTGTCAGAGCAAAAATAATGGCCGAGCCTCCGGATTTTCCTAATCTGCCTCCGGTAATATCTACAGCTGCTTTTCCTTTGGAACGCAATTCTGCATCTAAAGGGATATAAGCCATTTCTTTTGTGGAATCAAACAGAGAATATTTTGACGCTTTTGTAAAAGCCCCTGTAAAAGTCCCTATTTGCGCTGCAATGAATACAGAGGTGAGAGGAATTCCCGAAAGGATGAGCATGGGAGTTCCGGTAGGGAGGAAATTGCCGTATATAATGGCTCCGAAAAATGATAATGCGGAAACAGCCAGTACGATAGGAACGACACAAGCAGATTTATACCAGCCGAATTTTCTTAAAAAGGCACCGCCGGCAAACATGAGGATGACAGAGAGGTAGCCGGTAATTTCAGAAAAAGTTCCGAAATATTCCGCAGCCTGATTTTTCGCTCCGTTCGTAAGAAGTTTTACCTGACCTTTCCATAATACATCGATAAAGTTGATGGTGATTCCATAGGCCAAAACCATCAGAGCGATGCAGATCAGATGTTTGGATTTGGAAATATATTTGAAACTTTCAATCAGACCCTGTTTAGGTTTTTTGCTTTTCGCGACGGTAGGGGACTCTAGTTCTTTAAGTAGAGTAGGTGCGGCTTTTTTATTGATGGTATAGTAGAGGCTGATGACAATCAGTCCGCTCAATACAATAAATCCCATCAGAAAATAGAGAGAGGTTTGCCAAGGATCTTCGCCGATAGGTAGGGAGGAGGAGATTTTCGAGAAAAATTTTGTTGCTCTTCCTGCCAGAATCAATCCTAAATTTCCTACTACTCCATAGAGAGGATAGAATCTTTTTGCTTCGCTGCTTGAGGTGATTTCATTCGCAAGTTGCCAGAAGAAGAAGGATAAAATAGTGCTGCCCCAAAGTTCGGCTAGTATATAGAAGAGGCAATAGGTCCAATTTCCCCACATGGCGATAAACATTTTAAAATTGGGATAATATTGTTGCAGATTGTAAATGGTAGCGGATGAGGGGTGAAGTGTATCTATATTGGGGTAGATGAGGAATCCGAACACTCCGAAAAAGACGATGAAAAAAGTCAGGCAGTAGTAAAAAATTTTTTCACGGGACATGATATTGGATAATTTGGAAAAGAGCATGACAAACAGGATGGCTGCGGGCATAGTTCCCCAGAGTTTTATAAAGGAGATAATTTCTCCGTCGGCACCTTTTCCGTTTAAAATGAGAGTATCTTTAACATTTCTTAAAATAGTGTAGTTAAAGAGGATAAAAAACATCATTAAGGCCATCGGAATAAATCGGAGGATTTCCGGTCCATAGATCGGAAAAAATAAAGCTCTTATTTTGGAGAAAAATCCTGAGGGCTTCGGGGGCTCTGATATCATATCTAAACTCTCATTGTTAATTTATTGTTAATGTTAAATATTACTACATTAATAAATTATTAACAATATTTTTGTTGTTATAATATTATATGTAAAATTTCTTAATACAATTACATTAAATTTTTTATTTGATATAATGAAATAAAGAGTAATGCTTAATTTCAATTAACTTTCGGGGTTGGTATGCCTGTAAAAAATGATTCGTATTCAGATAGAAATTCTATTGCATCCGATTTGAAAACGGTTTCCGACTTACAAAAAAATGAAAGAATTCGAGTCAAAAGTACGAAATTATCCCGCTATACTATTCCCGATCCTACTACTTCCGCTATCATAAAAGTCATTCAGTATGTAATGAAAATTTTTATGACTCCTAAAACTGAATTTGAAATTAAAGCCGTTGCTACCCTTTTAGATAGAGTCTCAAAATCCCTCGATTCAAAATCGGAAAAGATTGATCCGCATGAAGAAATGTCGTATCTACAGGAAATAAGCCAACGATTAGACAAATTAGACGGTGTTTTGGAGACTTATAAGGAAATTATCAAGTCTTCTCCGGAGCATCTATCTGCTTTAAATGACCTCAAAGACAATCTGGATAACTTAAAAACTGTGTGTACAACAAAAATTTCTGATTTAGAAAAAATAATCAAGGCTTCCTCTCCAAGATCATTGGTAGAGGCTCGAGGGCTTTTAACAGCAAAATATGGTGAACATGCTGCAGAACGTGCTTTAAAACGATATGGATTCGATAACAAAACCTCTCTTTCACATATTGAATTCCAAACAATGCGTTTAAGTGCTGCCAACCATCTCACTACTGAAGAGGCCGCACAGGCTTATGAAGCAAGAAATCCCGGGGAAGATTTTAAAAAGCTCAGTGAACAGGAAGTCGGGGATTTTCTCATAAAAATTCGGAATGTCAAACCGCCTACTGTTTCTTTAAAGAAAAATGACCCGAATTATAAAAATTTTGAGCATGACAAATGTCTGAACATCTTTTTTGCGCAAAGCAAATCATACGATCCTAAGAATTCCGATGTTGCCATGAAAGAGTACGGATTTGCAGAATACGTCGGACACTATATGATCACCGCTCTCTTTACTCCCCCCGACCGGGATTTTGAGGGAATATTAGTCCCTTTCTACGATAAATCCGGCGAATGTGTTGTCCGGGAAACGCATAAAATTGTCGCCGATAAAGGACTGTTAGGAGCTGCTTTTGTTCCTATAAAAATCAGGGATAATGATGCTAAAGGGAATATACAGATAGCATTCCGCGGAACAAAGGATGTAGATTCTGCAAAAAGAGATCTAAATCTTTCCCTGGAAGGACCGGGAAGGAATTCTTTTGTGAAACATCAAAAAGAAATTGTGGATAAGATTAATGAGCAGGTAAATCAGTTGTATGAAATTAATGGCGGGGCCAAGGTTGCTTTGGAGTTTATGGGACATAGTTTGGGGGGAAGTGATTCTCAACGAGCCTGTGCCGCCTATTTAGATAAAACGGAAAACCAAAATAAAGTAAAAGAACTGAACATGTACGTGTTTAATTCTCCGGGAATAGAAATCGATATAGCGGAAAAATTTATTCAAAATGTGCAGAAGAAACCGGGTATTAAAACAGATTTACACTATTTCAATGTTACGGGAGATATTGTCCAGGAGTTCGGAAGAGTAAAATTGGGACATAACCCGACAAAAGTCAATCTCCGAAATATGAATGTGCACGTATATGAATTTGCACACCCGGCCCGAGAAAAAGGACTTAAAGAGGCTGTGAAACACGCCTCTCTATTGCATAGAGGACAAATTTTATTCAAGGAGGCCAATGTTCCGAAAATTGTAAAAATAAGCTCTACAAGTCTTCAACTCCTTAAAAAGTCTTCTTCAAAGCTTAATTCCTTAAAAAATTCAACTCACACAGTGTCGAATACAGTACATGATCTGTTAGTAACAAAAACCACCCATCTGGGAAGTAACATATCTAAAGCGACAAAAAAATCCTTTTCTTATTTACAAGGATTGAGCTTCCTTTAAGAAAATTCTTTCCTCTTTTTGCACAATTATCTTTTTTCCGGTAAACTTTCCTTCATATTATATATTTATATGAGAGAATTGTGGAATATTCCTATCGTCCGATCGGATACTTTAGCTGTGGCTATAAGGAAAAATATCAGCTGCCGAGACAAAGCGGATTACTTGCCGGATACACGGGGACTGTTATTCTAAATCCGGGCCATAATTTTGAGCAGGCCTTGCACGATTTGGAAGGATTTGAGCGGATTTGGTTGCTGTACAATTTTCATAAAAATTCCTATACGAAGCCAAAGGTGATGCCGCCTCGAGGCGGAGTAAAAAGAGGAGTGTTTGCTACCCGTTCTCCCCATCGTCCGAATTCTATAGGAATGTCTGCCGTTCCGCTTATTGCTGTCAGAGGAAGAAAGGTTTTTGTAGGAGACCATGATCTTCTGGACGGCACTCCGATTCTGGATATCAAACCTTATATAGACTATTGTGACTCCTTTACATCTAAAACTTTAGGTTGGCTCGATTCGGTTTTTGAAGAAGAGGGATTCCGATTGTCGTTCTCGGAATTTGCGAAAAAACAGGCAGAGTTCCTGAAAACTTTCGGAACGGATATTGAGTCCTTGATTGCGAGAATAACGGTAAATCCGTTTCCTTCTAAGGGGAATAGAATTTCTATTCGGGACTCTTCCCTGAATATTTATGAGATTGCGGTGAAAAGTTGGCGTATATTGTATTCGATTGATTGCGCAGTAAAAGAAATCGTAATACACTCTATTACAACAGGTTATGATTTTGAAACCTTATCCGGATCCAAAAATTGCAAGTGGGGAGACCTTTCCTTACATCTGCATTTTCTTCAGTGTTTTCCGGAATCCGATCTATTCCAAAAAAAAAATCCTCAAAATCCAGGTCCTTAATATTCTCCGGATTTTTTTCATTTTTTATTTCGATATTCCTTTTTTTTTCTCTTTTAAGTTAGTATATGTTATTTAAGCATTACTTTTTTTATTATGTATTCGATCGGGGAGGTTTCGATGAATATACTTTATTCTTTCGCTGCAAAATTATTTATTTGTTTTTTGCCGGGAATAGTTATTCTTTCTCCTTTCGGATCTCTTCATTCTGAAATTACACCGATTGTACGTGCTCCCGTTCACGAAGCGTATATGCAAGCCTCCGGAGAAAGTGATCTGCTTATTCGGGCTATATCAAAGGCTCCCCCTTCCCCGCTCAACGAAAAACACCCCCCTAAATGTTTTGAACAAACCGTGTGGATTCCCGGATACTGGATGTGGATAGATGAAAGAAATGATTTTATTTGGATCACAGGAAATTGGCGTCGTCCCCCACAAGGGCGCGCCTGGATTCCCGGCTTTTGGAAACAATATGATTCCGGTTGGGTCCGCTTTTCCGGATTTTGGACCGATCGTCCCGAAAAAGAGTTACGCTTTAACAAAATGCCTCCTCCGACTGAAAGAAATGAAGGAATTCCGGAATCTCCCGGAATGAACTATTTTTGGATGCCCGGTTATTGGCAATACAACTCCTCTTCCGATGCATACACCTTTTTAGCCGGTCAGTGGGTAGCTTTTGATCCGAATTGGGTCTATGTTCCTGCCAAATATATATGTACTCCGGAAGGATATTTGTTTATTCCCGGATATTGGGACTACCCCCTTGATGTGAGAGGTTGTGCCTATACTCCCGTCTTTGTCTCTCCCGAAAGCAGATCCGATACATTTACCCCCCAAATACCTTTTGATGATGTGGATATCATAAGGTCCTGTTTTGTCTATTGGCCGGACTATTACCTTTTTTTTATGCACCATAAATTTTTCTATCCCGCATTTTGGGATGGATGGTGCTGCACTCCGCCTTGGTGGAATTGGAATACCTGTTGGTGTTTTTCTTGGGAAAATAATTGGGCTCTTTGGTGGTGGTGGACTCATCCCGGATATCCGCAACCCTATTGGATTGATGAGTCTTTAGCCAAAGGAATAGCTCCGCCTCCTCCTGTGTTATTGGAGTGGATGAATCATATTTATCCTCCTCTGATAGTGTCTCCTTGGGGTATTATTTCTTCCGTAGAATTCATTAAAGCCATTGCCGGGATTGCAAAAAATGTACCGGCAATTTTTCCGGCAGACAGAAAGAAGAAAAGTGAAATTCTGGACAGGGTTCAACCTTTGAATCGTGAAACTACCATTTTAAGACCCGGTGGTTCTCCCGATGCAAGTAAAAAAGCATTGCCAAGACCTAATTTCGGAAAGACTGACGGTTCAAACCAAAAAATTATTATTCCTCCGAAGCCGTATATTCCTGCAAATATGTCCATTTCACCTAAACCCATCCGGTCCTTTCCGCAACCATTAACTCCATGGTCAGCTCCGATGCCGAATGAATCCTCTGATAATTCAAATGATTCCGCTACCGAGACTCCCGCCCCGACCCCGACCGTAAATGTAAATGCTGCGGCAGATGCTTATATCCCCCCTACTCGGGCGGAGTTGGTAAATAAGATCCCCAGAAGGAGTAGCGGCACTGCTGCAGGAAGCGGAGGTGGGGGTAAATCCGGTTTGCGTCAAAGTTACGGGCAGAAATCTGCAGGATCTCAGCCTTCCTCATCGCCTGCTTCTTCTTCCGGTTCTAAACTTCCGGGAAGTGCTTCGCAGGGACAAATAAAATAAATGCGGGGGTCAGATCTGACACTCTGACACTTTGTCAAAGAACAAGATTGTCTTATTGTTCTACTGTCAGATTGTCAGGCCTGACCCTATAATTATTTCTAAAAATTAACTTTTTGTAAAGATTAATTAATTATTAAAATTGAATAATAACTATACAATTGTTATTATAATAAATATACAGTCAGATTGCAAATTTTACTTTAAACTTTACATTCCTTTTAAAAAATTCCTAATAAAAGGATTTCTATGGTCAATCCGTCAGATTCGGTCAAAACCGGAACATATCACTCTATCATTCCAAGCACTCCGGACGAAAAAACGGATCGTGTAACAACAGCTACAAAAAATTTAGCCTTTCCCTCACCTTCG
>JABDBB010000055.1 GCA_013288845.1 Chlamydiota bacterium | reverse complement strand
ATTGAAACTATTCTTCATCGGATGATTTTTTATATTCTAAATATTCACATCTGATTTTAGTGTCTTCATTACATAGAAAATTTTTATAAAAAAATTCATCTTCTTCAAGTTGTAGGAGTATATCAGAAGGTAAATACTCTTTTAATTTTGTTTCGTAGAGTTCCGAGTATCCGTTTTTAAAATTGTAAAGAATTGTAGCTATAATTGTAATGGCCGCTAAATTTGAATTTTTATCAGGATTTTTATTGAGGATTTTTATATATAAAAGAATATTTTCTATGACCATATCAATCTCTTGAAGCTCTAACAA
Source organism: Chlamydiota bacterium (assembly GCA_013288845.1). GTDB lineage: Bacteria > Chlamydiota > Chlamydiia > Chlamydiales > Criblamydiaceae > JABDBB01. The sequence goes on along the minus strand of JABDBB010000055.1, from coordinate 9,460 downwards.
AGCATTTTGGAGACAGCTCCATTTATGGATCATGCGTTTAAAATCATCCGGTTTAGAGAGAAAGTTAAATATGGTTCCTTTTAAAAGTAAAGACATAATCAATCTGTTGAATTGTTTTTTTTTTCGGGTCCTAGGATAATATCAGAAGAGGTACCGGAATTTTCGTTTGTTTTATATTGGAAGATTAAATTATTCATAATATGGAAGAGAAATTCTATATAACAGTCCTTGCATTTTATAAAAAAAATATTTTGTAATGATTTGAGGGTAGTGTATGGAGGCTTATTAATTTTATTCACAATATTAAAAAGTATTTTGGATAGTACGTCATAGACAAATTCATTTTGATCATTAAAATAACTTTCTTCATTGAATGTTTTTAAAATTGTTTCGAATAGATAAAAGAAATATTCACTATCTTTATTGAATAATAATTCTGCATGAAAATTAAGAAGAGTTAACTTTTCAAATTTAACGGAATTGTAATTATAATTTTTAAGAATAATGAATTTTTGTTTGAAAAATTTGAGGGCTATATCATTATCGGTACTAAAATATTTTCCTTTTATAGGGATAAGAAGTTCCATTAAAATTTCATTAAAATGGTTTTTTGTTTGTGCTATAAGCTGTTTTTCATATAGTTCTTTAGCATATTCTTTATATTTTTTATAAAGTTCAGGGTTGGAACAAACAGAACCATACGAAAAAAATATGAAAATCACATCTGAAAATTTTTTTGAATCATAATTTGGATGATAGGTTAAAAAATCTTTTAAACAGTTGAATAGTAAAGTTATACGATATTCCTCTAAAGAATCAACGTTTGTATAAAGACATTTCATGAATACAACAACTTGATTAAGATAAAAATTCAGCTCTTTTTTTGCTTTAGGAGAATCCCCAAAATTGACATTTATTTTAATTAAAGAAGAAAAATTATTGTCCGGATCCGATTTTTCGATGTCTGCAATTTGCTTTTGAGGCCTTGTATTTGCTCCCAATTGTTTTCTTAAATAGAAAAAATAATTTTTTATAGGTTCTGCATCGTCGGGATTACCATTATTTTTTTGCAGGAATACATAAAGACAGATTAAATGCATTAGAGATTCTTTTTTGAAAAATTTGGTTTCTTTCAGGAATAAGAGACATTTACTCACATGATTACATGTTTCTACCCTTTCGAAAGATTGAACCAGGTAATTGTTTTTCTGAGCATATTTGATAAAGGCCAAATTCAAGTCATTAAAGGTTTCTTCGCCGATCATGTTTTTTATTTTTATTAATTGTATAAATTGAATTCCACCGAATTTTTTTTCTTCTAATAATTGTAAAAAAACCTTCTTAAAATAGGTTTGAAAAAAGTGATCCGGAATTTTTCGGACAAATGCCGGGAAGTCGGAATTTGCGGAAGATTGTTTATTTCCGAATTTTAAGTTTGAACGTTCCTGACTACCGGTTTGTTCGTTATTTAATAAGTGTAGGATTACTGTGTGTTCGAGATCCGGAAAAATTTTAAGTTTGCTGAGGTTAAACAGTAAATATAAAGGGTCGATTTTTTCCGGTGCGAAATCCATATATTTGCGAATAACTCTGCTGAAGGATAACCGGATCACTCTTATTTCGTGGGGAGTCAAATGCTTATACTTATCTATAAATGAATGAAAGACATTATACAATAATTCAATCTGTGTCGGATCTATGCTGATTAGTAACTGTTCTAAATGTAGTAATAGTCTTTCATATAATTGAACAGAACGTATTTTTTCCCCTTTGAAAATCAATTTAGGATCAAAATTTTCTAAATTTGCCTGTTGTTCCCTGAGCTCTGTATTTTCGTTTGCGTTGATGATTTCTTGGATTAAAAGACGCAAGTTGAGCATCATATTAAAAATTGTTATCTTTTCCGATGAAGAAGATGTCGAGGTAGAGTTCAGAATGTAATTTAGGACTTCGCCCGTATTGATAATGTATAAGCTTAGAGAAGAAGGTTGGGTGTTTTTATAAAAAACTCCTTCGCGATATAGATAGTCTAAAATTTCTTTAGGTAGAAGTTTTGCTATATAAAGAGTTAGATTTTTTGACAGAAAAATCGGATGAATCCTTTTGTTGAATTCATTGAGGGGGAAAGGTTCATTTTTTATGAAGTCCCATATCCTGAATGTGAGAGTATGCGCGGAATCTTTTGCGTTTAGAGAAAGAAAATCTTTCCAATAAGAAAGGTATTCTACATTCGGTTGCATTTTTAAAAGGGTGAAAAGAGTTTGGTTGGATTCCGGGTTGTCGGGTTGCTGAAAAAAATACGTAAGAAATTTTGTATATAGATCTTTAGATTGATGATTTTCTAATTTTTGAAAAGCGGAAAAATATATTGCCACACCGGTTTGGTAGTCATTTCTTTGTATGTATAGAGAGATTAGCTCATAATGTGTTTTACTGAGTTGTTCATTTTCCGGATTTATATAAGGCAAAAGGGCTCTACAAAGATCCGGCTGATCATGAGAGCAAAAGAAATTTGCCCATTGAATTATTTGCTTTTCCTGTATAGCGAAATGGCTTTGCAGTAGGGAGACTGCTTTAAAAAAATTGTCGGCTTGTTCCGAATTTTTCCCGGATAATACTTTTTCGGTAAAAATAATAAGAATTTTATATAATTTATCTAAAAATTCAGGCTCAGGTTTTTTTTGTAAGATTTTTTCAATCGGATTTAAGAGAATACTCGTGATTTCCGGTGAATGCCTGTTTATGAATTCTGATTCTAAAAAAGTGATCACCTCTTTTTTGTCTTCGTCATACGATTCTTCCGGAAAAAAGTTTTCGATAATTTTGAGAATATCGATGGGAGAAGAGTTTATATGATGATTCAATCCGTGTGTGATGAGGAGAGTTTTATTTTTTTCAAGGCCGGAAAGTGTTTTGGGGCAGAAAGTGATTTTATTATTTATGCAGTGTAAAATAAAGCTTATAACCGATGCTAATGCATCGATGTGTAGAGGATTTTTTTTATTGAATTTTTTAAAAAGGTATTCCTGTAAATATCCGGCAAATTTTTCTATCGCTGTGAGAATATTCGGTGAGGAATAGTTTTTTGCTTTTTCAAGAATTGCAATAGAATTTTTAAAAAAAAAGACCTTTTTTTGCTCAAAAAGAGGGAGCAAATTTTTATTGGTAATCAGATTCAACAAGGCTTTTAAAGGCCAAAGTTTTTTTTCTGAAAATTCGGTGAGAAGACTTTTTACTATTATCGATCCACAAGTTTTTAGATATGGGTGTACCTCGAGAGAGTTATATTTTAAAAATCCTTCAAAAATTCGGACATGTTCCTCTTCCGGATGAAATTTTTTTTTAGTTATTTGTCCGGTAAATCGTACTGTTTCAAAAAAGAATCCGGGAATTGTAGAGATGATTTCATGAGGATACCGGTCAAGAAATCGAATTAGATTAGAGTTGATTTTCCCGTCTATAAATTTTTTCAGATAATTTTCTAAGATTTCATTGAATTTTTTTTTCGAATTTTGTTTTAAAAAATTCGGATTGATAAGAAAGAATAAATCGTTTTTATTACAATTGTATTTTGTTTCTTCACAAAAAATAAGATATCGATAAAAAAGTGCTGAGGTGTATTTATCGATCGGTTGTTTTTTAAAAATGTTTGTATTATTTGACCAAATTTTATGAGCTGCCGGATCTTTGAATAATATTCCTGATCTAAAAAAAAGGAAGGTCAATTTTTCATAAGTTTCCGGAGGTACTTTGGATTGTTTATGTTTCGTATATTCAACTAACGTATTGAGAAGTTCGGAAAAATGCGGTTTTTTATCTACATGTCCGAATTGTCTTATAAAAAGTCCGGTAGGCTCCAAAACGGAAATACAATCCGCATTGAAATTGTTTTGAAAAAAAACCTGTAAAAAAGCAAACATTTTTTCAGAAAAAGTATCGATTTGTTTCGATTCAAGATACCGGTTTAAAAGTAGTGAGATACAGTCGAGTTTTTCGGAAATCGGACTCCGATCGGGATAAAGATCTTCATCAAAAATTTTGAAAATTAATTCAGGATATTTCTTTAGGGCAATTTTTGTGAATTCTTCATAGGATTTTTTAGGGAGCCGGTTGAAAATTTCAGCTGCTTTTATCGCTAATTTCTCTTCGCCGGACTGCAGGAGGATAAGTGACCACTCATGAAGAAATAAGTCTTTATTTATTTCTTTGACGGTATGGAATAGACCGGGAGGAAAAGAATCGATTTTTTTTTGAAAACGCAATTCATAAATTTGGAAGGCTATGTTCAATAGATTTTCACGTACCCCATCGCTTTCAGGAACTAAAAAAAGTAGTTCCGCAATATCGGCTAAAAATAAAATACTCAAATCTTCAGTATCGGATCTCTCTAAGAGCATGTGAAGTTGTTCCAAAATACTCAGGTAAGAGAATTCCGAATCTCCGGTCAGATAAGAAATTAAAAGATTGTATAGCCCTTCCGGACTATTTTCTGTAGGCACTTTAGTCGGATTTTCTAAAATGGAAAAAAAATAATTTTTCTCTAAACCGGTTAGTGAATTGACTATAGAATGAAATTTTTCGGGTAATCCGGATTGAAAATATTCCTGAGAACAAAAAATGTCGGGAGTGATGAGGAAGGAGTAATTTTTGTTTATTTCATTGATTTCTATAAACCACAGGGGCTTTTTGCAATGGGTTCTTGTATTTAATTCAAGTAAGTTATTTTTATATTTTATTGACACTTCGGTCATGAGCGCAAGAAACAAGGCAACTGCTTCAAAGGGGATTTCAGGATCGGTCATGAGAGAGTAAAATGTCGAAATAAAAGAGTGGTCTTTATAGTATGTCGAATCTCGTAGAAGCAGCCGGATAATTTTTATCCGAATATATGTGAATTCCGATTCGGAAAGATGTTTCTGTAAAATAAACAGAAAATTATAAGAAAGAAATAAAAGAGAGACGGTATCTTTAAAATGATTGTTTCTTACCGATTCGAGGGCGAGCGATATTTCCTGAAAAAAAATCTGATTTGAATTGAAATAATATTTTTTGAAATTTTCTACAAATATGACTTCCAATTCAGGTTTAAGACATACAAATCCTCTTGTAAGATAAGAAATATAATTGGGAAAGAGCATATGATTGCATGTATCCGGATTTTCAATGTCTATAATCATACATAAAAGGTGAATAATCGCTTTTTGAGGACAATTTTCGTAGGAATATATTTCGGGTCGGGAATATTTTTGAAAAAGGGGCAACAAGGGTATGTATAAAGAATTGCATGTAAATAAACAATCCCTTCCTAAATGCTCCACGAATGAAAGTTCGGTGTTTTTATCGTCTTTTGTCGCTATAATCATATAGTGAGTATTTGTTCCGGAATCATAAATATACTTCTTTTTCGTTAATTCACATTGACAATCACAGGAAATATAATCGGTGTACATGCCTGAAATTTTTTTTAAATCAGCTTCTAAAACTCTCGGAAGGATGTATTTGATATCCATATCGTTGGGAGTTTCCTGCATTTTATACGAAAGTTTTTCATTCGGACTATACCAACCTGAGATCCGGGCATTGTGTAGGAATCGGTAGAAAAAAGTAGGGGAAAGCCTATAAAAAACCTCTCCCCCTGCCAAATCTATGCTTTTACAAGGCAATTCGGAATTTTGACGTAAATAGGAGAATGCATCCCCTAAATTATACATATTCCCGGATATATCAAGGGTATGTATCTCTGTAAGGATAAATCGAATATTTTTTCTTTCTTCCCGATTCAAAGGAGGGAGTTTTATCTCCCGCCCTTTGTCGGTCAATGTGCCCGACTCATCGAGGAAGTCTTTTTTTATAAAGACGTTTTTTAATCGTTCAGCTTTCAGGCGTTTATCTTGAGGAAGAATTAAAAAATCGGGAGGAAGCTCTTGAAGGCGAAGAACAACCGGCTCCGGTTCGGTAAGCTGCTCTTCTGGTAAAAATGTGATCAAATTTTGACTCACGGAAGTAACGTCTGCCGTCATACTTCTCTCCTTTAAAAAAATAGAAAAGATCAGTTTAAAGAATTCAAAAAAAATAAAAAACTTAATTTATAATAGGCAAAGAATCTGATTTTGCAAGATTCTAAAGGTGATCCTCTTTAAAGATCAATATTTTTTTGGATAGTACTTCATCTCTGCTAATTGGTATATCGGCATGAGAGCATTGCTATCTATAAAAATAAATCATTTTTTAGTTCTTCTTAAAAAAAAGATACTTTATAAAAAAATAAAGCATTATAAATTTTTTTTGAGGTTATATGGCGGGAAAAAACGGATTGATTGTCATCACAGGTTGTAGCGGAAGAATAGGATTGAGGCTCATAGAGCAGTTGAAGGAGAATTATCAAATCGTCGGATTTGACGTAGTTCCTCCGAAGAAATTTTCCGAATCCGTAGATTTCCAAAGGATAGATCTTTCATCGGATGCGAGTGTAAAAGAAGGATTTACGTATATAGCCGGAAAATACGGTAAACACATCGATGCTTTCATCCATTTAGCTGCCTATTATAGTTTTTCCAAGGGAGAGCCTGAAAAATATGATAACATTACCGTCAGAGGGACAGGACGTCTGATTGAAAATTTACAAAGCTTTATATGCGAACAATTTATTTTTTCGAGTACGCAACTTGTCCAAAAAACATGCGAACCCGGAGAAAAGGTAAACGAAAACTCTCCGCTAGATGCTAAATGGGATTATCCGCGATCAAAAATTGAAACGGAAAAATTACTGCATGAGAAAAGAGGAAATATTCCGGTGGTCATCCTTCGCATTGCCGGCTGCTATGATGATCAATGCAGCTCTATTCCTATTTCAAATCAAATTCAACGCATCTACGAAAAACAACTGATCGCACACTTGTTTCCCGGAGATACTTCTCACGGTCAGCCTTTCCTTCATTTTGATGATTTAATCGATGCTTTTCTCCTTTGCGTGAACAAAAGAAAAGAGCTACCTCCTGAAGTGACTTTATTGATAGGCGAGGGGAAAACGTACGGATATGGTGAAATCGACAACGCTATCAGCGTAGAATTATTCGGAAAAGAAATATCCCATATCAGAATTCCGAAATGGTTTGCTAAAATAGGGGCTTGGACACAAAATCATGCGCCGTTTATGGAGAAATCTTTTGTGCAGCCTTGGATGGTGGATCTTGCCGATGACAATTGTGCCATCGACATCACGAAAGCGAAAACGGTGCTGGGTTGGGTGCCGAAACATGATGTACTTGCAACAATACCGAAAATGATCGCGTTTCTTAAAAAAGATCCTGAAGGATTTTATGCACTAAACGGATTGAAATATCCGTGCGCGAAAAAATAAGAAGTTAGCTATATGCCGGAAACATTACTGCAAAAACACTATAAATATCTTTGGACCCGATTTGTCATTATGGCTGTGGGCATCTGGTTGATGGTGACTCCGGTCACGTTTAACCAGCACTTGCTGTGGACAAATTTGAACGATATCATTCTGGGTATTCTTTTGATTATACTCGGAATGCTATCGCTCTCTCCTACAAGATTATGGGCCCCCTTTGCAGTAGCGGGTTTGGGCGTATGGCTACAATTTGCCCCCCTTATTTTTTGGGCTCCGACAGCGGTAAATTATTTAAATGATACAAGTTGCGGAGCAATAGTCATCCTCCTGTCGATCATCATTCCCGGTACTCCGGGAGGTAAAGAACCTCTCGGCAACGAAATCCCTCCCGGTTGGTCATACAATCCGTCCTCGTGGAGCCAAAGACTCCCTGTCATCGCCATGGCCTTTTTTGCATGGATGTCGGCGAGATATATGGCTGCGTATCAGTTAGGGTATATTGATCATATATGGGATCCTGTTTTTCATAACGGAACTTTGCGGGTCATCACCTCCGATCTGTCTAAAAGCTTCCCTATTTCCGACGCCGGTCTCGGAGCGTTAATTTATACAATGGAAGTATTGATGGGATTTAAAGGAAGGACCCGCCGTTGGTATACTATGCCGTGGATGGTTCTCCTTTTCGGTATTATGGTGATTCCTGCAGGATTTGTAAGCATTCTTTTGATCATGCTGCAACCTTTGATTGTCGGTTACTGGTGTTTTTGGTGTTTATTTACGGCGGTCTGTATGTTGGTTATGATCGCTTTATCTATCGATGAGGTGATTGCCGTTCTTCTTTTTCTTGCCGATGTGAAAAAAAATAAAGGTCCTTTTTGGAAAATTTTTTGGAAAGGGGGCGAGCAGGTTCCTTATCCGGAAATCCCTTATAAACATGAAACAATACTGCATTCTTTTTATGAGATGAAAGCAGGAGTTACTTTTCCTTGGAATCTAATCGTTTCGGTTTTGTTGGGAGGAATCCTTATGTTCGGACCCTCTTCTTTATCACCACTCTTTAGCGATATAGATCATGTGGTCGGAGCTCTGGTCGCAACGATTGCATTTATTGCCATGGCAGAACCGGCGAGAGCTTTCCGTTTCGTCAATATTCCTTTAGCAATAATAATCCTTGTTTGTTCGTTTGTATTCCGAGAGTATTTTCTGTTTCATTTTTTTTGGAGTTTGATCCTCATTGCCGTTTGCTTGTCTAGAGGAAAAATTCTTCAGAAATATGGAAATTGGGATCGATTTATTTTTTAATTTGGTTTCCGTCTCATGACTAAAAGTAAGGATTATTTTCTTGTCGACGGTATGGATATCGATTCCGAAGAGGCTAAACAATTGGCCTACTACGGAAGGCAGGAAATTGAAATGGCAGAAAAAGAGATGCCGGGTCTTATGACCATCAGGAAAGAATTCGAAAAGACTAAACCGTTAACAGGTGCCCGCATTGCAGGCTGTCTCCATATGACAGTGCAAACCGCTGTCCTTATTGAAACTTTAATCGCTTTGGGTGCTAAAATTCGATGGTCTTCCTGCAATATTTATTCTACACAAAATCAGGCTGCAGCCGCCGTTGTGCAAACAGGAGTGCCTGTATTTGCCAAAAAAGGGATGACTTTACAGGAATATGAGTGGTGTATCGAACAAACCGTCATGTTCGGAAAAGAACCTCTCAATATGATTTTGGATGACGGAGGAGATCTTACCGATTATGTGCATGGGAAGCCGGAATTGATCAGGCACGTAAAGGGAATTTCCGAAGAGACGACTACGGGGGTGAAAAATTTATTGTTCCGATTGAAAAAAGGGACTCTGGGCGCCCCTGCCATGAATGTAAATGATTCGGTAACGAAATCCAAATTTGATAATTTTTACGGATGCCATGAATCTATGATTGACGGAATCAAAAGCGCGACCAACGTCATGATTGCGGGGAAAGTAGCGGTGATTGCCGGATACGGGGATGTGGGAAAAGGCTGTGCGGCTCCATGAAGAGTTACGGAGCAAGGGTACTGATTACGGAAATAGATCCCATATGCGCCTATCAGGCTTCTCTTA
>JABDBB010000054.1:9551-9939 GCA_013288845.1 Chlamydiota bacterium | reverse complement strand
TCAACTCTTTTAATGCGTCTACAAGATAAAAGTAATCTGAGCAATAAAGAACAGGACCGGATTAAAGAAGAGCTTCAACGTCAAAAAAACTTTTTTTGAAATGCATGTAAAACAAACATTACAAATTTCCGAATTGACCATCGACCTATTAAAATCAAAAGCAAATGCCCTAAATAAAGTATCCTTAGCTTTAATCCAACAGCAAATTTCCCTTCTCGAAAATCAATTGGAAAATTATATCGTACACAGAATACAAAATCTAACTCACGAAAGCGAAGTCATCAAAGATCACCTCACCAAAATTACATTCGAAATGGCGCAAATTCCCAAAAAAAAGGTCTTTGAACAACTGATCGAACAAAAATTAGAACAAAGTAAAGACTTCGGA
>JABDBB010000054.1:0-9541 GCA_013288845.1 Chlamydiota bacterium | reverse complement strand
TCATGCAATCCACCCCGGTAGACAGAGCATTCCCTCCTCTCTTTCCGAAAAGAAACAATTTACTGATGTGGGCTGTTTTAAGCGTGGGTTTAAGCGGTCTCCTTTCTTCTGTATTCTTCATCGGAAAAGAGGCTCTGCAAGGGATCAGTGCCTCTGAAGAGAATTTATCCGAAATGCATATGCATGTCTCAGGTAGCTTCTCGCTTGAATTTTCTGATCAAAATACACGATTGATACGAGATAGCGACCTGTATGTCCTTCGTCGTATTTTTAGAAAATTGTTGGATCATAACAGAAAAACAATTCTCTTTTGCGGATGCTCCGAAAGAGTTCCTGAAAAAATAGCTTTACTCGCACGTCTGCAAGGATTAAAAACCGTTTATCTGACTTTAGATTTTAACGGCGAATCAACGCAGGAAAGCAAAAACGGTCTCTTACAGTATTTAGAAGGGGGAGAGTTTCCGGAAATTGTCCCGAAAGAATATTTCGATGTGATCTATCCGGGCGGAATTTCCCGGTACGGTCCGGAACTTCTGTCGGGAGACAAATTTAAAGCGTTATTACAAAAACTTGCAGAATCATACGATGTAGTAATCGGTCTGTCAAAAATACCTGCAGCATCGTCTGAAAACGAAATCTATATTCCTCTCTTCGAAAATGTATGCATTAATCTCACCAATGAAAAAGTCGGTGATTTGGAAAATATACAAAAAACAATCGATAAAGATTCTCTAAAAAAGAGCACCTTTGTCTTCCGTGGTTAACAGGTGTTGAGCTAAGAAAATTTAAACTCGCGCAGCGTTTGGAGTGCGGTGACAAGTCACCGCACTCCAAACGTTGCGCGAATTAAACTCTTTATAACCCAAACACTATTAAATTGTTCACAATAATTTGCAAATGGGGCACTCGGCGGGATCATGTACAACCGCACGACAGTACTCTCTCGCAAAGAAAATAATCTGTAAATGAAGCTTATTCCATATTTTTTTGGGGAAAATTTCTTTTAAATCTTTCTCTGTTTGCACAACAGATTTCCCGGAACTCAATCCCCATCTCTTCGCACACCTGTGTATATGCGTATCTACCGGAAAAGCAGGCACTCCGAATGCCTGCGACATCACAACCGAAGCGGTTTTATGTCCGACTCCGGGTAATTCTTTCAACAGCTCAAAACTTTTAGGAACCTCTCCGCCATACTTTTCCACAAGGATTTGCGACAGTTTTTTTATCGCCTTAGATTTCGTAGGAGCCAATCCGCATGGCTTTATAATTTTTTCGATCTCTTCAACAGAACATTCTGCCATTTTTTGGGGAGTATCTGCCAAAGAAAAAAGGGCGGGAGTAATTGAATTGACCCGTACATCCGTACATTGTGCAGAAAGCAGTACGGCAACAAGCAATGTATACGGATCGCGATGCTTAAGAGGTATATCCGGTCGGGGATAGAGCTTCTCTAAAATATCGCAAATAAGTTTAGCTTTTTTTTTCTTGTCCATACGCATCAACGTAACACAATAGTAAAATAAAAAAAATCTACCGGCAAATATTGTATCTGCCGGTAGATTTATGATGTAATCTTTAAAATTTTTGTCTAAGCATTCTTAGTTGCTGTATTGAATTTTTGTTGAAAATCTATTGCTTTCGGAACACAATTGGATGTAGAAATTAATTTCTGTTCTGTAATGATCGTCTTTAAATTCTTTTGGTTACGGTTGAATAATGTTTTAAAAGTTGCCGACGTCATTGTGCTGTAATCTAATATACGTAGCTTCTCTATAGGAATCAGAGCTGAATGTTTTTCATGTAGATGAGGTGCCATCTCTTTGAAAAGATCATTAGACATACTTTCGAATTTCTTTTTTGTCTCTTGATTTTTAGCAAAAGGGAGCAATTCCAAAACTTTCGCCCTCTTCAAGCCTTCGATAGAAAGAGTGTCATCTTTAAAGAATGTCTTTAGTTCTGTATTTGCAGCCTCTGTTTTTTCTTCTTGAAGTTTAGCTTTAGCAGCGCTTTTTGCTTCTCTTGCTTTTTTTGATTTGATTTTCTTGGCAGCTTTGCGCTCATTTTTAGCAATTTCTTCAGCTGTCAGTTTAGGCTCATCAGCAGGAGTCAGCTCTTTGGGTATTACAGGATTATCCTGTATCGACTTCACTTGAGAATTGTCAAGTTTTTTCACGTTGTTTGTGTGTTTAATATATAAAACTGTGAATAGGATTAAACCGGTTCCGAAAGTAATTAAACTAAACACAACTGCAGCTGCCAAAATGACCTTAGCGTTTGTTCGATCTTGCGGAGCAACTGAGCCGGGATGAATCATGCAATGTGCCCATGTGCTTCCGGTTAACGGGATATGACTCTTATTAGTAGTGACGGCTGACATGAAACCTCTCTTTTAAAAAATTTGCTTATTATTATAACTTATTATACTCAATAATAAAGATTTAAGTCAAGGTTTTTAAAATTATTTAAATATAGTTTAAACTAATTTTTATATTAGAAAATCTAAAGAGAGAATTTCATTTCTGCCGGATTTTTCTACCTCTTTTCTGTTCCCGGTGTATAAATAGGAGAAATATTCCTTAAGAAAGGCTTCCGAATCATAAGAATAGGAACCTATTTCATGATATTCCGGAAAAGGGAAGTATTCTTCTTCAAGGTCATCGTTGAAAGTTTCAATGGAGGGGACACTTCGCATCCCTTTAACAGTCAGTGGCTTACATTCTCTGATGATCGCTTCGTAACACGAGCCGCTTCCGTCGGAAATAACAAATTCATGGGCATCAAACATATCGATCAACTCTTCACGCGTCAAATTATAGTACACCTTCTCAAAAAGCTCTCCCTCCATAGATCGAATTCTCTCCAAAATATCCGGATCAAGACGCATAAGCGGATGCAGAAGAATCGTCAATTTCAGCTCTTTTTTCAATTAAACAAGCCCTGATCATATAGACTCCTTATTGATATTTTTTACAAACCTCTAAAAAATTATTGAAATCATTGTCCATCAAAAGCCAGGTAAAAGCCAATAAACCGGTTCCGAGAATCCGTTCTTTTTTTCGAGGTGCTTCTTTAATGCTAAATAAATTCGGATCGGCCTCCATTCTCCTTACTTTCGGATCATTCATCATCAAATAACGGAATCGATCAATCGCCGGATCCGCAATCTCCCGCATTGCAATGATTCTATAGGTCTGCTCCAAAATCAAAAAACGATAGTCGGAATCTTTCCTGTTCACAAGTAAATCGGCATATCCCTTGATAATCGGATAAATAAAAAAACCGGGCGAATGAAGAAATCGCATGATGATTTTATTGTGATCGGTCGGCTCATGCAATCTGCCCGGTGTCAATAAAATTTCATGTTTTTTCGGACAAAAGGGAATCATGTCCTGCAATTTATGTTCTTTATAATCTTCTGTAGCCTCTTTACTCGCGATAAGAGAAAAGTTTTTTGTATCGGAAAGTAAAAAATCGAGATATTCGGTCCAATAGCGATTGTGATGCAATATATAAATCATGTGCGAAAAGTCCGGGGTTTTTTTTATTTATCTCATATCTTCCCTTTCGGAAGAATAAAAAATGTCACTCTTCTATTCTTGACAAGTTCCCCGACTTGCATTAGCGTAATTGTAAAAAATATCAATAAGGAGTCTATATGATCAGGGCTTGTTTAATCGGTGCAGGAAGAATGGGACGTGACCATGCACACCATATTCATTTATCACATGACGCAACATTATACGCTGTTGCAGATTCACATTTTCCTTCAGCCAAGGAGTTGGCGGATAAATACAAGGCAAAAGCCTATTCTTCAGCTGAAGAGGCTCTTCTTGATCCCCAAATTGATGCTGTTGTCATTGCAAGCAATACCGATACTCATGCAGATCTGATCATCAAAGCGGCAAAAGCAAACAAACCCATTTTCTGTGAAAAACCTATAGATCTCAATCTTGAACGAATAGACCTTTGCTCGGCAGCGTTAAAAAAAGCCGGAGTCCCTTTTTTTGTCGGATTCAACAGAAGGTTCGATCCGAGTATCGCCGATTTACAGGCAAGGCTTAAACAAAAGGCTGTTGGGCGTGTCGAACAAATTTTTATTTCAAGTCGCGACCATGCTCTTCCCGATAAAAGTTTTCTCAAAACATCAGGAGGTCTTTTCCGCGATATGATGATCCACGATTTTGATATGATGCGCTGGCTATCCGGAGAAGAGCCTGTGGAAATTTATGCGACGGGAAGCTGTCTCATCGATCCTTCTATTCACGAATTCGGAGATCTGGATACCGCCATGGTCATTATGAAAACCGCCTCCGGAACATTGTGCCATATCAATAATAGCCGAAGAAGTGTTTACGGATATGACCAAAGAATCGAAGTGTTCGGTGAAAAAGGAATGTTGAGAACTCATAACCTCGCTCCGACAACAGTGGAACACTCCACTCATGAAGCTGTCATCATGGATAAACCTCACCTAAGCTTTCCTCAGCGCTACAAAGATGCGTATCGAATAGAAATGGATCACTTTTTTACCGACGTTGTAAAAAACGGAAAAGAGCCCTCCGTTTCCGTTATAGACGGTCGCAGAGCAATTGTAATCGCTGATGCCGCAGAAGAATCTTACAAAACAGGAAAACCGGTAAAATTATAATGGAACACTCAATCATCTCCTGCACCAGGAAAATACATTTTTGTGCCGGTCACAGAGTTATGGGCCATGAAAGTAAATGCGCCACTCCGCACGGGCATAATTATTATGCGCATTTTTTTGCAGAAGCGGAAAAACTGGATGAATTAGGTAGGGTAATCGATTTCTCTTCTATTAAAGAGAAATTAGGGGGATGGATCGATCGATATTGGGACCATACTTTCTTGGTGTGTGATCGCGATATCGAAACAATCAATGCCATGAAGAATGTGCCGGGCAATAAAGAACTGTTTATCTGTCCGTTTAATCCAACAGCAGAAAATATGGCAGCGTATCTTCTCGATGTCATAGCCCCTAAACAACTCGAAGGGACCGGCGTTTACATTTCAAAAGTAATTCTGTACGAAACAGACAACTGCTATGCGACAGCTATCCGCAAAATCTAAAACCTAATTATAGAAACATGACCGAATCGGATCACAGATAGAAAGTTATCTGTGATCCGCCGGTCGAAAGATCAAAACTTCAAATACAATAGTTAAAAAATATTATGTACTTGTTCCTATTGACTCTAATACTTTAGTGCCTATTGTCTTAAGGCCGTCAATATTTGATGCTTGTAATGCTTCACCGGCAACTTGTTTAAAATTTTGAATAAAGCTGAGTTTTTTCGCCGAAGGGGTTGATGGTTTAGAAGTTTTATCTGTTTTTTTTGATTCTTTTTTTGGAGTAGTTTTCGCAGTATCCGTCAAAACCGATGTGGTGTCATTATAGGGTAGGACTTCCGGTTCAAAAGAGCTTTTTTCTTCTGACTGAGTATCGGTATTTTTAGGAAGCGGATTCCTAAGAAAATCTAAATCTTCGAGTGTAGGAAGAATGTCTAAATCAGCAGCAAGATCTTTCGTCTTTGATTTAAGAAGCTGATTTTCAAGAGTATAGGCTTTTCCTTCCTGAATATCCCAACGATTTGCTTCCATATTTTTTATCTCCTCAGCGGACAACTCAGGAATCGGTATAGATTTCGGAAGTTGTGATTCTTTCGATACTTCAGGTTTGTCATCAGCTTGAGAAGCTTCATCTTTCACTTCAGGCTCAATTGTGTCATCGGCTTTAGAATCTTTTTTCACTTCAGGTTTGTAATCAGCTGTAGGATCGATATCTTTATCCTTAGGTTTCTTCTCTATAACTCGATCCGCAACATCTTTTGTCTTTTCATCAGTTTTTGAGGGTTTTGTGATGACAGTAAAGTTTTTTTCAAAAAAAGCGATTCTACAAATTACAGGAAAAATGCCTAAAGTGAATATAGCGAGGCTTACTGTAAGCATCAAAGCTGCAAATTTTGCTTTTTTGGAAAGATTGTCATTTAATGGGTGAGCAAAATAATAATGTGTAAAACTATTTATATTAAAACTTAAATCTTTTTGAGGGACGTTTGCGCTAAGAGTCATAGCTTTATTCCTTTTTTAATTAATTGGTAATTTATAGATGATATTATCACGTTGATTTTTATTATTGTCAAGTTGTTTGCAAATAAATAATTGACTTTTTGACGATTACATAAAATTATTTTTATAATAAAAGATTATAATTTTATTTTTTGTAACATTTCTCCGGGGGCAAAATTAGAATAGGTAAGAAGCCTTTCAACGGCTACTAAACAGATAAGACTGCCCAAAACCAAAACCATGGTAGAATCCGCATAGGCACAAAGGGCGCTTCCGAGAGCAGGAGCTATGCATCCGCGCAGTCCGACCGTCACGACATTCACACTTGTATAAAGAGAGCTGTCTTCTTCTTTTGCAAAAATCGGACCTGACATATTCCAACACAGCGAACTTCCCGCCTGCATGATTCCGTATCCCAAATATCCCAAATACAGCCATGCAATGTTGTATTGTGAAAGGATCACAAAATAAGGAAATATGCAAAGCAGTACGGTGACGAGACAGGTAAAGCGGTAGATATTCATTTTATTGAACCATTTTGCCCATAAAGGAGAGGTCAAAGCGAATCCGATGCCTTTAAACGCTGTCAATGCGACCGCCAGTTGCGTGTAAGATAAATTCAGTTCGTCGACATAAAAAATCGTAAGGGCAGGTTGCATGATCATCAGTCCGACACCTGAAATCATAAAAGCAATTTGAAATCGGGCAAAATCAGGTCGATTTTTGATCAGTTTCCATGCCGCAATCCAAGGTTGTGCAATCAGCTCTTTTAAAGGTTTTATTTTATTCGAATCGGATTTCAAAATACTGTTTAACCGGATGGGGATTTTTCTTTGCAGCAGGATAGAAAGGAGGGAGAGGGCTGCAGTAACCGGAAAAATCCATTTCCAGGCAAGAAAATATCCGTCGAGCAGACTCCCCAAAACGAAAGGAAAGATCGCATCACCTACATGTCCTAAAGCAGCGCCGAAAGCAAACGTTTTTTCTCTTGAAACTTCCGGGATATTTATCCTGAGAATTTCGATCCAGGCGGGTTGAGCCCCTCGAGAGAGCATCATATGGAATCCGAAAATGGCGATAAAAATCCAGCAGTTATCGATAAAAGGAAAAAAAAGAAAAGGTAAGTGGCGTAAGAATCCGCCCCAGATAATATTGGGAAGAAGTCGTTCCCTCTTTTGATCGATGAGACTGCTCCAATACATGGAAAAAATGGAGGAGACAGGTTTCAATGCAAGAATGACAGCCAGTTGAAACGGAGTCGCGTGGAGATCCCGATATAAGATAAACGGCAACATATTAAAAATAGCCCAAAAAGGGGTATCTAAAATACGGGACCATAAAAAGGCAGTTTTGGTTTTTTTTGCCTCGTCACCATGTAAAATACTATCGTGAAACATTTTTATCCCTCGGAGGCGGTAAAAAAAAATAATATCATGCTTTTTACTAAAATTAAAGAATTAACAGGCAAATAAAGATGTAAAATTAATTTATGTATAGAAAGCGATTAGACCTTGATTGAAGAAAATTCTTCATGTAGAATTCACTCTTAATAAATTTAAAAGGTGCCCCTTTTTATCATGGATAAAGAAATATATTTAGACAACGGAATGGCCACCCGACCCTCCGAACGGACGATCGGCAAAATGATTCCTCTACTCACCGAGAAATGGGGAAATCCGATGAGTCCCCATAAAAAAGGACAAGAGGTCTTTCCTGAAATCAAAGAAGGTTTTGAATCGATATATGGCCTCCTTGGAGCTAAAGAAGATGATGACATCGTGTTTACCTCTTCCGGAGCCGAAGCGGTCAATCATATTGTCAACTCCCTCTATTATGACCAAACTCTCGAAGCCGGAAGAAATCATTTTATTACCTCCAACATCGATGAAGCACCGGCCATTATGGCGATCGGGAAACTCGAAGAATCCGGTTGCGTAGGCAAAATGGTCTCTGCAAATGCACAAGGAGCCGTTACTGCCGATATTATCGCCGACGCTTTAAGTCCGAGAACAGCTTTGGTGTCACTCGATTGGGCAAACGGATTGACCGGAGTAATCAATCCGGTCGGGGAAATTTCGGAGCTCTGTGAAGATCGCGGAGTATTTTGTCATCTCGATGCCTCCCATATTTTGGGGAAATTATATTTTGATCTAAGCAAAATTAAAGCCACCCATATTACTTTTGGGGGCGATTTTTTCCATGCTCCTCGCGGAACAGGAGCTTTATGGATTCGCGGCGGAAGGCATTGCAGCTCATTTATTGTAGGCGGAATCGAGCAGGCCGGACTCAGAGCCGGGAGTTATAGCGTAGCGAATTTAGTCGGATTGGGATCGGCCTGTAAAGAGGCGATTGATGCACGGGATTTTCTTTGTACAGAGACAGCGCGGCTTCGCAATAAATTGGAAAAAGGGATTCTAAAAGGATTTCATGAGGCAATTCCGTTTTTTCGCGATCAGGAAAGGCTCCCTAATGTTACCGCAATTGCTTTTCCCGGTATCATCAATGAATACCTTCTGTTCAATTTAAATAAACGGGGAGTCTACGCCTCCATCGGCGGGGGGAGTTTTCAGCAAATCGGATTGGTACTCATGAATTCAGGAATAGAGAAAAATATAGCACACACGGCCATTAGCTTTAATTTATCTCGCGAAACCACAGACGAAGACATCGATCGTGCTGTGGAAATCATTACGGAAGAAGCGCATCGAGCAAAAAAACTATCATTCGGATTGGAGCTGTAACATGAGTTTTAAAGAAATTACAGAAGCGTTTCCATGGACACGTTACAGCAAGAAATTGAAAGAGAATATAGGGAATCCACGATCCGCCGGATTTTTCACCGGAGAACAATATGACGGAAAAAATATTCGGATGGCAGAGGGGATTGCAGGGAATCCGAAAGACAGCAATTTTCTCATTCTTCAATGGCTTGTGGATAAAGAAGACGGAATGATTTTAGATGCCAAATTTCGTTCCTTCGGACAAACAGCTTTAATAGGTGCTGCAGAGGCAGGTTGTAGAGTCTGTATAGGAAAAAATTATGAACAGGCAACGCGACTGTCTACAGAATTGATCGATAGAGAAATGCGAGATAAATCCGATATACCGGCTTTTCCGCGGGAAACATTTCCCCATCTCAATTTAATTTTAGAGGCAATTGAAGATGCGGCACAGAAATGCACCGACATTCCTCTTCCTATCGGATATATAGCCCCTCCGGTGCCTTCACAAAGTGAATCGGGAGAAGGAGAACCGTATCCGGGTTGGGATGAATTGCCTCTTAAGAAAAAAATTGCGGTAATAGAATCTGTCTTAGATAGCGATGTGCGCCCTTATATTGCTTTAGATGCCGGCGGAGTGCAGGTTTTGAATCTTCTCAATGACAGAGAGTTGATCATCAGCTACGAAGGAAGTTGTACTTCCTGCTATAGCGCTATCGGCACGACAC
>JABDBB010000053.1 GCA_013288845.1 Chlamydiota bacterium | reverse complement strand
CAAACGCTGCGCGAATTAAACTCTTCTTAAATTAAATGTTTAATTTTTTCTATCATGACCGGCATCACCTGCTTCAACTGTCTTGCACGGTGATCCCAAGTATGTCCCTCTAAAACAGCCTTCTTTCCCGCTTTTCCCGACAATGCTCTCTCGGCTTCATGGGCCAGGTAATAATTGATCTTTTCATTGACCGCCTTTCTGTTCTCAAAGGAATAAATAACGGGAATATCGGGAGTAAAAAAATTCTCTTTTAGAAAAATATTCTCACTTGTAACCAACACATTTCCGGCACCCAGTCCTGCAAATATTCGCTCATGAGACCCGTTTTTGAAGAATGGATTGCTGTTCAGGCACACTTTACTTTTTTTAAAGATAGAAAGACTTTCGGCATAGGTGACCGGTTTATGGAAAATCACATTTTTTTTGTCTTTCAGTAAATCCTTCCACCCCTTAACCGCCCCTTGATCATCCTCAAAAAGTTCTCCGAAAATATGCACCTCTGCATCATCGATGCTTTTGATGAGAGCAACACGATCTAATCCGCGGGTATATTTATCCAAATAGGTAAACAGCTTTAGAAAATCGACCCCTTCTGTAGGAAAGCCGGTCTCTCTTTGCGCTTTGACCAACGCTTCCTGAAGAGGGACATCTCCGTCGGAAAGTACGATTCTGCAGGCAAGATCCAATGCGGCACAAATGCTTTCCGAGAACTCATTTTGCCAACATTGGCGCATCGTCTCATAATCATAACAACTGCCGATAAAGACAACATCATACTCTTTAGGCTCGTCCGGACTTTCACATAGCTCTTTTTCAACGGCATGGGGTAACAAAAAAATTCGGTCAAAATTTTGAGTGGCCAGTCCGTAACAATCGAAATAGTCCACACACGAAATCACCGAATAAGGACTGTGAATGAGTCCTACCGAATAAAGGGAAGGATCTAAAAGCATGGACAAATGCGGTATTTGTAAGAGGTCCCATAAATATGTATTGTCGGGAAGAGGATTAAAACTATTGAAAGACAAAGTGAAGTCGGGACGGAACTCTTTAATCGCCTCGATAATGCCTTCATGAATTTTTGTTTCAATGACATCAAAAACTTTTGTTTCTATCCCGTTTCTATTCAATGCCTCTGCAAATTTTTCCGTAAAATGACGTTTGGATTCATACTGATTATAATTCACTAAAAAGC
Organism: Chlamydiota bacterium; assembly: GCA_013288845.1. Lineage (GTDB taxonomy): Bacteria > Chlamydiota > Chlamydiia > Chlamydiales > Criblamydiaceae > JABDBB01. Next base: position 9,508 of record JABDBB010000053.1, on the reverse strand, counting down.
AGGCTTTTTTGATCATGAGTCCGGGTCCTTATTAAATCTTTCACACAATTTTGAATAGTGGTCGAGTATATCAAATGTCAGTTTTTTTCTAACTTGTTCATAATGGATAGTTTTTTTACCGGCAAGGTTGGTTCCGTGTTTTTTTATAATTATATTCACTTTTGAAGCGATGAAATCATCAAAATTTATGAATCGGGTCACAATATTTTCAGGGGGGAACCGGACCTTTTTTCTACGGAAACTTTTGAATCGGATCGATTTAGGAAAGGGAACCCATGAGTCAGGAAGAAGATCGGTCAGTCCGGCACTTTGAAAAATGCCGAATAATCCTCTTTTAAACAGATCGGTGACTACAACACCGGTTTTTTTAGAAGCGGCTTCTATTCCGTTATGCACTTTTTCTGTGGCATTGATCCCTTTTTCCACCACTTCGATAAGTTGTTCTACAGTAAAAATGGAATTGGATCCTGTCAAAACCTCGCCGATAGTTTTGCTGCCGTTTTTTAGACAGGACAGAAGAAATTCTTTGTTTTTTATCAGTTCTTCCAAGCATTTACTGCTGTTGACAAACAGTTCATTTATGCTTTCGTTGCGAATATCCTCGCCGTAAGAAAATGCAGCAACGGAATCCATGATTTTCATGCTTAAAATAAAAAGGCCGACAATCAATTCGAAAATGATTTTGGTGATTTTTATGATTTTATTTTTATATTTGTAAAATAGGACGGCACCTCTATAGGTGACGGAAGGGGAGATCCATCGATTTTTCGGAAGGGAACTTCGTTTAATTTTTCTATTCAACGGATGAGGGTCGGTCAGTTCCTCCCAAAATTTTTCTCCCTTTAGAACCAACTCGATTTGTGTCTTGGCATTTTCCGTCATACGTGCTGCAATGAGAACAGACCACGCTGCGAGCCTCACCGGCGACTTATGTCCTGCAATCCAATTGACGGAATGGCCTGCCGCCAATTTCAGGAAATTATCGGGATTAGTGTACACCTCAATTCTTTGGCACCAATACCATATTCTATGAATTCTTAAAATAATTTGTAAACACGACTGCATAAAACTATTCAATTGTAAATTATGAGGAGTCATATGGCGTGTCGTGGCGGTCACCACTGTTATCGGCATGGGCATAGGAAATCTCCGTCTCTTTTCAGGAATAGTAATCGGTCAGAGCTTTTTTATTCTTCCATAATTCTCGCGGAAAATATATCGTGTTGAGAATAGATTCAATCTTTTCAGGAGCTAATATGAAACCGGATTCGGACACTTTTCAAGAAGAAAAAGCAGGTAAACAGGAATATCCTCCTCTTAATGCCGATGAAAAAAGCATTTTAGTAAAAACTGCCAACGCAATAAGACAACTGTCTATGGATGCAGTGGAAAAGGCTGATTCAGGACACCCCGGTCTTCCTTTGGGATGCGCGGAAATCGGCGCTTACCTTTACGGACATGTTTTACGACACAATCCTAAAAATCCGAAATGGCTGAATCGCGATCGTTTTATCCTCTCCGCCGGACATGGCTCTATGCTTCTCTATTCCTGTCTGCATCTTTCCGGATTTAACGTATCAATTGAAGACATTAAACATTTTCGTCAGCTGCATTCGATTACTCCGGGTCATCCGGAATCTCTTGATACTGAAGGCGTTGAAACAACAACCGGCCCATTAGGTCAAGGTGTCGGCAACGCTGTCGGACAGGCTCTCGGACTAAAAATGCTGGCAGCCCGTTTTAATACTCGTAAATATAATATTTTTGATGCCAAGGTCTACTGTCTTATGGGAGACGGTTGTATGATGGAAGGTGTTTCCTCCGAAGTTTCTTCCCTTGCCGGCCATTTAAAACTCGATAACCTCATTCTCATCTACGATTCCAACAGCGTTTGTCTAGACGGTCCTTTAAATGAATCGTGCTCGGAAAATACGATGGAACGCTATAAAGCATACGGATGGGAGGTTCATGTAGTGGACGGTCACGATCTCGATGCTCTGCATCTTCTGTTTTCCGAACTGCAGGCTCATCAAAAAAGACCTACCTTGATCATCGCACACACCATCATCGGTCGCGGATCCCCCAACAAAGCGGGATCCTCCAAAGTGCACGGAGCCCCCTTGGGAGCTGAAGAGGTGGCTGCCACAAAAGAGGCTTTAGGATTACCTGAAGAGCCTTTTTGGGTTCCTAAATCTGTGTATGATTATTTTGAAAATCGTTTGAAAAAAGATCGATTGGCAGAAGACGATTGGCAAAGAACTTTTGAAGAGTGGGCTAAAGAAAATCCGGATCTCCTCGTAGAATTCGAAAAAATGGCTAAAAAAGAAATGCCGGAAAATTTAGAAGAAAAACTAAACGCTATAGAAATAGCCTCTCCTTCGGCAGGTCGAAAATCGTCCAATATCGTACTACAGGAACTCGCAAAAATGCTGCCTTGGTTGGTGGGCGGATCAGCCGATTTATCCTGCTCCGATTTGACGATGCTGAAAGATTTTCCTGTCATTAAAGCCGAAAATTTTACCGGAAGAAACATCAAATTCGGTGTTCGTGAATTCGGAATGGCCACCATGGCAACAGGAATATCCCAAACCGGCATGTTTACTCCCTATATCGGGACTTTTTTAACATTTTCCGATTACATGAGAAATGCCATTCGATTATGCGCCTTAATGAGAGCAAAAGTCATTTATCAGTTTACACACGACTCCATTTTTTTAGGGGAAGACGGTCCGACACACCAGCCTATTGAACAATATGCCTCTCTAAGAGCGATTCCTAATCTGCATTTTATCAGACCTGCTGATGCGAACGAAGTGAAAATGGCATGGCTCGCCGCACTTTATTATGACGGTCCTACAGCTCTTTCCCTTTCAAGGCAAAATCTGCCTGAATTAAAAGAGACAAAAGTTCCCTATGCCGAAGGGATGGGCAGGGGTGCCTATATCATCCGGAAAGAAAAAGGGGAAAAACCGGATTATATGCTGGTTGCCACCGGATCAGAAGTGGCTTTAGCAATGGGCGTAGCTTATGAATTAGAAAAAATGGGCAAGTCTGTCCGGGTCATCTCCTTTCCTTGCTGGGCAATTTTTGAAAAACAAAGCGAAGAATATAAAGAGAGCGTTTTTGGGGGAGACCTTGGAATACGTGTCAGCATAGAAGCCGGAGTGGAATTGGGATGGCATAAATATATAGGGCGTAAAGGCATTCCTATTTGCATGCATACTTTCGGTCTGTCAGCTCCTCTACAATCTCTTATCGAAGAATTCGGATTCAATGTTCCGGCCATCATCGAAGCTATCTTGTAACAGGGGATGATGAATCCCCTTTTATTAGATGCTCTCAAAGGCAAAAATTTTTCGAATCGCCCTCCGGTTTGGCTTATGCGCCAAGCCGGTCGCTATATGCCTGAATACCGGAAAATTCGGGAAAAGTATGATTTTCTTGAAATGTGTAAAACTCCGGAAATCGCAACAGAAATTACTCTGCAGCCTATAAAAGCTTTCGGACCCGATGCCGCAATAGTGTTTTCCGATATCCTCGTTATCCCCGATGCGTTAGATGTAGGCCTTCGATTTGAAGACGGAGCAGGTCCCGTCATCGAAAAAGCTCTCAAAACCGATCGGGATATCGAAAATCTGAGGACCGAATCGTTACTCGGAAAATTGGATTATGTCTTTCAAACCATACGTCTGTTAAAAAAGGAATTAAAAATCCCTCTCATAGGTTTTGCAGGTGGCCCTTTCACTGTTGCGAGCTATATGATCGAAGGGAGAACCGGAAAAACTCTGCGCAATACCAAAAAATGGATGATACAAAATCCGGACTCATTTCATAAACTTCTCAATTTACTGACCTCTCATACAATTGAATATGTAGAAAAACAAATCGATAGCGGGGCAGATGTGATTCAAATATTTGACTCTTGGGCTAACGCTCTTTCCGATAACCATTTTCGTGAATTTTCTCTTCCCTATATGAAACGGATTTCCGATGCAGTCAGAAAAAAAAATGTCCCTTCTATTTTATTTTGCAAAGGATCCTGCGTATTTGCCCCCCTCCTTGCAAAAGCAGGTCCTTCAGGAATCGGATTGGATTGGAATGCAGGTATTGCCTCTGTTCGCTCTAAACTTCCGAATATAACCCTGCAGGGGAATTTGGATCCTGATATTCTATATGCCTCTCCGCCGGTCCTGCAAAGAGAGGTGAAGAGTATTTTGGATAGCATGCAGAATGATCCGGCCTATATTTTTAATCTGGGTCACGGAATTGCTCCGGATGTCTCGCCGGACGCCGTAAAAATCCTGATCGATACAGTCAAACAATATTCCGCCTCTTCATGAAAACAATCGGAATTATCGGAGCCGGTATTTCCGGATTGACTTTAGCCTATCTGCTTAAAAAAAAATTCGGCAATTCTCTCAACATTAAAATTTTTGAAGGAAATTCTTTTCCGGGAGGATGCATACAAACCGTGCATGATGCCGGATTTCTTTTTGAACTCGGACCTCGCAGCTGTCGTTCTGCAGGTAACGGACGGTATACGCTCCGCCTGATAGAGGAATTATCCCTTACCGAAGAGATCATCAGCGCCGATAAGTCCTCACGGAAAAAATTTATTTATCGCGATGAAAAACTTCAGGCTTTGCCCGCCGGAATTTTTGGTGCTCTGTTTTCGCCTCTCATGAAAGGGGTTCCCAAAGCTCTTTTAAGAGAATTATTTATTCCGAAAGGATCCGGATCCGAGGAAACAATTGAACAATTCATGGTGCGGCGTTTCGGCAGATACATGACAGATACTTTTATTGATCCTATGACATTAGGAATCTATGCGGGAAAAATAGCCGAACTTTCTATGAAGGCCTGTTTCCCTTTATTACATACCTACGAACAGATAAACGGATCCATAATGAAGGGGGTATTCTCCCGAAAAAAATGTGATGTGTCTTCTTCGGAATTCGTCAGGAAATTCTGTAAAGAGCCGATATTTTCTTTCAGAAACGGTATGCAGACTCTGACGGATACATTGGCAAAACACCTGAAAAATGAACTATTCCTTAAAAAAACTGCCGATAATATTACTTTTAAGAAAGAAAAAATTATAGTTTCATTTAAAAATCATGAGCCGGAAGAATGCGATAGTCTTTTTGCAGCCTGCCCGGGCGAACATCTTGCCGAATTATTGAAAGAGGATATTCCGAATTTTCCCTCCGTTGAAACAGCCTCTGTTGCTCTTGCGTGTGTAGGATATAAAAAACAAGTACTTCCAAATAAAGGATTCGGACACTTAATCCCTTCTTCTGAAAAAAATCCGGTTCTCGGCATGGTGTGGGACTCCTCCGTTTTTCCTCAACAAAATAAACGTCCGGATGAAACGCGATTGTCTGTCATGACAGGCGGCTCTCTTTTTCCCGGAATGATAGACATGAGCGAAAAAGAAATAGAAATATTGGCGATAAAAGCCGTCAAAGAACAACTGAATATTACAGAGATTCCCGATTCAATTACCATATACAAAAGAAAAAATGCCATTCCTCAATACACCATAGGGCATATGGATAGAATCAAAAAAATGGAAGAGCATGTCAAAAATCTATCCCCCCATTTTTCTTTTCTGGGATGGAATTATTACGGAGTATCAGTCAATGATTGTATTGCCCAAGCATACCACCTCACAGAGCACCAAAGAGGGATTTAACCCGCGCAGCGTTTGGAATGCGGCGCTTTGCCCTCGATTCGACTTGTCGGATACGCGTTAAGCTAATATGAATTTACTTATTCTTTAGTTTAATGAATATACGACCACCGCTCACGCGAGTTAAAATTTCTTAACGTAACCGGTTACTTAATTAGGAGGCATGCTCTATTTTTCTTATATTATCTAAGACTGTTAGTAAATGAATTACCTGTCTTTCAGTAAATACTGTACGTGATTTCCCCTGTAACCTGAATTCACATTCTAATTGGTTAGCATACGTGTGCCAAAATTTTTCATCTTCAATTGATTCCTGATTTTGAGATATCTTGAGTTCATTTTGAATAAAGACTTTAGCTTTCATCCAAATTGATATAATTATTGTAACTAAATTGAATTGTTCTGAAGAGAGTTGTGTGGAGGGAAATGTGTTTGCTACCCAATCACTAAAACATTTTTGCTCATGTTCAGATGTACCAAGGTAGATCAACTTCTTATTTTGTTTCAAAAGGTACTGAATCGTTTCTTCTGCAAAAGTAAGAAATATTGCCTCCGGACCGGTTAGGCATGAGTGTAAAATAATACTATTTCCCACCTGCACGACGGAGGGAGGAGTTTTATCCGAAAATGTCGTGGTCATTTTTATTGTTTCGGTCAGGGAAAAAGGGAACATAAGATTCTCCGTTAACTTGTTGGGTGGTTTTATGGTCCTTGACCGACTTCCTTATCTTTATAAGCAAGGGCGGTTGCAATCGCTAAAGCGGCAACAAACCAACTCCACCTGACCGCTTCGGGGATTCCGAATCCTGAGGTATATTCGGTAGATAAAGAAATTACCAAAGAAACAATCAAAATCACCAACGAAAGATACTTAATGGAATAAAAAGCAAGATGTCTCTTCTTTCCTTTATACCAAATAGGATTAGCGGAAATTTCTTTCGACAGATACATAAATACAATGATCTGCGCAATCCCTCCGATCAGCATATTGTTGCCCATCACCATGGGTTCTATCGCATCGATCAAAGCAGTTCCGTTCCCCATAGAAAAAGGAAGGGCAAGCAATAAAATCATCCCCATCGAGATTGTCACAGCCCGTTTACGGGACATTTGGAATTCTATACGTAAATTTCCGACGATACTTTCCACTATAGAAAAAATTCCGGTGAATCCCGCTATAAAAAGACAAAAGAAGAAAATAGCACCTAAAATTTTGGAAAAAACAGGACCGAATGTCATTAAAATTAAAGGAAAAGCAAGGTAACCGATATCAAAAATAGAATTAGTATCGGCAATACTGTCAAAAGGAACTCCCTTCAGATAGGACATATACCCCAAACAACCGAAAATAATGAATCCGGATATAAAGGAAATAAGAAAGTCAGAAAATGCCACAATGATCATCGCTTTGCGAATGTCCGTTGCGGTAGTGGTATGGCGCGAATAACCGACAACAATCCCTAATCCCAGCGACAGACTGAAAAAAAGCTGACCGAAAACGTCTCTCCAAATGGTCAATTCTTTCAATTTAGAAAAATCGGGATAGAGATAACGGTAAAATCCTATTTCGGAACCGGGAAGGAAAAATACTGCTGCTGCAAAAATCAAGATGACTACGGCAAGAAGGGGCAAAAAGAAACTACACCATTTCTCAATCCCTTTTTGGATATTTCTCGACAATACAATCCAACCCAAAACACCGACAAAAAGTGTCGACACTAACACAGGGATCGACATAGTTCCGGGAATAAATATTTTTCCGGTCGCATGTAAAAAATCATTATAAAAAAATGAAGCGACATCTTCAGGTATCAAACCGGCGCCGGCATAATAGGTATACGCAATAGACCATCCGGTCAGGACCGTATAAAAAGCTCCTATCGTGGTGACGGCAATCACCGCCAACCAACCGAAAATTTTCCCGGGCCTTCCGATCACCCTTCCGTAACAGGTAACTAACGGCTCTGCATGTTTTTGCCCCATAATCCCTTCTAAAAATAACATAGGAATTCCCAAAACAATCAAAGCGGTGAAAAATGGGATAAGGAAAGCCCCCCCCCCGTTTTTATAAGCTTGAGAACCGAATCCTAAAAGGTTTGCAAATCCGATTGCAGAACCTAACATAGACCAGATATAGCCCCCGGAGCTACTCCATGTTGATGTTTGGGGTTTGGACATGAGAATAATTGCCTTTTTTAAAAAAAATTTATATAAATCTGATTTATGCTATAGGATATTCTAATTATTGTCAATTTCAGCAAATCTGAATTAATAATTTTATTGTTTGACTTCTTTGATAATTTCCGGCTAAATAGTATGATTCTCAAGGGGTTTCAACAATTTTAGATTGGAAACCTTTGAACCTATTACAATCTAAGGAAGATAAATGAAAGGCTGGATTCTCTACAAAAAAAAGCAGGCAGACATCACCGATTCCGATTTTGGAGTCACCAGACTTTTAAAAGAAGCCGAAGAATTAGGGATCGAGATGTCGGTTCATTCTCCCGAACAATTTGAGCTGATTGTCAGCCGTTCCGGAAAAAGAAGCGTTCTCATCGATGATGTGGTCACAGAACTTCCGGATTTCGTTCTTCCCCGAATGGGTTCGGGTACAGGATACTTTGCCCTTGCCGTTCTTCGACAACTCGAAAATTTGAATATCTACACATGCAATTCCTCACGAACAATTGAAGTTGTCAAAGATAAATTACAAATCCATCAATTGCTCGCACAAAGCAATCTTCCCACTCCCAAAACCATGTTATTGAAATTTCCTATCGACATCAAAATCGTAAAGCGTGAGATCGGATTCCCTCTTATCATCAAAAATATTACAGGAACGGAAGGAAGAGGAATCTACCTTTGTGATTCCCCTGAAAAATTTCAGGATATCATGGAGTTAATGTATAGCTATAATAAAAATATGAATATCATCATCCAAGAATATGTAGGCCACCGAAGAGGTGAAGATTTACGGGTTTTTGTGATGGGCGGCAAAGTCGTGGCCTGTATGCGTAGAATTGCAAAAGACGGCGGATTCAAAGCAAATTTTTCTTTGGGAGCCACAGTTGAAGAATACAAAATTGACTCGGAAATAGAACATTTAGCCTTGGAAACTGCGAAATTATTGAAACTTGATGTCACCGGAATCGATATTTTATTTGACGAAACAGGATACAAAGTATTAGAAGCGAACTCTTCGCCGGGTTTTAAAGGCCTGGAACTTGCAACTAAAAAAAATATTGCCCGCGAAATCTTAACTTATGTTACAGATAAGGTAGCGCAACCTGTAAGTTAAGGCTTTTTCATGTGTCGTTTCGTTGCTTATATCGGTAAAGAGGCCATTCTGCTTGATGAGGTATTAAAAAAACCTGTCAACTCCCTCATCAATCAAAGTAAACATGCAAGAAACGGTAGCCGCGGATTAAATGCCGACGGTTTTGGAATTGGCTGGTATAGCAAAGAAATTGAAGATAAACCGGGCCTTTTTAAATCCGTTCAGCCTGCTTGGAACGACGCGAATCTTCACAATCTTTCCTGCAAACTTAAATCTTCCTGTTTTATCGGACACGTCCGAGCTTCCACTGTCGGAGATGTGGCGATTCAAAATTGTCACCCTTTCGTAATCAAAAATTTATTATTTGCCCATAACGGCACAATCAAACAATTCGATCGTATAAAACGAGATATTTTAAATCGTCTGTCAAACGAAACTTTTTTAAGTGTGAAAGGGCAAACAGATTCAGAATGTCTTTTTGCTCTTATTTATCATTATTATGATCCGGCGAAAGGTTTTTTGGTCGGAGCTGAATATGC
>JABDBB010000052.1 GCA_013288845.1 Chlamydiota bacterium | reverse complement strand
CCACGGAAAAATTATTCCCGGGATTGCCTCTTCCGTAGATGTATCTCCTGACGGTAAACGATATACATTCCGATTAAAGGAAACGTTCTGGGCAGACGGCTCCGATCTTACAGCGTTTGATTTTGAATATGCCTGGAAAAGTGTCCTTAGTCCTAATTTTCCGGCTCCCAATGCCTATCAGCTTTATATCCTTAAAAACGGAAGAGAGGCGAAATCCGGTAAAGTGCCCGGTTCGGAAATCGGAGTGAAAGCAACCGATCCGCATACGTTGGTTGTCGAGTTAGAGAGTCCGATCCCCTATTTTCTCGAATTAACTACCACCCATTTTTTTTCTCCTATCAAAAAAGAAAACAGAGCCATCGGAGAAAGCACCTATTCCTCTCCCGAGTCTATTGTGACAAACGGCCCTTTCAGACTGCAGGAATGGTCTCATAATAAAGAACTCATTTTTGTAAAAAACTTACTGCACCGCGATGCCCATCTTGTGAAATTGAATAAAATTAAGCTGATCATATGCGATGAGAACACAGCATTACAGATGTATAAAAGAGATTTGATCGATTGGGTAGGGTCTCCTATGGGAATGATTCCGCCGGATGCGTTGAATGTATTGAAAGCACAAAGGAAACTAATTTTCACATTAGCAGACGGAGTCCATTTTCTCCGTTTGAATACAGGAAAAGATCCCCTTTCGAACAACAAGCTCAGAAAAGCCTTAGCTTCTGCAGTCGATAGAAAATCGATTGTCGAACACATTACTTTATCCGATCAAAAGCCTGCAACCGGACTTGTTCCGCTTACGTACGGATTGCAAAATCAGCCCTATTTTGAAGATAATAATCCGACTAAAGCATGGACATATTTACAGGAAGCCTTATCTGAATTACATAGTTCGCTTGATGATCTACCCCCTTTGACACTGTGTTATACTCCTACGGAGAGGAATCACAAAATTGCGCAAGCACTTGCCGCTCAATGGAAAAAGGTATTGAGCCTTAAAATTTCGCTTGAAGCATGTGAACCCGCTGTTTTTTTTGACAGATTATCGCGGAATGATTTTGATCTTACTATCGGATCCTGGTTTGGTGACATTCGCGATCCTATGAATTTTCTTGAAGTATTTAAGTTACGTGAAAGCAAAACAAATAATACAAATTGGGAGAATCCCGAATACATTGCCCTTCTCGATAAATCGATGACTGAATCCGGTTTTGATTCCAGAAAACATTTATTGAGTAAGGCAGAAAAAATTCTTATCGATCATATGCCGATTATTCCGTTATACTATCCGACATTCACCCATTTACAAAAAAATGTGAAAGGAGTTTACTTTTCAGAATTGGGATATGTCGATTTTAAATATGCTTATAAAGAATAGTGTAGAGATACTTTTTTTCCTCTGCAGAAAAATATTTTCTGCAGCGGTTGCACTTTTTGTGATTGTGAGTCTTACTTTTTTTCTGATGAAGGCGATTCCCGGAGATCCTTTTCAGGATGAAAAGGCTCTACCGAAAGAGATTCATGAACAATTACGTAAGCATTACGGATTAGAAGATTCTTTTTCAAAGCAGTATATCCGATATCTTTCTTCAGTAGTCAAATTTGATTTCGGACCCTCCTTAAAATATAAAGGGAGGAGTGTCACAAGTATTATTCGGGAAGGATTCCCCGTTTCTTTTTTATTGGGTGTTGAGGCGATACTGATCGCCGTCGGCATGGGGATATCGGTAGGTACTTTTGCCGCGATGAACCGAAATTGCCGACTTGATCATGGAGTGATGATTCTGATTGCTATCGGAATATCGGTCCCTAATTTTGCTTTGGCTACATTTTTGCAGTATTTTTTTGCGGTGAAATGGCAGTTATTTCCTGTGGCCCGTTTTGAATCATTTTTTCATACCATCTTACCGGCGATTTCGCTGGCAGCTTTACCGGCAGCATTTATAGCACGACTTATGCGAGGACAGATGATTGAGGTTTTGAGGCAGGACTATATTAAAACAGCAAAGTCTAAAGGATTGAGAGATTCGGAGATCATTATAAAGCACGTATTCAGAAACGCTCTTTTACCGGTTACAGCATATTTAGGACAGTTAACCGGAAGTATTTTAACCGGAAGTTTTGTTGTCGAAAAAATTTTTGCTATTCCGGGATCCGGTCAATGGTTTGTGAGAAGTGTGATGCATCGTGATTATTCCGTTATTATGGGACTTACTGTTTTTTATGCCCTTATTTTTATGGGAAGTATTTTATTTTTTGATCTGGTCAACTTCCTGTTGGATCCACGTTTGAGAGAAAATTCGGCAGCCAAATTATCATTCCGGAGGAGTTATTGAAAAAATTTGCCCTCTGTATTTTACTTGCAGTATTATTCCAGGCGTTAGTCATCCCTTTTTTTTCGGAGGCAAATTATGACACAATCGACTTACAAAATGCCAATTTGCCCCCTTCTTTTTCGCACCTGTTCGGTACAGATGATTTAGGGAGAGACATCTTTATTCGCTGTTCGTACGGAGCCCGTATTTCGCTTACTGTCGGAATAGCCGCTGCTCTGGTAGATTTGGTTGTCGGACTGATTTGGGGAGGCATTGCCGGATTATATGGGGGAAAGGTCGATGAAATTATGATGCGCGGAGCGGACATATGTTACTCATTGCCTTATCTACTGCCAGTGATTCTTTTGACTGTTGTGTTGGGACCCGGTCTTTTTACGGTTGTCATTGCCCTGACAATAACAGGATGGATCAATATGGCACGAGTGGTGCGGGCGCAGGTTATGCAGTTAAATCGGCAGGAGTATGTTTTGGCAGCCGCAGCTCTCGGAGCTTCTCAAACAAGAATATTGTGTAAACACATTCTTCCGAATGCCCTTCCCTCTATCATTTCCACTTTGACTTTGACAATCCCCGCAGCTATTTTTGCGGAAGCTTTTTTGGGGTTTTTGGGATTAGGCATCCAAGCCCCTGCGGCGAGTTGGGGAACGATGGCAAATGAAGGATTGCCCGCTTTGGAGTATTATCCTTGGAGAATTTTTTTTCCTATCGGATTGATTACGTTGACTATTTTGGCATTCAATATTTTGGGAAATTGTTTAGCTGACGAGGTAGAGATCTTGTGAGTACTCTATTGTCGGTGAAAAATCTTTCCGTCCGGATCCGGTCACGGGACATCATCAAAAATATCTCTTTTGCTATGGATACAGGCGAGTGCATTGCCCTTGTGGGAGAGTCGGGCTCCGGAAAAAGTATGACGGCCCATGCCCTCTTGCATTTACTCCCCGATGACACCTCTGTTTCTGTAGAAGGAACCGTTTTATTTTCCGGTGCCAATATCCTCGAAATGACAAAATCGGAACTACGCTCTTTCAGGGGAAAAGAAATTGCCATCATTTTTCAACAGGCACAATCTGCATTGAATCCCCTGATGCGCGTAGGAACACAAATTTTAGAATCTGTTCTGACGCAGAATAATTTTTCCAAACAAAAAGGGAAAGAAATTGTACTCGAACTCTTGGAGTTCGTCGGTTTCCCGCAACCTGTAGAAACATATAACAGCTATCCGCATGTATTAAGCGGCGGAATGCGACAGAGAATCATGATCGCCATAGCCCTTGCCTGCAATCCTAAATTGTTGATTGCAGACGAGCCTACTACAGCATTGGATGTGACTACGCAAGCTGAGATCATGAAATTGATACAAAAAATCCGTACGGAAAAAAATATGAGTGTTTTATTGATTACACATGATTTAGCGCTGGTTTCAGGATTTGCCGAAAAAATTTATGTGATGAAAGACGGTGAAATAGTAGACCGGGGAACGACTGACTACATTTTTTATGAGTCCGATAACAGCTATACAAGGATGCTCCTTGCACAAAAAGAGCGTTGGAGTTGCAATGTCCGATAATATTCCTTTTTTAAAAGTTAAAAAACTCTCTGTTCGTTACAGAACTACACGAGAAGATTTTTCGGCAGTCTCCTCTGTTTCTTTTGACATTCAAAAAGGAAAAACATTTGGATTGATCGGTGAAAGCGGATCCGGAAAATCGTCTGTAGGCAAAGCTATTCTCCGGTTGATTCCTTCTGCGGAAGGCTCTGTTTTCTTAAACGGACAACCGGTGCACGGATTACAGCCAAAGAACATGCAGATGATCTTTCAAAATCCTTACGGAGCTTTGAATCCGCGGATGACCGTAAGAAAGGTTTTAGAAGAAGCTTTGGATATACACGCACTGGCTTTAGGTGAAGAACGAAAACCGGCCATAAAACAACTTTTAGAATATGTGCATATTTCCGATACCCTTTTAACAAAATATCCTCGAGAGCTAAGCGGCGGCCAATTACAACGGATTGTCATAGCCAGAGCGCTTGCTGTAGAGCCGCAATTTATATTTTGCGATGAACCCACCTCTTCTTTAGATGCGCATCATGAAGTGTTGATCATTGATCTGTTGGTTCGACTCCAAAAGGAATTAGGGATTACCTATCTTTTTGTCTCTCACAACCTACCTTTAGTCAGATGGATTGCCGATGAGATCGGTGTGATGTATCGCGGAGAAATTGTGGAAAGAGGGTCTTCGGAAGATTTAAGAAATCCGAAGCATCCCTACACCCGGTCTTTATTGCAATCGGTACCGATAGCGGATCCGAGAAAAGAACGTGAAAGGATGAGAAAAGTCATTGATAGTTAGTTAATTATGAAAGATGCATTGAGTTGGCGCAGCGTTTGGAGTGCGGTGACTCGTCACCGCTTTGCCCTCGCATCGACTTGTCGATGCGTTTTTAAAAACTTAGAGAACTAATCTTTGAACGAATTTCTGAATATCTATAAACACAAAACATCGCTTAAAACGGCTCGACAAGTCGAGTCGAGGGCAAAGCGGTGACAAGTCCCCGCACTCCAAACGCTGTGCGTATTCAATTCTTCTTACATAAAGGGGATATTGTGATGTACTTTGGGATTTTAGCGGCACTCGGATTTGAACCAAGGACACACGGATTATGATTCCGTTGCTCTAACCAACTGAGCTATGCCGCCCGAAAGAAAAATAGCGGGGGAAGGATTCGAACCTCCGACCTTTGGGTTATGAGCCCAACGAGCTAACCCCTGCTCCACCCCGCGTCATTCTTAGTTAACTGATTAACTTTGAAGCATTATATTAGCCCGGCTGCACTTTTAAACACAAGCTAAATTCCAAAAAAAACAGAAAAAAAGGGAAAAAACCCTAAATCAGCGCCTCGCTTCTTTTTTCAGTAGTTTGAAAATGAGGACCAAGAATATGATCTGAAGTCTTTTTTGTGGCCCCTTTGCTATGAAAAACCAATCGAACTCCACCTTTACCCAGCAGCTCTTTTTCGCCCTTATTTTTAATCAGCCTTTCTATCACTCGGGGAAGATCGTCAAGAGATACCTGAATCCCTGCATTGTATCTTTTGACCATATCCACCATTTCGGGCTGATTGTACATATGCGGACCGAATAGAGTGGGAACGCCATACCAGCATGGCTCTAATATATTATGACCGCCCACCTTTTCACAAAAACTTCCTCCGACAATGGCTATATCGGCAAATCGGTAGCATTTTCTTAAAAGTCCCATTGCGTCTATAAGAATTACATTTTCGTTGCCCTGTTTATTTTTAAGTGCGCTGAATCTGGTAAAAGGAATTTTTAAATCCTCCAGTAATTTAGCTACCGAGTCAAAACGTTCGGGGTGTCTGGGGACTACAATCATTTTGAGGGCCGGATTTTTTTTCCAAAGTACCTGTAATTTATTGATGATTTTCTCCTCTTCCGGATGGTGGGTCGATCCTATTACAATGACAGCGTCGTCCGGGGAGATCCCTAATTCTTTTTTCCAGGCGTCAATTTCTTCGGGTTTTATTTCGGGATAATCGTCGTCAAGTTTCAAATTCCCTGTGACAAACATTTTTTCCGTTGAAATCCCTGTTGATTGAAATCGGAAAAGATAGTTTTCCGATTGTATACAAAGCAGATCGAAGAGAGAGAAAATTTTTGAAGCGAAAAAGGGAAATCGTTTTAGTCTTTTAGTAGATTTTCCGGATATTTTTCCGTTTACCAGAACAATTTTGGCCCCCTCTTCTTTGGAGCAGGACAAAAAGTTATACCAGAGATCTGTTTCGGAAATGAGGACTAAATCCGGGCGGATTTTTTTAACGAACGGTCTAATCACGGGAGAAAAGTCAAAAGGGAGAAAAATATGGGTATTGGCACAGCCCAAGGTTCTTTTTGCTTCGGCATGACCTGTTTCAGTGACCGAGGAGATGATAATATAAGGATTTTGAATTTTTTTCTTGAGATCTCTCACTAAAGCTGCGATTGCTTTGGTTTCGCCTACTGATACGGCGTGAACCCAGATCACATATTTATTTTTTACCTCTTCGAAAGGGAATTCAGGCACCAATCGGGTGAAGAAATATCGGGAATATTTGCCTTTAAAAAACTTTTGAAAAAAGAATCTGGGTGCGGAGAGGACAAAAAGAAAAAATAAAGATAGGTTATAGAAAAAAGAAAACATCATTAAATCTTTGGTAAATAAACATAACACTTACATCTTGTTTTAAAGATATTTTTTTTTCAAGAACATCTTTTCCGGCATGAATTCTGCTCTTTTAATTAGGAGTTGATCTTAGAGGTTTTATTCTATGCGAAACAAATCAATATTCTTAATATACTTATTTTCAATTACTTACGCTTTTTCACCCCTTTTAGCCGAGAACTCTTTGCAATTTAAAGAAGACGGAAGAGTTTGGAAATTTCTGGAAAAAAAGGCTGACGGTGAGCAAATTTATGCCCCTATGGATGAGGCGGAAAAATCCGGAAAAGAAACGATCATTTTTCAATATATTCCTGCCGATGACTTTCCGTTACTCATTTATTATGAAAAACTTATGGATCTTTTGAACGATAATCCGGACATACGATACGACTCTAATATGATTAAAGTCCGGGATAACTACATCCTTTTTAGTTGGTGGGGAACAGATTCAACCGGAAAAGAAGTTTCCCGCGGTTTGATGAAGATCAGTAAAGATGCGTACGGATTAAAATTTTTTCGGTATAACGAAAATCCTGATGAAAACGGACAACAAAGTGAAGCTGTTTGGGAAAAAATTTTAAAAAAATACACCTTTTTCGTAGCGCCTTCGGATGTTCGATATGATATCAGTACGAGTTTAGACGGAAGAAATTGGGCTGAATTCGGTGAAGGGAAGTATCATAAGAAGTTTTTCATCAAAGGTGAATCACCGGAAAACGCATCGGAGCGTCTTGAAGCCGATGTATTTGTGAGATCGGAAAAAACTCCTTATGATTTTTATCATTCTGCCATAAAAGATTTAGAAATTCAGCATGGAAAAGCTGTGAATTCGCGTGTAATTTTCGTCAATAATGACAGCATTTTTTTTGAATGGTGGTTCCGTGATGATCCTAAAGGATTACACGAGCTGTACAAGATCAACTTCCTTTCGAAAAACCTTTCGGCATCCGTTAAATATTCAAATAAAAATTCCATACAAAACCGTCCCGTGTGGGAAAAAATTATTTCCGGAGCCAATGTCACTGTTATGTATAATTATACCGTTATTCCTGAAGAGAAGACCGGTTCATAAAAAAACTAATGCTATCTATTTGAAAGAAATTTATAATAGAAATCGATTTATGTGATCAAAATTATAAATAAATATTTTACATACAGTCATTCCGGTTATGAATGTTTTATAAATGAGGGGTCTTAAATGAAAGCATTAATAAAAAAAGAGGCTCAACGAGGATTATGGCTCGGGGAAGTTCCGATGCCTACAGTAGGTCCGCATGATGTACTTGTTAAAATAAGAAAAACAGCGATTTGCGGAACCGACGTCAATATTTATAAGTGGGAAGAATGGGCGAAGAAAAATGTACCCGTTCCTTTGACCATCGGACATGAGTTTATGGGAGAGGTCGTAGAAATCGGATCCGCAGTGAAAAATATTCAGATAGGCGATCGGGTGAGTGCGGAAGGACATCTTACCTGCGGATATTGCCCGCCTTGTATGATGGGAAAAAAACACCTTTGCATGAATGTCAGAGGAATCGGCTATCATACAACCGGAATATTTGCAGAGTATGCCTCTTTACCGGAACAGAATATTTTTAAATTACCCAATTTCATTTCCGACGATATAGCCGCAATTTTTGATCCGTTCGGCAATGCCGTGCATACAGCGTTATCCTTTCCTTTGACAACTGAAGATGTTTTGATCACAGGAGCCGGTCCTATCGGCATTATGGCTGCAGCCATCGCAAAAAAAGCCGGAGCAAGAAATATTGTTGTCACTGACGTCAATGAATACCGCCTTGATTTAGCAAAAAAATTGGGGGCAACCGCAACTGTAAACGTCGCCGAAATTTCTTTGAAAGAGTTCATGAAAAAACACGGCATCGATCATGGATTTACTGTCGGACTTGAAATGTCCGGGAATCCTCGGGCATTTAATGAAATGTTGGAGTCGATGCGTCATGGAGGGAACATCGCTTTGTTGGGGATATTGCCTCCCGGATGTGCGATTGATTGGGATTTAGTGATTTTCCGTATGTTGAATATTAAAGGGATATATGGAAGAGAGATCTTTTCAACGTGGTATCAGATGACGAGTCTGATTGAAAGCGGATTGGATATTTCGCCGTTAATTACGCATCATTATTCTTATCATGAATTTGAAAAGGGATTTGAAGCTATGTTATCAGGGCAATCCGGTAAAGTCATTCTTGATTGGTAATTTTTTAATACTCCTCTTTTAATCCGGATAACGGTTTATGTCGCTATCCGGACCTCCTGCTTCAGCATTTTTTAAAAAAATCTTTGTAAAATTTCCCGGTTCAATTATTATATATATAATCCATCGAACCCAAGGAAATAAAAATGGTCACTAATCTCACAGCAATATCGAATGACGCCCGAAACAAACCTTGGTCAAACCGGGACACATATAGTTTCGAAAAAAAAATAGAACTGGATAACGAGACTGTAACACAACTTGGTTATACTCATACAGAGTTAGCGACGCATTTGCGTATGATCCTTAATAAGATAGAACAGACCAATAAATCTGAGGATCCTTGTCTGAGCAAGACAGGAGTGTATTACAATACGGCTAACTTAGCGTGGAGTAGTTTTAAAACTAAATTTTGGTGTTTTTATGAAAAACAAAAAGTAGAAGGTACATTCGATCCGACAAAGCATCTGCAGTCCGGAGAAATTTCAGATGAAAGCAATAGCAACGACCCGGTTTATAAAATTACACATAAAATAAGTTATGAAATTGATCATAAAACAAAAACAAAATTTACAACTATTTTAGTGAGTCGGATTTTTATTAAGTATATTGAAGAGTATGGATTTTATACCCAAAAAAATAAAGCCTTAAAGGTGATCAGTCTCCTCTCCGGAATACAGGTTAAAGAATTGGAGAAAAAGGTTAGTTTAAATTTTTTTGAACCTCACACAATAAATCCTTCTCCCTATATTAGGGATCGCAACGAGCTTGCTACTTTAAAGTCTATTAATGGTATTTCTATTCAAAAAATTGAAGAAAGAGCACGTCCCGGTCCCGGATGCTACTCTCAATCCGGATTCTTAGGCAAAGATGAAAGCCTTATAGAAGTATTGCAGCAGGATTGGGACACTGTGGAAAAATTAGGGACAAGCCATGTTGAACTGGCAGCCCATTTAAGAAATATTCTTGATTTAGCTAAAACATTTTCTTTAAACAGGACTCAACGCACTTACCCACTCCAAGTAGAGTATGATCCTCAATCTTTAAAAGGAAACACTCTTCCTCCGGGAATACAAATTTTCTTTGTGTGCTTACTCTCGAGCAGAGGATATCAATATGATATTTTTTCTAAAACAGGGGGCGCACATGAATTCCGTCAATGTTATTCAAAGGAAGACGGATCTGAGCAAGAAGTTTCCGTTCCTTTCAAGTGGGGTGATGAACCCGGCATTGTAAATGCAAAAGAAGTTGAAGTGACTTTGCCGGAAGGATCTTTGGGATATATAGAAGAATTCGGATTTTACCAAGGTGGCGGAAATTCTAATACTTATAGAATCCCTCCCGAAAAAATTTATGCTTTATTGACAGGTAAAAGCCATCCCTAATGCATTGTAAGAGGAATTCGATACGCGCAGCGTTTGGAGTGCGGTGACTCGTCACCGCTTTGCCCTCGCATCGACTTGTCGAGGCGTTTTAAGCTAATAGGTTCAATATGTATTAAAGAATAGTTATAAGTAGGAAATTTTTGGGAAATCGAGATCGCGGAAGCGATCCAAGCGGGGAGCTCCGTATGAAATGAAAGGGCGAAGCCCTGCAATGAAATGCGGGGTCGAGCAAAAAAATATACTACGCTGCGGCAGTCAGCGTAAGAAAATAAAACATCCTTAGGCATATTCGCACCGGAAGGAGTTTTATACAAAACTCATACAATACCTTCTTACGCTGACTACCG
The DNA here is from genome assembly GCA_013288845.1 of Chlamydiota bacterium. GTDB lineage: Bacteria > Chlamydiota > Chlamydiia > Chlamydiales > Criblamydiaceae > JABDBB01. Next base: position 209 of record JABDBB010000052.1, on the reverse strand, counting down.
CAGCGTAATATTGAGATTGCTTTTACCCCGCATTTCATTGCAGGGCTTCGCCCTTTCATTTCATACGGGGCTCCCCGCTTGGATCGCTTCCGCGATCCTCTGTCCCATAAAAACATTTTTAATAACTACCATAAACATTTAATCTCTAATAGGTTATTATTTCTTAATTTTACGCATATGCGGCTTGTCGATGCGCTTTTTGAAAGTTT